>NZ_JBJURH010000021.1:0-165505 GCF_046098215.1 Streptomyces sp. Da 82-17
GGCGCACTTTACACGTCCCATACGCGGCAATGACAGGTCGTTGACGGGCAGCCGGCACCCCGCAGTGTTTGCCGGAACCCGGCAGAGGGGAGCGCCGGCGGCCTTCGTGGCAGGTTGTCGGAGGCTCCTTGGTGGCTGTGACTGCCCGGTGTTCAGGTGGTGACTTGTGCAGCCTAGGGTGGCTGCCCGTATTCGACCGGGCCCGAATCGGGCTGGTCGACACGTGTCAGCTCGCAGAGAGGGGTAGCAGTACATGGCTGATGACTCGCCGTACTACGCAGATGGTGCCGGGCGGAATCTGGCCAAGAAGTTCGAGATGCAGGCGTACGATCTGCGCGCTTTCCTCAAGGAGTTCGAGAGCAAGACCGGTGAAGAAGCCATCACCGACGGTTTCGGCATGCTGACCGAGTCCGAGGAAACCAACGCCGCCTATATCGGATATTCCGAGGGTGCCGTGGACGCGATCAAGTTCATCCACGAATACTTGGATCAGATCGCCGATTCACTGCGGAAAGTCAACGAGAATACCGAGGTGAACGACGAGGCCACGGCTGTTCTCTTCGGCAAGGCCGACGGAGGCAACTGATGGCCGGCGACGAGTCGGCGGCCGAGGAACTCGTCGAGCTCGGCATCGAGTTGGTCAACCCCGGCGGTCGTCCCGACGTACTGCGCGATGCGGCCAAGGCATGGCGGAAGCTGAAGAAGGATCTCGACGGTGAGGAGAGCATCCTCACCGCCCTCGAGAGGGACATCAACGACACCGTCGGGCACACCTGGCGGGGCCCTGCGGCCGAGGCGTTCAAGAAGCACTTTCACGATTTCAAGGTCGCGGTGGAGAACTCCGTCGAGGAGTTCGACGAGGTCGCCAGCGGGCTCGACGAGGCCGCCGACGCGATCGAGCAGTGCAACGACGAAATTCACCAGATCTATCTGGAGATCGGCGTCACGGCTGCCGTCGGTGTCGCAACGTCCTTCTTCTCCTTCGGCCTCACCGGGGCGGCCGCTGCCGCGAACATCACCCGGCTCGCAGCACAGGCGGTCCGCATCGCCGGGCGGCTCGGGACGCTGCTGCAGCGGATCGCTGCGATCTTCCGCAGGCTGTCGAGTCTCAACAAGGTCCAGAAGGCACTCAAGGGCCTCAAGGGCATCAAGGACTTCGCCAAGAGCAGCAAGCACCTGACGAACTTCGGCGTGAACGCCGTGGCCAATACCGCTGGAAATGTCGTGACGACCGCCGTGGCGAACGGCGGGAAGATGTCCGGCGAGGACTTCGCGAATGCCGCCTGGCAGGGAGTCGCTGCTTCCGCTTTCGGCACGGGCATCGGCATGAAGGCGGGCAGCATGGTTCAGCGACCTGCGCTGAGCGCCATCACCGAAGGAGTCACAGGCAACGTCGTGGGCGGTGTGGGCGTCGACGGAATTCGCCAATTCGCCCTCGGAGAAGATCTCTCGGTGAAGGACTACGCCTACGACGCCCTCGGTAACGCCATCGGAGGTGTGGCCGGAGGCGGCATGGTGCACGGCGCCAACCACCTTGCCGGGCCACGTCCGAGCGGTAATCCGCATGTGGCGGTCGAAGGCATCCTCGGCGGTGCCGCCCTGAGTACCGGCGGTGTGACCAAAGACAAAGTCAGGGCCTTGGAGGAAGATTTCGGATGAGATCCGGCTCGCGCGCTGTCGCGGCGTGGCTGACCCTCGCAGGTATCGGATTCGCGGCCGCGTTCGCCTTCCTGTCACAGCACTATGCGGCCCCGACGCCCCGATGGGACCTCATCGGGTGCTTCGCGGTCGCGGCGCTCGGCATCGTCGGCTGCCTCGCGACGGTACGCAGGCGGACCTTCGACGAATTCGGCGGAACGGGCCCGCGGCCCTGGTGGCCCGACCTTCGCGCCCTGTGGAAGGGAATCTTCCCGCTGGCCTGGTTCATGATCCTGGTCTATTTCGTGGGCGCTCTGATCCACGTCTCACCCGCCGCCGAGCGCATGGTCGAGGCAGGGCATGTCATCGAACAGGTCCGGGTCGACGAGGTTATCTCCACGGAACGCAAGGGGCGTGACCGCGGTTCGCGCCATTTCCGCCTCGACGTGCGCGCCTCGATCCCTTATGCCGACGGGAACACGTCGAAGGTCGCGGAATTCGACTCCCGGCAGCCCGTGAAGCCGGGCGACAAGGTCTGGGCCCTCTATGCCCCCGCGGCACCGGAGCTGGGCGTCTTCCTCGAAGAGGACCGCGCGGAGCTGGAGGAGAAGACCGGGGGGCCCGAGTCGGGCATGTCCTCTCTCGTCCTCGTACTCCTTTTCGTCCTGCTCCTCGCGGCACTCCTGTACACGTCTCCCGGATTGCCCAGGGCTTTCAGGAAGGCTCTTCGCGACGGGCGGGTCAGACGATTGCCGGTGCGGGTCGCCGCCGGCACAGTCACGCTGGCCGAGAGTCCCTCGGCGAAGGACTACAACAAGACGGGCCCCAACGACCAGCCCGAACTGAAGCCCGCTCCATGCCTCTTGCTGGCGGGCGCCACGGGTGCAGACGGTGAGCGCTTCGAGGCCGTGGTCGATCGAGGCATCGATCCGGCCGCCGCCGCCCGGGCCCTGCAGGACCGGCAGACCCGTCTCCCGGCGGCGCTCTACTGGATCGCGTCCGGCGACGGCGCCGGCGCGGGTGTGCTGGCCTCGGGAGACCACTACCTGAGATGTCGGCGAGTTACCGCTGACAACAGGGAGGTCGGCCCTCGGGCCGGTGAGCCGACCACCGCTGTTTCCGAGGGCGAGGGGCGCCGAAAGCCGCGCGAGATCCGCCGATACCCGGAGTGGAGCGCCGAACAGCACACCAGCGGCTTCGGCTGGCTGCTCTTCACCCTGGTGCTGATGGGCGTCATGGCTCTGGGTATTGGAACGATCGCGACCCTGGTCCTGGCCGTTCTCGCCTTCCTGTCGCTGCTCTTCGCCTGTTACGGGGCGTCAGCGGAACGCGGCGAGGCACTGGAGCAACTGTTGCCGGATTCCCTGAAAGAGAAACCCGAACCACAATGACCGAGCCGCAGCCGCAGACCCCCGCGAAGAACAGCTACACACCCCACCCCTATGTCGCAGGCCGCGACGCCGTCCTGCGCCTTCTGGCCGACTGGCGGGCAGAACGCTCCGGGATCCCGAGAACCGTCGCCCTCACCGGCACACCCGGAGCGGGGCGCACCCGCCTGGTGACCGGGTTCATCATGCTGTGCGACGACGAGTTCCGGCAGCGCCTCCCGCTGACCGACATGGACCCGGCCATCATCCCGCCGGACCTGCCCACTGCTCCACTGGTGCCCCGCCCGGGCCGGCTCACGGTCGAGGACTTCCCAGGGGCCCTCGCCCACCACCTCGGCCTCGCGACCCCGCCGGAAGGCCCCGCGCGCATGAGGGAACTCGGCGCCGGCCTGGCGGCCCTGAGCGAACCGGTGACGATCGTGGTGCCGGACATCGACCACGCGGACCGGCGCGCCGCCGACGGCTCGGCCCGCCTCGTGCGGGATGTACTGAGGCCGCTCGCCGCCACCGACAACGTACGGCTCCTGCTCGATCTGCCCCGGGAGCTGGTCGGCGAGCTGACGCGCGACCTGCCCGCCGACGACATTTTGGTCATCGATGTGGACGACCCGCAGTGGTGGAACGCGGACGGCCTGGCCGGGCAGGTGGAGACCGCACTCGATCCCCAACTCGGCGCGCCAGAGCTGCCGTTCACCACCGATCCCGCGGAACGCACCGCTCTCGCCGCCGCGATCACCCGCCGAGCGGGCAACAACGTCCTCGTGATGGACCTGGTCGTACGCGGCCTCTTCGCCGCCCCTGACGACTTCGCCTGTGCCACGCCCGACGACGAACAGCGGCTGCCCGTAACCGTCGGTGCAGCCCTGATGTGGCACGCCGAGCGGACCGGCACCACCCCGGAGACGCTCCACACTGCGCTGGCGCCCCTTGCTCTCACCGCCGCCGACAGTCTGCCCGAGTCGATGTGGCGACGCCTCGTCGACGCCGTGAACGACACAGGTACCGACCCAGCGGCGCTGCTCGGCACCAGCGCCCTGGAGCCGTTCGTGTCCCGTGAGGAACCGCGCGGCGCGGAGGCCCGCCTGAAGCTGGTGCACCCGGTTCTCGGCACGGAAGTGCTCTCGGTCCTGAAGAACGTCCCCGATCAACAGTCCCGTATCGCTGTGTCCCTGCTGCAGACGGTGCCGGAACAGGACTGGGCCAGGGCCGACTCCTACGTGAAGGACCATATCGCCGAGCACACTCTGCAGGCCGGCCTCCTTCCCCGACTCCTCACCGACCCGGGCCTGTTCGTCCACGCCGACCCGGTGCGTCTGCTCGCGGCGGTGTCCGCAGTGCCGGTGGAATCCCTCGGAGCGCCCGCGCACACGTACCTGCGCACGGCACCGCTGTTCATCCGCACCGGGGCACATCCTCCGCAGCGGGCGGCTCTGTTGGAGACCGCGTTCCTGCAGGACGGCCTGGACGAATTCGCCGAAGCGATTCGGCGCCTGCCCGTCGACCTGCCCTGGCAGACCCTGTGGACACTGCCGGTTCCCGGTGTCCGGGGAATCTCCTCCGGAACCCTGCTCCCGCCCGAGAACGCGGACGAATCCGGCCCCGTACAGCTCGCCAAGGCAGCCGCGGTCCTCGTCGTACCGGCAACCACCCCCGGCGCGCTCCCACTCCAGGAAGGCAGCGAGGCGGGCCTGCTGGTCCGCGACCTCAACCGCCCGGTCCCGCTCGACACGACGGACCTGACCGCGAACTCAGACCGCCTCGGGCTCACGGCCGAGGACGTACGCAGAGCTGCGCCACTGGCCTTCGACGTAGGCCCGCATGCGGTGCAGGTCTGGGACCGCAAGGACGACCGCGAGCTGACGACCTTCCACTCGGCCGAACCGATCGTCGACGCGGACATCTCCCCGGACGACGTCCTCCTGGTGGCCACGGAGAGCTGCGCAACGGCGCTGCGCGTCCGCCGTGCCCTGAGCTCGATCCTCACCTAGGCAGGACTGGAGATGAAGCCCCCAAAGGCCGGCTACGAAGCGCTGCACCAGGTTGCGGAAACGTACTTCACGGGCCGACAGCAAGTCACGGTCGACCTGCTCACCGTGCCCCTCGACCGGGTGCAACTCGCCCGTCGCTACGGTGCGCCCCTCGGCAGAGCCGCGACCGTCGACGCCGCGCAGAAGCCTTGCCGTTGTGTGTGGGGGGATCGCGACATCTTGCTGCCGCCGCGCGCCCTGGCTCCGGCCATCCGTTCGGCCCTCGGCGTCGAACTCCAGGTGATGTCCGACGCCGGCCACCTCGAGGTCGAGGAACAGCCCCAGTACCTGGCCGGGTTGGTGGATGCCGTGCACCCGTGACCAAGGGAGAAGCATTCCTCAGGCTGCGGCGCCGCGGGGCCGGCTGCCGTCTGTCTGCTCTCCGACGTACTGGAAGAGCAGTCCGTACCGGTCGATCCGCCACAGTTGGGCGAGCACGACGAGGGCGGTGCCCACGGTGAGCGGCCAGATGTCGAGGGCGGTCAGGCCCCAGGCGATCAACGCGAAGCCGAACAGGCCAGCTGCGATGAGGCAGTTGAGGATCGTCCTGTGCTCGGCGGGGACCTTCCCCTCGACGTGGAGCTGCTCGCCGTAGATGCCTCGCGCGGCCCAGCTCGTAGGGCCGACGGGGCCGAAGAGCCGCACGTTGAGCCAGAGCCAGGCGACGACGGCGGCGACGCCGGCCAGGCACCACCAGCCGAGCCACTGTCGGCTCCACACCGCGAGCTCGAAGGCCGGGATCGCGGCGAAACGGGTCCAGACGCTCCAGGGGTTGGCGTGCCGCCTCCAGGACTCGTCGGACATCCCGTGCAGGTCGGCTGCTGCCTTGATGCGGGTCATGGACATCTCCTCCTCGGGAGCAGGGCGCACTGCGGCCACGCCGGCCGATCGCGCCCAGGACTCCTCCACCGTACAGAAGTTTCAGAGATCTGTGAACACTCTGAATGATGTGGAGAGTTCGCTAGGATGGCGGCATGGGTGACTGCATGGGTGACGACGACAAGCGGCTGCGGGAGGCGGCGGAGAAGCTGGCGCTGATCCTCGCGCAGGGCGGTATGCAGAAGACCACGGCGCGGGTGATGACCTGCCTGCTGTTCAGTAGGCAGGAGACGATGACTGCCGCAGACCTGTGCGCGGTGCTGCAGATCAGCTCCGGAGCGGTGTCCGGCGCGGTGAAGCAGCTCGCGCCCAGCGGCCTCCTCGAACGCGTCCCCGCACCCGGCAGTCGCAGGGACCACTACCGCTTCCCGGACGGTGCCTGGGCCACCCTCATGTCCCAGCAGAACCAACTCCTCGCCACCATGGGGGAGGTCGCCGACCAGGGCCTCGCGGCGGCAGGGGACCCGTCCACCCCGGCGGCCCGACGGCTGACCGAGATGCGGGACTTCTACACGTTCATGCTTCGCGAACTGCCCCCGCTGATCGACCGATGGCGTACGGAGTTCACCGCGAAGCAGTCCGAGCAGGAGGCGCGGGAGGCTGGGTGAGCCAGTAAGCGCAGGTGTCCGACTCTCCGGCGTCGGAAGCGTCGCTGAGCGCACCAGTGCCGTAGGCAGTGGCGGTCGCTGCCGCCCTGGGGGGGGGGAATTCAAGGGCCTGGAACGCGAAGCCGGAAGAAGGCCGGGAAATGAACGGGCTGGAGTACGGCGAGGGCCGCTCCAACGTCACGGCCCAGAAAGCGCGAGTGCCAGTCGTCGGGGCCCGGCGGGTGGCGCCGTATGACGGCCATCGTGCTGAGATCGGCGGCCCCGCCGGGGAGGGTGCGTCCCGGACCGGGAAGGGTGCGGGGATGACGTGGCTTTCGACGACTGCGGGGTTCGCCCTCGTCCTGCTCATCCTGCGGGACGTGTTCCACACGCTCTGGCACCCCACCCGGCACGGCGGGCTCAGCAGGCTGGTGATGATGAGCCTGTGGCGGTTGTCCTCCCGCTCCGGCATCCGGCGCAGGCCCGCCGGGTGGGGCCGCTGGGCATGGTCACGGTGGTGGCGCTGTGGGCGCTGACCGTCGCGGTGGGCTGGGCGCTCGTGTACTGGCCGCACATGCCGCAGCGGTTCTCGTACGCGGCTGGCCTCGAACCGACCGAGCACGCGAGCCCGGTGGACGCGCTGTACGTCTCGCTGGTCACGCTCGGCCTGGGCGACATCGCGCCCGCCGCCGGGTGGCTGCGCGTCCTCGCGCCCATGGAGGCGCTGGTGGGCTTCGTCCTGCTGTCGGCGACCGTGGCCTGGGTGCTGGGCATCTACCCGGCGCTGGCCCGCCGCCGGGATGGCGCGAACCACCGTGTCCCGTAGCCATGGCCCGGTCCAGCAGCTGATGTGAGACAGGACACTTACGGGAACCGTATGCAGGCGCAGGTGCCCCGGCCTACAGTCCTGGCGTTTGCGGAGTTTTTACCTCCGCGCCGTTCGGCCCGGGCGTCCGCTCCGTGCACCACCTGTACGCGCATGCAGAGACAGGGCCGATTCCCCGACTCACGAGGAACCGGGAAGCACTCGCATGAGCACGTTGGAAACCTGGGTCGTCGAACTCAACGACGTCTTCTGGACGTACCTGCTGATTCCGCTCGTC
This sequence comes from Streptomyces sp. Da 82-17, assembly GCF_046098215.1. Taxonomy (NCBI): domain Bacteria; kingdom Bacillati; phylum Actinomycetota; class Actinomycetes; order Kitasatosporales; family Streptomycetaceae; genus Streptomyces; species Streptomyces sp. Da 82-17. The sequence goes on from NZ_JBJURH010000021.1 coordinate 7,623, forward strand.
GCCGTCGCCGGCGTCTGGTTCACACTGCGCTCCAAGGGCGTGCAGATCCGCCTCATCCCGGAGATGTTCCGGGTCTTCAAGGACAAGCCGCAGTCCGGTGTCAGCCCCTTCGGTGCCTTCACCATCTCCGCCGCCGCCCGGATCGGCACCGGCAACATCGCCGGCGTCGCCACCGCCATCACCATGGGCGGGCCCGGCGCCGTCTTCTGGATGTGGATGATGGCCCTGGTCGGCGGCGCCTCGGCGTTCGTCGAGTCGGTTCTGGCCCAGCTGTACAAGGTGCCCGACACCGAGCCCGGCACCTACCGCGGCGGCCCTGCCTACTACATGCAGAAGGCCCTCGGCATGCGCTGGCTGGGCGTGGTCTTCGCCGTTCTGATCACGCTGACGTTCGGGTTCGTGCTGACCGCGGTGCAGTCCAACACCATCACGGTGGCGACGAAGGGCTCCTTCGGCACGGACGCCTCCTGGTTCAACCCTCTGCTCGGCGTCGTGCTCGCCGTGCTGCTCGCGCTCGCCGTGTTCTTCGGCGTGAAGCGCCTGACGGCCGTCACCAAGGTCCTCATCCCGGTGATGGCCGGGCTCTACCTCCTGGTCGGCCTGGTCATCGTGCTCCTCAACCTCGGCAACGTGCCGGGCATGCTCGCCGACATCATCGGCGGCGCCTTCGGCTTCCGCGAGGTCGCGGGCGGCGCCGTGGGCACGGCGATCCTGCAGGGCGTGCGGCGCGGCATGTTCTCCAACGAGGCCGGCATGGGCTCCGCCCCGAACGCCGCCGCTGCCGCGGAGACCACCCACCCCGTCAAGCAGGGCCTGGTCCAGACCCTCGGCGTCTACTTCGACACCCTGGTCATCTGCACCATGACCGCCTTCGTGATCCTCTCCGCCAACCCGACCCTCGGCGAGCGCGGCGGCGCGGACGTCACCCAGTCCGCGTTCACCGGCGCGCTGGGCTCCTGGGCAGGCCACCTGCTGACCCTCGTGGTCTTCATGGTCGCCTTCAGCTCCATGATCGGTAACTACTACTACGGCGAGTCCAACATCCAGTTCATCACCCGCAGCAAGGGCGTGATGAGCTCGTACCGCGTGGTCGTCGTCGCCTGCGCCGTCCTCGGCGCCATCGGCTCGGTCCCGCTGGTCTGGAGCCTCGCGGACGTCACCATGGGTGCGATGGTCCTGGTCAACCTGATCGCGATCATCCCGCTCGGCGCGGTCGCCTTCCGCCTCCTCGACGACTACATGGCCCAGCGCCGCCAGGGCCTCGACCCGGTCTTCCGCAAGGACCAGGTGCCGGGCCTGCGCGGCGAGGTGGACTGCTGGGGCGCGGCCGACGAGGACGACCCGTCGAAGGAGCGGGCGCAGGTCGGCACACGCTGACCCGGACACGTTCCCGCGAGACCACAGCACGTGCCATCGAAGGGCGGCATCCCGACAAGGGGTGCCGCCCTTCGGCAAGCAGCCGGAAGCCCAGGTGCACGCCAGGACACGCGGCCCCGGCGCACCACCGGCCCCCGGCCCACGGCCCGCCCCGTACGCGAGTGGGGCTCACTGTTTCCCCTCGGGGTCGGCGGGGTCCGCGGGGCGGTTCTCGACCAGGACACCGTTCCCGAAGGCGACGTGATTCTTGATCCTGCGGGCCAGCGGGCTCGGGTGCGGGTAGTACCAGGCGGCGTTCTTATTGGTCTGCCCGCCTGCGGTCACGGTGTAGTAGCGGGCCAGCCCCTTCCAGAAGCACAGCGACCTGGCCCGGCTCTCGGTGAAGTGCTCACGGTGCAGCGACTCGGGTGGGAAGTAGTGGTTCCCCTCCACCACCACGGTCTTCTCGGCCGCCGCGAGCACGGTGTCGTTCCACACGGCGCGCATCATGACCGGCCACCTCCCACGCGAATCCACTAGCCCATACGACGACGCCAGAGCGCCGACGAACGATCTGACGGTGAGCGCGCTTGCACTCCGCCGCCCGAACCGGCCGCAGCCCTCAGAGCCTCCCGCAGACGCCCCGTGTCGGGAACCCCTGCCAGGCCGTCGGCGGTGCGGTACATCCGGCAGGCCAGTGACGCCGGAACTCCCGGCTCGGCGAACGGGTCGCGTCCGTTGATCAGGAACGTCGGGGAGCCGGTGAAACCGGACCGCTCGGCCTCCGCCAGGTCGCCGACGACCCGCGTGTGGAAGCCGGTTGCGGCCAGGCCGACGGCCTCCAGCGCCGCCCGCAGGCGCTCCTCGGCCGGCCGCTGGTGAGGGCAGTCCGGTACGACCAGGATCTCAATCTCCATGTCTCCAGGATCGCGCGCTTCGGCACCGGATGGCCTGCCCGGAAGACGGACTTGACCGGACGACGACGTCCTCTCTCCGCGGCCGGCGGCCGGGAGTGGGCGCCTGGCCGGGCATGTACGGGCCCGCCGCCCCGTTGTCCGTACGTATCCGCGCGACGTGAGAGGACGAGAGGCCGTGCAGATCGGGGAACTGGCGCAGCGCACCGGGGCGAGTCGGCGCTCGATTCGCTACTACGAGCAGCAGGGGCTGCTGGAGGCGCACCGTGCAGGCAACGGTTGGCGGGTGTACGAGGCGTCGGCGGTGCACCGGGTGCTGAATGTGCGGGAGTTGATCGGGGCGGGGCTGACGGTCGACGACATCCGTCAGGTGACGCCGTGCCTGGACATGAAGACCGAGGAGTTCCTGGCCTGCCAGGACGGCTCGGACGAGATCCTTGCGACGTACGAGGGGAGGCTTGCGGCCGTGGAGGCCAAGGCGGCCGAACTGGCCAGGTACCGGGCGGAGTTGGTCGAGCGGATCGCCACCCTCCGGGCCGGCCGCCCCGAGGAGCCGCTGGGTGATGTGTTGCGGGCCGAGGCGGCCACGTCGGCTTGAAGGTGACACCGGTGTCAGTGCTTAGCGTGCCGAGCCATGCGTACCGACACAGGCAGCAGCAGTGCTGCCACAGACAAGAAGTCCGGCCTGCCCGGCTGGGTGTTCGTGCTGTTCCTCGCTCTGCTGGCGACGGCCACGGACGAGTTCATCATCGCGGGAGTGCTCCCGGCGGTCGCCGCAGACCTCCAGGTGAGCGTGGCCGCGGCCGGCCAATTGGTGAGCGTGTTCGCCGTGGTGTACGCGATCGGGGCGCCGACCCTCGCGGTGGTCTGCGAACGGTGGCCGAGGCGGGCGGTGATGAGCGGCGCGCTCGCCGTGTTCGTCGCAGCCAACGTGGCCGCCGCGCTGGCGCCCGGCTACTGGTGGCTGATGGCGGCACGGGTCGCGGCGGCCCTGGGAGCCGCGGTCGTCGCCTCCGCGGCCTTCGCCACCGCTGCGGCGGGCGCCCCGGCCGGTGAACAGGGCCGGTACTTGGGCGTGGTGACCGCCGGGATGACGGCCGCGCTGTTCACCGCCGTGCCGCTCGGCTCCTGGCTGGCCGGCGCGCTGGGCTGGCGGGCCGGCTTCTGGCTGATCGCCGCCGTGGGGGCGGTGGCGATCGCCGGGCTGCGGGCCACCGCCCCCGCGGTGCCGGGAGGCGAGCCCGCCCCTCTGCGTGAACGGCTCGCGCCCTTGCGGAACGTGGCCGTGCTCCGGCTGATCGCCGTGACGTTCCTCGCGGCGAGCGGCGGGTTGATGTTCTACACCTACCTCGGCGCGTACACCGCACACCTCGCCTCCGGCTCGTACGGGCTCCTGTCGTTCCTGCTGCTCCTCGTCGGCCTCGCCGGACTGGCGGGTGCGCTGCTCGCCGGCCGGGTCACCGACAGGTGGGGTCCGCGCAGGAGCCTGCGGCTGGTGATCGGCGGGCATGCGGTGGCGCTGCTGCTCGCCGCGGTGTTGATCTACGCGCAGCTGGAGAGCGCGGTGGTGCTGTCGCTCGTCGTCGGCTGCTGGGCCCTGTTCGCCTGGGGCCTAACCCCGCCCGTACAGGGCAGCATCCTCGCCGCGGCCGAGGCGCCGGGCGCGTCCGCGGCGGACGGCGGCCCCTCCCTCGGCATGACCGCGCTCGCCCTGAACATCTCCGGCCTCTACCTCGGCACCGGCGTCGCGGCGGCGCTCGGCGGCACCGTGATCAGCGCGCTCGGCGTCCCGTACGTACCGGTGGCAGCCGCCGTCCTCATAGGCCTCTCCTTCACACTGACCCCGGGCGGACCGTCACGGCGGAACCTTCGCTGAGAACGCTCGAAGTCCGCTGCGAGCAGCACCACCGCACAGTCCACGGTGGCAAGGCCCACCGGTATGCGCATGACGCGCGACGCCGGCGTGCCCCTCAGGCGCGTGCCGCGGTGAAGAACTCGGAGAGTACGCGGGCGATCAGAGCGGGTTCGTTCTCCGTGGGGATGTGATCCGCGTCCGGGATGCGGACGAGTGTGGTGCAGGGAATCTCCGAGGCGAACCGCTGGGCGTACTCGACCCTTTCGTGGAGGTCGTCTTCGCCCCAGACCAGCAGCTTGGGCGCGGTGGAACGCTGCAGCGCGGGAACGAGGTCGAGGGTGTAGCGGTTGTCGGCCGCACTGGCCAGGGCCGTCCAGGAACGGCGGACGCGTTCATCCGTCCACGGATCCACGTAGTCCGCGATCAGCGCCTCGGTGGCGGCGCCGGACAGCACCCTCGTGACGGCCTGGCGGCGGTTGGCGAGCACGTCCTCGGTGGCACCCGGTTCCTGGAACCGGGCCACGTGGGGCGCGGGCCAGGAGTCGTAGAGGACCGAGTTGACCAAGGCCAGCCGGGACACCTCCAACTTCCTGTGGGCGAGCAGATGTTGGGCGATGGCGCCGCCGATGTCATGGGCCCCCAGGGCGATCGGCCCGGTCAGTTTCAGAGCTGATGCGAAGCGTGTCACCCAGTCCGCAAGGGCGGGGACCGTGGCGGTTTGCGGGGTGAGTTCGCCGCCCGAGCGCCCCAGTCCGGGAAGGTCGACAGCGATGGGCCGCAGCCCCGCGTCGGCGAGCAGGTCGAGGACAGGCAGCCAGACCCGGCTCCAGTACGTTCCGTGCAGCAGCAATACGGGTGGACCGTCCTGATCCACGGTCAGGTAGCTGGCCGATTCGCCGTCGACCTCGACTGCGGTCCTCAGTACGTTCATTCCGGCGGTTTCACTCATAGGACCACTGTCACCCGCCGCAACCTTCGAACCGAGAGTCTGCAAAGACATCCATGGGTATATTCCTGCCATGGACCTCCATCGGGTGGTGGCCCTGCTCACCCCGCCGCAGTCGCCTTTCGAACTCGCCTGTGCCAGCGAGGTGTTCGGCACCGTCCCGCAGGACGAGCAGGCCCGCTACAGCTTCCAGGTCTGCGCGGAGCACCCCGGCCCCCTGCAGACCACCGCCGGCTACGCGATGCTCGTCGACGCCGGGATCGAGGCCCTACAGGAAGCGGACACCGTGGTCGTCCCCGCCCGTCAGCCGCCCGACGCGCCGGTCCCGTCGCGCGTCACCGATGCGCTGCGTGCTGCTCACCGGCGTGGAACGCGGATCGTCGCCATCTGCACGGGCGCCTTCGTCCTTGCGCAGGCCGGACTGCTCGACGGCCGCCGGGCCACCACCCACTGGCGCCGCGCCGCCCAACTCGCCGCTGCCTTCCCCGAGGTGACGGTGGATGAGGACGTGCTGTACGTGGATCACGGCGACGTGGCGACCAGTGCCGGAACCGGCGCCGGTATCGACCTGTGCCTGCATCTCGTACGCTCCGACCACGGCGCGGCGTACGCCGCCCAGATCGCCCGGTACATGGTGCTGCCGCCACACCGCGAGGGAAGTCAACTCCAGTACGCCGCACAGCCCGCACCGGCCAAGGCGGACGAATCCCTGGCACCGCTCCTGGAGTGGGCCGCCTCCCGCCTCGACGCCCGGCTGACCCTCGACGAGCTCGCCGAACGAGCCGGGCTGTCCAGCCGCACCCTCGCCCGACGGTTCACCGAACAGCTCGGCACCAGCCCAGGCCAGTGGCTGCTCCGCCAACGCCTCGACGCCGCACGGGCGCTGCTGGAGCAGACCGACCTGCCGGTCGAAGCCATCGCCGGCCGCGTCGGACTCATCTCGGCAGTCAACCTGCGCCGCCGCTTCCGCGCACACCTCGGCACAACCCCCGGCGCCTACCGGCGGACCTTCGGCGACCCCCGGTAAGCCGGACGCGCACGTCGTGCAAGTCGGCAACGCGCTGCAAGCCGGCACGTCGACCAACACGGTGTACGTGGCGAAGGCGGGCTGCGGGCCCCGCTGCGAGGGCGGAGGCGGCCTCGTGCGCCTCGGTGTTCTTGCCGTACCGGGTGGCGGGGGCCCTGTGTTCGTTCGTCGGCGGTGTCAGCGGGCGTCGGCGGGCGGGTCCTCGCCATTCGACGGTCCGGTCCGGTCGGCGCTCTTCGACACGGACCGCGCGATCTCGAAGGTGAGGGCCGCCACGAGGGCATAGGCGAGGGACGCGCCCCAGGCGCTCATCGTGCTGTCCGAGTCCTTGGTGGGGAACCAGAACTCGGCCGTCGGGCCGTCGGCGACGAACGTCACGAGGGCCGCGACGGCGAGCCCCGAGAACCCGAGCGCGGGAATGCTGCAGACCAGCATCAATTTCCATCGTCGCTTCACGACACCTCCCGTAGGTAGGGCCGTATGGTACGGCCGGGGACGGGTCGGCCGAGGAGTCGGGGGCGTGGAGGCAGGCCGTGGGCGGGGTGAGTCCGCAGGCGTCGAGGCAGAACGGCCGCAGGTCGTCCTCGAAGTCGACGTGGAGTCACGCGCAGCCCCCTCGCGGGCCGCCGGGCGGCCTCGGTGACGAGAGCGGCGCCGACGCCGGAGCGGGCCTGCCAGAAGCACGCTAGATGCATCCAACTCCGACGGGGGTCTCCCGTCGCGGTCACGCAAGGGATGTCACTGGCCCCCTCCTTCCTCGAACCGGCGGGTCAACGTGACATCGTGCTTCACGGTTCGACGCGCCCTGAACGTGACGCCGCACGTTGCGTTCGATTGCGATCGGATGCGGGCTGTTGTGTGAGGGGATTGGCCGTGTTCTGAGGGACTGTGCGGAATTGAGTGGACGGGCGGGAGGATGGGTGTGTGCTGTCCCGGGCCCGGGGTCCGACTCATGACAGAACTGGCAGGAAGTGTCTGAGTGTCACTTTGTCGACTGCCGGCCGGGGACGGTGCGTTGTCGGCGCCGGGTCGGCGGGGCGTGTCCCGAGGGTCCCCCCGTGGCGCCATCCCCAAGCCCGCCGGCAATTCCGTTGCCCAGCCGCGACGACGGCCGACAGGCCGATGTCATGCTGCCCTGCGGCGACTTGCCCGTGCCCGCCGGATGGTCTCCTCGCCCCGACTACTATGGGCGCCGGATCAAGGGGGACAAGGCCCGGCGTGAAAGCGCCCGTTGCATGAAAAATGGGGCGGCCCGCAACGTCTTCCACCTGGTCGGACAGCTACAGCAAGGACCCCGGGCATAGGGGCGGTCGTGACAGATGAGAGGGTCGGGCGGGTGAGTGAGACACCGAAGAACAGCCTGCAGTACCGCTTTGACGGGCCAGAAGACGCCCCAGTCCTGGTCCTGGGTCCCTCACTGGGCACCACATGGCACATGTGGGACCGGCAAGTCCCCGAGCTGGCGAAGACCTGGCGCGTGTTCCGCTTCGACCTCCCGGGGCACGGCGGTGCGCCCGCCCACGCGGCCGACAGCGTCAGCGGGCTCGGCGACCGGGTGCTTGCCACCCTCGACGAGCTCGGAGTGCAGCGCTTCGGTTACGCGGGCTGCGCCCTCGGTGGTGCCATCGGCGCCGACCTCGCGCTGCGCCACCCGCAGCGGGTCGCCTCGCTCGCGCTGATCGCCGCCTCGCCCCGCTTCGGCACCGCCGACGAGTTCCGGCAGCGCGGCGTGATAGTGCGGACGAACGGCCTCGACCCGGTCGCCCGTACCTCCCCGGAGCGGTGGTTCACGCCCGGCTTCGCCGCGAACCAGCCGGCGATCACCGACTGGGCCGTGCAGATGGTCCGCACCACCGACCCCGGCTGCTACATCGCGGCCTGCGAAGCGCTCGCCGCCTTCGACATCCGCGCCGAGCTCGGCCGCATCGGCGTGCCCACGCTCGTCCTCGTCGGCTCCGAGGACCAGGTCACCGGCCCCGCCGAGGCCCGCACGCTGGTCGCCGGCATACCGGACGCCCGGCTCGCCGTCGTGCCCGGCGCCTCGCACCTGGCCCCCGTCGAGCAGCCCGCCGCGGTCACCGACCTGCTCGTACGCCACTTCTCCACGGCCTGGACCGAGCAGCACTCGGCGATCTCCGCCACCCCGCCCAAGCCGGTCCTCGCCCCGCCGATGCCGACCTCGCCCGTCGCCGAGATCGCGCCCGCCGAGGTGGACGAGACGGCTCCGGCCGGCCGCCCCGACCCGTACGACAGCGGGCTCAAGGTGCGGCGCGAGGTGCTCGGGGACGCGCACGTCGACGGCGCGCTCGCCGCGGCCGACGAGTTCTCCGGCGACTTCCAGGACCTGCTCACCCGGTACGTCTGGGGCGAGGTCTGGGCGCGGCCCGGGCTCGACCGGCGGATGCGCAGCTGCGTCACGCTCACCGCGATGATCGCCGGCGGCCACCGGGAGGAGCTGGTCTTCCATGTCCGGGCGGCGCTGCGGAACGGCCTCACGCCCAGCGAGATCAAGGAGATCTTCCTGCAGGCGGCCGTGTACTGCGGAGTGCCCGCGGTGAACACCGCGTTCCGGGTGGCGCAGGCCGTCATCCGCGAGGAGACCACGCCGGAGGACTGACCGGCCGCCCCGGCCGCACAGGGGATGGCGGCCGGTGCACTGCTCCCGCCGGGCTGAAACCACACAGCCTGCGGGAGCAGGATGGTGCCATGGCACACATGAAGCTCACGAAGAAGTCGCACGCCTGCGTCCGCCTGGAGAAGGACGGCCGGACCCTCGTCCTCGACCCGGGCGCCTTCAGCGAAGAGGACGCCGCGCTCGGCGCCGACGCGATCCTCGTCACCCACGAGCACCCGGACCACTTCCACGAAGGGCATCTGCGGGCCGCCCTCGACGCCGACCCCGCCGCCGAGATCTGGACGCTGCGCGCCGTCGCCGAGAAGATCGCGGCCGCCTTCCCGGGGCGCGTCCACACGGTCGGCCACGGCGACACCTTCTCGGCCGCCGGCTTCGACGTGCAGGTGCACGGCGAGCTGCACGCGGTGATCCACCCGGACCTGCCGCGGATCACCAACGTCGGCTTCCTCGTCGACCCCGGCAGCACCGCCGTCTTCCACCCCGGCGACGCCCTGACCGTGCCCGAGCAGCAGGTCGACACCCTGCTCCTGCCGGTGATGGCGCCGTGGTCCAAGGTGTCCGAGGTCATCGAGTACGTCCGTGAGGTCCGGCCGCGGCGGGCCGTCGACATCCACGACGCCCTCCTGACCGACCTGGCCCGGCCCATCTACGACACCCACATCGGGAACCTCGGCGGCGCCGAGCACACCCGCTTCGCCTCCGGCGACGGCACCGAGCTCTGAGCCGGGCCCGGGTCCCGGGCCCGGAAGCCGGAGCCCGGGGCCCTGATCCCGGAGCCCCGAGCCCGTTGTCGTACCCGCCCGGTAGGTTGTGAGACATGCGCATCGCGACTTGGAACGTCAACTCGATCACCGCCCGCCTGCCCCGCCTCCTGGCCTGGCTGGAGAACAGCGGCACGGACGTGCTGTGCATCCAGGAGACCAAGTGCGCCGCCGAGCAGTTCCCCGCCGACGAGCTGCGCGAGCTGGGCTACGAATCGGCGGTCAACGCCACCGGCAGATGGAACGGCGTGGCCGTGGTCTCCCGCGTCGGCCTGGAGGACGTGGTCAAGGGCCTGCCCGGCGACCCCGGGTACGAGGGGGTGGAGGAGCCCCGCGCCCTCTCCGCGACCTGCGACGGCGTCCGCGTCTGGTCGGTGTACGTGCCGAACGGCCGCGAGCCCGACCACGCCCACTATGCGTACAAGCTGAAGTGGTTCGAGGCCCTGAAGGCCGCCGTCGCCGGGGACGCCGCGGGCTCCCGCCCGTTCGCGGTGATGGGGGACTACAACGTGGCGCCCACCGACGACGACGTCTGGGACATCAGCCTCTTCGAGGGCGCCACGCACGTCACGCCCGCCGAGCGCGCCGCCCTGGCCGCCCTCCGCGAGGCCGGCCTGAACGACGTGGTGCCGCGCCCCCTGAAGTACGACGTCCCGTTCACGTACTGGGACTACCGCCAGCTCGGCTTCCCGAAGAACCGCGGCATGCGCATCGACCTCGTGTACGGCAACGCCCCGTTCGCGAAGGCCGTCAAGGACGCGTACGTGGACCGCGAGGAGCGCAAGGGCAAGGGCGCCTCGGACCACGCGCCGGTCGTGGTGGACCTGGACGTGTAGCGGGCCGGGGGACGGCCGCGGGGCCGGGCGGGACCGAGCGGTCCCGCCCGGCCCCGCGGTGTCCGGGGCGCTCCCCGCGCCCGGCGGAACTGCCTCAGCCCGCGAGCTTCTTGAGGTCGATCGAGTCCGCGATCGCGGTGAGCCCCGCGTCGCCCGGGTGCAGATGGTCGCCGCTGTCGTACGCGGGCAGCATCCGGGACGGTCGGTCCGGGTCGCGCAGCACGGCGTCGAAGTCGAGGACCGCGTCGTACGTGCCGCTGGTGCGGATCCAGGTGTTGACGGCGACGCGCTGGGCGTCGACGCCCGGGGCCGAGCAGAGCGACTCGCCCTCGCACGGCGCGATCGTCGCGGCGACCACGCGCAGCCCGCGGGCCCGGGCGCGCTCGGCGATCTCCTCCAGGCCCGCGATGACATCACCCGCGCTCGCGCCCCAGCGGACGTCGTTGACGCCCTCGAAGACGACCATCGTGCGGGCCGAGGTCTGCGCGAGGACGTCCCGGTCCAGGCGGTGGAGGGCGCTGACGCCGCCGGTGTCGGTGGAGATCCCGTCGCCCGGGTACCGGTCGCTGACCACCCGGTTCGCCGAGATCCCGTGGTTGATCACGCCGTAGTGCGGGACGTCGTCCTGGTCGAGGATCCGGCGGGCGAGCACGTTGGGCCAGCGCAGATTGGCGTCCTGGGTGGACTTCACGCCGTCGGTGATGGAGTCGCCGAGCATCACGACGGAGCCGGGCCCGCCGCCGACGTCGACGCCGGTGAGGAACGGCCAGGTGGAGATCGTGGAGGTGTACGCGCCGGGCGCGCTGTCGCCGCTGTGGTCGCCGGCGGTGCTCAGGTACGAGCGCTGGATGGCCTGGCTGTGCACGGGCGCCGCGGAGACGGTGCCGGGCAGATGGAAGCTCACCAGAAGGTTGCTGTCGGCGGGCACGTCGAAGTCGACCGGGTCGCTGAACGCCTGGGCCCCGGCGGGAATTTCGGTGCCGGACGAGCCGCGGAACGTCAGCGGCACCGGCTTCTCCCGCGGCTCGGCCCCGGACCGCTGCACGGCGACGGTGGCGCCGCCGATGCGTACCGGCGTGCGCGCGAACGTGTTGTCGAGCCGGATGCGGACCCGCGGGCCGCCCACGGAGGAGTGCACGACGAGGCGGAGCGTGCGGTCGACCCAGGGGCCGACGGCGGTGTAGCCCGCGGTCGACGCCGACCAGGTGCCGGACCAGCCGGTCGTCGCGGGCCGTACGGACAGGGCGAAGACGTGCAGGTCGGGGCCGGGGTCCCGGGGGAGGCGCACCTCGGCGACCTCGCGGCCGCGGTCGAGGGGGACGGTCACCACGTACAGGCGGGCGGTCTCGGTGCGTTGGCCCTGCGGGGAGTTGACGTGCGGGAGGGCCACGGACTTGGTGGCGAGGGGGCCGGAGCGCCAGTCGGGCGCGGTGAGGCGGTACTCGGCTCTCGAGCCGTCGCGGTAGCGGACGGTGCCGGTGCCGCTCGCGTCGCCGCCGGTGCCGGCGACCAGGAAGGCGAGGGCGTCGCCGCGTCCGCTGACGGCGATGGACTGGCCGTCCGCGCGGACGTTGTCGGGTTGGCCGGGCTGGGTGCGGGGCAGTTGCAGGCGGGCCGAGTCGACGCCGACGCTGCGGCCCGGCGTCCAGCCGGCGGCGTTCAGGTCCTGGGCGGAGAGGGAGGCTCCGGAGCCGTCGAAGTCCGCCGCTGCGGGCCGGTCGTCACTGCTGACCGCCCGGTTGTCGAAGAGCCGCTCCAGGGGGAGCGGCTTCTGTCTTGGCTCGGCCGCCGTGGCGTCGGCGACTGGCGCGACTCCGGCAAGGAGTCCGAGTACCACGGTCGTTCCCCAGAATCGTCGACGCACGGGCTGTCTCCTCCTCCTCACCTGCGGGGTGAGGGACTTGTGACGACAGATGCGCCATGAAGCTAAGGAGAGGGGCAAGACCCGTCAATGACCGGCGTCTGAACTCGCCCTGAATTCAAGGGAGATGACTCGGACCGCGTAAACCTCGCGGCTGTGCGGGCGGGGCGGCCCGGCTCAGGCGGCCTCCACCACCTCGTCCCGCACGGCCGTCGCCCAGAGGGTGACCAGGCGGGCGTACTCCCCGCGTTGCTCGTCGGAGAGCTTGCCGTCGGCGCGGCTCCACAGCTCGCGTATCTGCGCGTTGATCTCCGCGGCGGAGGGAGTCGTTCCCTGGCGCTCGTCAGTGAGGGACATGGAGTGAAGCCTAGGGGCACGGTCTGACAATCCGCTACCGCCCGGTCACGGAAGGCTCGCTTCCGCGCAGGTGCCGGAGTGACGTATCGGCCCACAATGGGAGGAAGGAGCTGTCGTGTCGAGGTTCGGGGCCGCGCCTGGAAGGTGATCTAGTGCAACTACGACAAAGTGACAGCCATTTTGGGCGAAGTGGGCCGAATCGGCGGAGCGTGGATCATGAAGGTGCCTTTCCTGGACAAGTGGCTCGGACGGCGGGCCGAGGAGCCGGGAGCCGGCCTCGCGGCGGCGTTCGCCGAGAACCCGGACGGCGTGGCCGAGTTGCTCTCGGAGTGCGAACTACTGCGCTCGCAGGCAGGCAGTGCGGGACTCGAACTGGACGACAGCGTCGCCTCGTTGGAGGCCCTCGACCAGCTGACGCCGCACTGGCGCGACGACCCGGAGCTCCTTCCGTGGCTCGGCAACGACGCGGGCCTGTACCTCGGGACCGTGCTGGTGCGCACCGTTCCCGGCGCCGTGTGGCATGTGTGGCCCGGCGGGCACCCGGTCGTCCGGCTGGCCTCCGGCCGGGAGATCCATGTCGTCGAGGCCGGTCTCGACTGGGCCGTGAGCGGAGCGCCCGAGCTCTCCCAGGTGTACGCGGAGGCGGCCGAGGCCTGAAATGCCTCGCCTCCCCAACCCCCAGCAGCGCAAATACGGTTAATGCCCGCTAGGTGCGTGTCGCCTGTTAAGTACCGTATTGCTACGGATAGTTTGCGCGGACTGTCATACAGCGAAGAGTGAGTAGGGCTGGGGAATGGCCGTCGATCCGTTGATCGAACTGCGGGACGTCAACAAGTACTACGGGGAGTTGCATGTCCTGCAGGACATCAATCTCACCGTCGGGCGCGGGGAGGTGGTGGTGGTCATCGGCCCGTCCGGATCGGGGAAGTCGACCCTGTGCCGGACGATCAACCGGCTGGAGACCATCCAGTCCGGACGCATCACCCTGGACGGCAGGGAACTGCCCGCCGAGGGCAAGGAGCTCGCGAAGCTCCGCGCCGAAGTCGGCATGGTGTTCCAGTCGTTCAACCTCTTCGCGCACAAGACGGTCCGCCAGAACGTTTCTCTCGCCCAGATCAAGGTGCGCGGCCGCAAGAAGGACGAGGCCGACCGGCGCTCCGGCGAACTCCTGGAGCGGGTCGGCCTCGCCGCGCACGCCGAGAAGTTCCCGGCGCAGCTCTCCGGCGGTCAGCAGCAGCGCGTGGCCATCGCCCGCGCCCTCGCGATGGACCCGAAGGTGATGCTCTTCGACGAGCCGACCTCGGCGCTCGACCCGGAGATGATCAACGAAGTCCTGGAAGTCATGCAGCAGTTGGCGCGCGACGGCATGACGATGGTGGTCGTCACACACGAGATGGGCTTCGCCCGCTCCGCCGCCAACCGCGTGGTGTTCATGGCCGACGGCAGGATCGTCGAGGACCGCACCCCCGAGGAGTTCTTCACGGACCCGGAGAGCGCGCGGGCCAAGGACTTCCTCTCCAAGATCCTCAAGCACTGACGGGGAAGCGCACCGATGACACCCAGCACACGCAGCACACGCATGCCCGAAGGCAGGCGGGCAGGGCTCGGCAGGATCGCCAAGGCCCTCGCCGGGCTCGCGCTCACCGCGCTCGCCGCCACCGCCTGCGGCAAGGACGGCAGCCCGCCCGTGAAGGGCCCGAGCGCCGAGGACCTGCCCACGTACGAGATCGCGCGGGGCTTCGAGCTGCCGGACTCGGCGACCTGGAAGAAGGCGCAGCGGCGCGGGCGGCTCGTGGTCGGCGCCAAGGAGGACCAGCCCTACCTCGGCGAGAAGGACCCGGCGAGCGGCGTCTACTCGGGCTTCGACATCGAGATCGCCAAGATGATCTCGGCCTCGCTCGGCTTCGACCCGAAGACGATCCAGTTCAGGACGATCGCCTCCGCCAACCGCGAGACCGCCCTGCAGAACGGCCAGATCGACTACTACGTCGGCACCTACACCATCAACGACAACCGCAAGAAACTCGTCGGCTTCGGCGGCCCCTACTACATGGCCGGCCAGAGCCTCCTGGTGCGCAAGGACGACGACGAGATCAAGGGCCCGCAGGACCTGGCCGGCAAGAAGGTCTGCTCGGCGGCCGGCTCCACCCCGTACCAGCGGATCGAGGCGGACTACCCGAAGGCCGACCTCGTCGCGTACGACACGTACTCGATCTGCGTCGACAACCTGCTGACGTACCAGGTCGACGCGGTCACCACCGACGACGCGATCCTGCAGGGGTACGCCGCCAAGGTGCCCGAGGAGATGAAGCTGGTCGGCAAGCCCTTCTCCGAGGAGCCGTACGGGATCGGGGTGCCCAGGAGCGACAACGCGCTGCGGTTCGCCATCGACGACGCGCTCGCGCGGCACGAGAAGAACGGCGACTGGAAGAAGGCCTACGACGCGACGCTCGGCCTGTCCGGCGTCCCGGCGCCGAAGCCGCCCGCCATCGACCGCTATCCGGCGAGCTGAGGGGCCGTCATGAACGTACTGACCGACAACTTCTCCACCTACGGCAAAGGGTTCCTCGGCACCGTCGAACTCACCGTCTACGCCTCACTGCTGGCGCTCGTCCTCGGCTTCCTGATGGCCTCGTTCCGGGTGGCGCCGGTGGCGTCGTTCCGGCTGTTCGGCACCGTGTGGGTGACCGTGCTGCGCAACACCCCGCTGACGCTGCTGTTCTTCGCGGTGCTGCTCGGCCTGCCGCGGTTCGGACTCGTCCTCCCCTTCAAGGTGTTCGCGATCCTCGCCCTCGGCTGCTACACCTCCGCGTTCATCTGCGAGGCGCTGCGCTCCGGCATCAACACCGTGCCGAAGGGGCAGGGCGAGGCCGCGCGCAGCCTCGGGATGAGCTTCGGGCAGACGCTCGGCAACGTCGTCCTGCCGCAGGCCTTCCGCTCGGTGATCCCGCCGGTCGGCTCCAACCTGATCGCGCTCGCCAAGAACTCGGCGATCGCCGGGGCGTTCAGCGTCACCGAGCTCCTCGGCACGTACAAGACCCTCAACGAGCTGGGCTACAGCATCATCTGGACGTTCGTCTGGATCGCGCTCGGCTACCTGATCATCACCCTCACCATCAGTGCCCTCTTCAACCTGATGGAGAAGCGCTGGGGAGTCGCCCGATGACCGCGACCACGCACGAAGAGTCCACCGCCCTCTACGACATCCCGGGACCGGCCGCCCGCAAGCGGCACTTCGCGTACGGCGTGGTCTCGGTGGTCCTGATCCTGGGGCTCGCGGCCTGGATCCTGTATCTGCTCTTCGACACCGGGCAGTTCACCGCGACCAAGTGGACTCCCTTCCAGTACAAGGGAATTCAGGAACTCCTGCTCACCGGGCTCGGCAACACCCTGAAGGCGTTCGCGATGGCCGCCGTCCTTTCGCTGGTGCTCGGCACGGTGCTCGCGGTGGGGCGGCTCTCGGACCACAAGCCGGTGCGCTGGCTGGCCACGCTGATCGTCGAGTTCTTCCGCGCGATGCCGGTCCTCGTGATGATCTTCTTCATCTTCGTGGCCCTGCGCGTCCATCCGCTGCCGGCGCTCGTCGCCGGACTCACGCTCTACAACGGCTCGGTGCTCGCCGAGGTGTTCCGCTCCGGCATCAACGCGGTCGAACGCGGCCAGCGGGAGGCCGCGTTCGCGCTCGGCATGCGCAAGACGCAGGTGATGACGCATGTGCTCGTGCCGCAGGCGGTACGGGCCATGTTGCCCGCCATCATCAGCCAGTTGGTGGTCGCTCTGAAGGACACTTCGCTCGGTTATCTGATCACTTATGAGGAGTTCCTGCACGCTGGGAAACTGATCGCGTCGAATCTCGACTACGATTTGCCGTTCATCCCCGTGGTGCTGGTGATCTCACCGATCTACATCGGGATGTGCATGCTTCTGTCGTGGTTCGCCACGTGGGTGTCCAAGCGGCAGAGGCGCAGTCCCAAGACGGAGGCCGTGGACGTCGCCCCGGCCGAACCAGGGACGCTGCTGCCCGGTACGCAGTAGCCAAGGGCCAGGCCCGAACCGGCAGCAGCCGGAGATCACTGCTCGCGCAGCGGGACCGACACATGACTGGGGTCGGCCGCGGGGGAGGAGAAGGTCAGCTGCGCGCCGGTCGGGTTGTGCTCGATGTAGAGCGGGTCGACCGTGTCGACCACCACGGCGAGGCGATGCCCGGCCGGTACGTCGTAGGCGGTGGAGAACAGCTCCAGGTCCACGGGGAACGGCCGGCCGGGCTGCTTGCCGTGGAAGGTGTACGGCGCGTGACTGACCAGCTTGCCGAGGCCGAGCGGCCCCACGTCGTAGAGGTACGCGACGAGGGTGCCGCTCGACTCGTTGCTCGCGACCGTGGTGTGCACCTTGGCGGTGCCGCGCACCTGCTGCGCGCTCGCGTACCGCTCCGACTGCCAGACGGCCGCACGGGAGCGCGGCAGCAGCGGGATCGACGCCGTCGGCGGGACCTTCGCGAACTGGTCGAGGAGCCCGGTCAGCATGACGACGCCGCCGTTGGCGCCCGAGTCGGCGTTCGCGCGCACCGTGCGCGTGCCGTCGAGCGCGATCCGGGTGCTCTTCGCGCCGACCGACTTCCAGTCAGGATAGCCCTCGTAGCCGCCCGTCGTACGGGACTTGAGCTGGACCGGGAGTTCCTGGTCGATGCCGTTGCGCTCGCCCTTGAGGTGGCGGTCGAACCAGCGCTCGGCGTTGCTCCACACGTCGTTGGGCAGCCCGAGCAGGCCCGTCGCCTCGGCCGTCGCGTGGTCGCCGGGGCGGAACTCCAGGCGCTTGGGGCCGGTGAGCCGCTCGTAGAAGTCGGCGTACTGGTTGGGCGGGAAGATGGAGTCGCCCCAGGCGTTGCCGAGCATGACGGCGGTGTCGTTCCGGTTGATCGCGTCGACGTACGTCGCGGGGGAGCGCTTCTTGCCCCACGCGATCATCTCGTCCTCCTGGTCCAGGTTGGAGGCGAGGAAGTCCTTGAGGGTCTGCTGGAGTTCGGCGCTCGGGCGGCCGGTGAGCATGCCCGCGCCGCCGAGCAGTCCGGCGGCCTGGAGGTGCTGGGTGCGGCCGGAGTAGATCGAGTCGATCAGGTCGGCCCAGCCGCTGAGCGCCGCGACCGCCTTGACGCGCGGGTCGTGGGCGGCGGCGAGGAGGCTGATGCCCGCGCCGTAGGAGACGCCGGCCATGCCGACACGGTCCGGGTCGGCCGGGGTGTGGGCGAGGGTCCAGTCGACCACCTTGCGGGCGTCGGCGACGTCCTCGGGCCCGGCCGTCTCGATCTCGCCGCCGGACTGCCAGAAGCCGCGCGAGTTGTAACCGACCACGACGTACCCGGAGTCGGCGAGCTTCCTGGCCTGCGCGACGTACTCGATCTGCGGCATGCCCCAGCTGGTCGGCAGCACGATCGCGGGGTAGCGGACGCCGGGCTCGGCGTCGGACGGCGTGAAGACGTTGGCCTTCAGGACCGTGCCGCCGTCACCCTCGATGTCGACGAAGCGCGGGCCGTCGGCGGCGGTGGCCGCGGCGGGCGCCGCGTGGGCGGCGGGAGCGAGGCCGAAGGCGGCTCCCGCGACGAAGGCGGCGGTGCCTGCGGCGGCGCCGAGCAGGGCCTTGCGGCGCGGTCGTCCAGCGGATGCCACAGGTGCCTCAGGTGCCACGGGTCACTCCTCACGGTCCGGTGCGAAAGTGACCCGACGGTAACCTCGGGCGTTTACCCGAGGTAACCCGTCGGTAAGTTACGCGCGCGTAACGATTGTTGGGCGGTTGCCGGTCTGCTCGGCAGGCCGCCCCTAGTCGTTCAGCGCGCTCTTCGCCTGCCAGTCGGACCAGCTGAGGTTCCAGAGGCCGTAGCCGTTGCCCACGTCGGCGTCGCCCTTGTGGCCGGAGCCCTTCGTGACGAACGGGTCGCCGACCTGCGCCGCCTCGTACAGCCAGCCCGCGTCGCCGTCGCTCATGCCGACGCAGCCCGAACTGTGGTTGGTGTTGCCGAAGTACGCGGCGTTCCACGGGGCGGCGTGGGCGTACATCCCGGACCAGGTGAGCCGCATCGAGTGGTCGACCATCTTGTCGTAGGCGTCGCCGAGGCCGACCGTCTCCGAGTTCATCCGGATCGTGCCCTCCTTCGACATCAGGACGTTCACGCCGCCCCAGGACGCCTTGTCGCCGCCGGGTGTGCCGGCCGACATCGGGACGCGCCGGACCGCGCTGCCGTCCCGCAGCAGCGTCAACTGCTTGCTGTCCAGGTCGACTTCGACCTTCTGGTCCCGGCCGACGGTGAACGACGTGGCGTAGTCGCGCACGAACCAGCCGCCGCCGTCGCCGGAGTCCACGCCGTTCAGGTCGGCGTCCAGCGTCACCTTCGTGCCGGGCTTCCAGAACTCCTTGGGGCGCCAGTCGACGCGGTCCTTGCCGGAGTAGTCGGTGATCCAGCCCCAGGAGCCCTCAGTCGAGTCGGAGGTGGTGACCTTGAGGTGCCGCTCCACGGCCTTCTTGTTCTTCACCGGGTTGTCGAACACGATCGACAGCGGGTGAGCCACGCCGACGGTGGTCCCCTTGCCCGGGGCGAGCGTCAGCTTGTTCACCCGGCCGGCCGCCTCGGTGGTGAACGTGTGCGTCGCGCTGCGGCCGCGGTCGTCCTCCGCCTTCACCTCGTACGTCGTGCCCGGTGCGGCCACGCGGTCCGAGGTCCAGCGGCGGCCGTCCTTCGCGACCCGGCCGGAGAGCTCGCCGCCCTCGCGGTCCCGGACGGTCACCTCCGCGAGCCGCCCTTCGGGCACGGTCACCTCGACCCGCTCGCCGGCCTTCGCCTGCTTCCCGCGCAGGTTGACGGAGACCCGGGCGTCCTTCCCGGCGGCCGGGTCCGTCGACCCGCTCGCGGAGCCGCAGCCGGTCACCGCGAGCGCGAGCGCCGCGACGCCTGCGGCGAGGGCGGTACGGCGGGGGCGCGGGGTGTGACGTATCCGGCTCGGGCGTGTACGGCTCAACGGGGTCCTCCAGTGGTCTCGCGGTTCACGGGGGAGGAGGGAGCGGCGGGCGCCGAGGTTGCCGCGGGCGGGCGGAAAAATCGCCGGAAACGGTGTGAGATGGATTGCACCGGGCAAGCAGGTGCGAGGCCCTCGACGGTTCCGGGGAGTGACGGGGGCGCAGGGCGGGCGCAGTCCCGGCCCGGCGTGCCGCGCGCGTGCCCACCTTGCGCCCTTGCCGAGGGCGGGAGTTGGGGCCACCTTGGAGCCGCACGCCCGCACGCCCGCACGCCCGCACGCCCGCACGCCGCCCCATGTACCTGCGCGTACCTGCACGTACCCCCTGTGAACGGAGTCGCCGTGTCCGTCGTCCCGCTGCCCCACACCCTGCTCGGCTCAGGACCGCACAAGGTCTTCGCCGTGCACGGCTGGTTCGCCGACCGCGACGCCTACGCGGCCGTCCGCGCCGACCTCGACCTGGAGTCCTTCACGTACGCCCTCGTGGACCTGCGCGGATACGGGGAGGCGCGCGGGGAGGCCGGGGCGTACACCACGGCGGAGGGCGCCGCCGACGTGCTGGCGCTCGCCGACCGGCTCGGCTGGGACCGGTTCTCGCTGGTCGGGCACTCGATGGGCGGGGCGGTCGCGCAGCGCGTCGTGGCGGCCGCGCCCGAGCGGGTGCGGCGGCTCGTCGGCGTCTCGCCCGTGCCGGCCTCGGGGGTGCCGCTGCCGCCCGAGCAGTGGGAGCTGTTCGCGTCCGCCGCCGAGCTCGCCGACAGCCGCCGCGCCATCCTCGACTTCACCACCGGCGGCAGCCGGCCCGCCGCCTGGCTCGACCGCATGGTGCGCCGCTCCTTCGACCGCAGTGACCCCAAGGCGTTCCGCGCCTGGCTCGACTCGTGGGCGCGCGACGACTTCCACACCGAGGTCGACGGCAGCACCGTGCCGGCCCTCGCCGTCGTCGGCGCGCTCGACCCGGCGCTCGGGGCCGAGCTGATGCGGCAGACCTGGGCGCGCTCGTTCGTCCGCGCCGAGGTCGTCGAGCTCGCCTCCGCCGGGCACTACGCGATGGACGAGACGCCGCTCCAACTCGTCCGCGTCGTCGAGGACTTCCTGCGCGCGGAGCAGCTGTGACGGCGGCGGCGGGACGCGTACCGGACGTCTTCGACCCGCGGCTGCTGCGCGACGGCATCCCGCACGAGGCGTACCGGGAGCTGCGCGACCATCACCCGGTGGCCTGGCAGGAGGAGTACGAGGTCCTGGGCTGGCCCGCCGGGCCGGGGTTCTGGGCGGTGTCGCGGCACGCCGACGTCGTCCGCGTCCTCAAGGACCACGGCACGTTCTCCTCGTACCTCGGCGCCACCCAGATCCGCGACCCGGACCCGGACGACCTGCCGTTCATCCGCCGCATGATGCTCAACCAGGACCCGCCGCACCACGTCCGGCTCCGGCGGCTCGTCAGCCGGGCGTTCACCCGCGGCCGGATCGACCGGTTCGAGCAGCGGGTACGCGAGCGGGCCCACCAACTCTGCGTTGCCGCCCGGGAGTTCGGCAACGAGGCCGACCTCGTCGCGACCGTCACCGACGACTACGCGCTGCTCAACCTCGCCGACCTGCTCGGCGTGCCGCGCGGCGACCGGGGCCTGCTCCTGGAGTGGACCGAGCGGGTCATCGGCTACCAGGACCCGGACGAGGCGGGCGCGGTGGTGCGCGGCGCGGACGGCAAGCCCGTCAACCCGCGCTCGCCCGCGATGCTGCGGGAGATGTTCGACTACGCGCAGCGGCTCGCCGCGTACAAGCGACGGCACCCCAGCGACGACGTGATGACCGCGCTCGCGCACGCCACGGACGGCGAAGTGCGGCTCAGCGAGGCCGAGTTGGAGATGTTCTTCTTCCTGCTCGTGGTCGCCGGCAACGACACGGTGCGCAGCGCCGCCCCCGGAGGGCTGCTCGCGCTCGCCGAACACCCCGAGGAACAGGCGCGGTTGCGGGACGGGAAGATTCAACTCGGCTCTGCCGTCGAGGAGTTGCTGCGCCACCATCCGCCGGTGCTGACGTTCCGCCGTACCGCCGTACGGGACACGGAGATCGCCGGGCGGCAGGTCCTGGCGGGCGACAAGGTGGTCGTCCTGCACGCCTCCGCCAACCACGACGAGCGGGTGTTCCCCGACCCGCACCGCCTCGACCTCGGCCGGACCCCCAACCCGCACGTGTCCTTCGGGGAGGGGCCGCACGTCTGCCTCGGCGCGCACTTCGCGCGGCTCCAACTCGGCGTGCTGTACGAGGAGTTGCTGCGGGAGTTCCCGGTGCTCGAACCGGCGGGGCGGCCGCGGCGGCTGGTGTCCAACTTCATCAACGGCATCAAGGAACTGCCGCTGCGGATCGCCTGAGCCCGTAGCCCCGGAGCAGCGGAAGCCCCCTCGGCCGGGGGGTGGCCGAGGGGGCGGATGCCGCGCGACGGCTCAGCCGCCGCGGACGATCAGCGCGCGCTGACGGGGGATCAGAACGCGTTGATGCGGAGGCTCGCCGTGCCGGACTGGAGGTTGGCGGCACCCTCGGCGAACACGCCGTGGCCGAGCAGCTCGGCGCCACCGGCGCCGTGCAGGCCCTGGGGGCTGCCGTGCAGCTGCAGGCCGGCGGAGCCGCCCGCCACGCCGTCCAGGGCGTCGTCGGCGATCTCGCGGGTCTCGATCGGGGCGTTGTAGCTCATGAGGAGGCTTCCTTCGTTGGCGAACTGTGCACGGGCCGGCCGGACCTGGCTTGGTGAGCCGGCTCACTTGTGGCTGCGTCGCCGGAGCGCTGAGTGTCACACCTGGTCAGAGCGGGTGTGAGCGGCCGTGGCAAGTGCTCCGATATGGGCGGAACGCGGTGGCGGAAAGAGCGCCAACTGTCCGTGGGAACACGGGGATGTGAGGCCAAGTCAGGACAATTTCGGGCGGCTGGAGCGCGGCCGGGGAGCTGGTCTCTCGCCGCTGCTGTGCGGTCAGTCCTTCGGTGCCCGGTGCGAGGTGCGGACGACCGGCGCCGGGGACTGCGCGGCGCGCGTCACGTCGGCGACGAGCTCGATCACGTCCGGCCCGTACGCCTGGGAGTTGACCACCTTCAGGAGCAGCACGAAGGAGTTCGCGCCGTGCTTGCGGGCGAGGCGGGCGTGGTTGCGGGCGAGATAGCGGGTGGCGGCCTGATGCGTGACGGGACGCTGCCCGCAGAAGAGGAACACGGGCCGTGCCTCCTGCCCCTGCCCCGCGGTGAGCCGGGCGAGGACCACGTACTCCGCGCGCCCCGGCTCCATCCGGTACCGCTCGCTGCCTATCTGGAACGCGCCCCGGTCCGGGCCGGGCTCGGGGTCGGCGTTGACCCGCACGCCGGGGAGCAGCGAGTGCAGATGCGCGGCCATGCGGCGGTTGGACGCCGGGCCGCCCAGGCAGAACTCGGTGCGCTCGCCGAAGCCCTGCTGGGCGAAGTCGTGCGGGATGACCTGGGCGTGCGCCCCGCACTCCTTCACGATCGCGGAGAGTTCGAGGAGGGAGAACATGTCGGTGCGGGACACGGTGAGCTCGGGTCCTGCCGTGTCGCGGTTCACGACAAGGAGCGTCTCCGCGTTGGCGGGCAGTCCGAAGAAGGCCTGCTTGCGCCGGAGCCCCCGCTTCCAGAGGTACGTACGGGCGAACCAGCCGAGGGTCGCGACGGCCCCCGCGGCGAGCACGCCCAGGACGACGTTCACAAGGTCTTCACTCATGGGCGGGCACTCTAGCTTCCTCGCGCACCGGTGTTCGAGGGGGTCCTGACGTGTCCGCGCCGTGAAGTTACGCTGCGCAGACAGCCGTTGACCGGAGGTACGGATGCGTCGTCCAGTTGCGCGGAACCTGTCGCTTCTCGCCGTTTCGGGCGCCTTGGTGGCGGTCGGCGCGGCGGCGCCCCCTTCCTCCGCGTCCGGAGCGCACACGGCGTCCGGCTCCGCGTCCGCCGCGCCCGCCCCGGCGAAGTCGCCGGTCGCGGTCGGGTACGGCGGCGCCGTGTCGAGCGTCGACCCGGACGCGTCGGCGGCGGGCATCGAGGTGCTGCGCAGGGGCGGCAACGCGGTCGACGCGGCCGTCGCCACCGCCGCCGCCCTCGGCGTCACCGAGCCGTACTCGGCGGGCATCGGCGGGGGCGGCTACTTCGTGCACTACGACGCGAAGACCCGCAAGGTGCAGACGATCGACGGCCGCGAGACCGCGCCGGGCAGCGCGGACAGCGGGCTCTTCCTGGAGGACGGCAAGCCCCTGCCGTTCGACGCCGCCGTGACCAGCGGCCTCAGCGTCGGCACCCCCGGAACGCCCGCCACCTGGGACGCTGCCCTCGACGCCTGGGGCAGCCGCTCCCTCGGCGAACTGCTGCGCCCGGCACAGGAGTTGGCGGCCAAGGGCTTCGTGGTCGACGAGACGTTCCGCGCGCAGACCGCCGCCAACCAGGAGCGCTTCGCC
This sequence comes from Streptomyces sp. Da 82-17, assembly GCF_046098215.1. NCBI lineage: Bacteria > Bacillati > Actinomycetota > Actinomycetes > Kitasatosporales > Streptomycetaceae > Streptomyces > Streptomyces sp. Da 82-17. The sequence goes on from NZ_JBJURH010000021.1 coordinate 31,623, forward strand.
GACTTCCCCGCCTCCGCCGAGCTGTTCCTGCCCGGCGGCGAGCTTCCCGTGGTCGGCTCGGTCTTCAAGAACCCCGATCTGGCCCGTACGTACGCCGAGTTGGCCCGCAAGGGCAGCCGCGCGATGTACCGCGGCCCGCTCGCCGACGAGGTCGTACGGACCGTCAACCGGCCGCCCGTCGACCCGGACTCGGGGCGCACCGCCCGGCCCGGCGACCTCACGGCGGAGGACCTCGCCGGGTACGCGGTGAAGCGGCAGGCGCCGAGCCGGTCCGCGTACCGGGGGCTCGACCTCTACTCGATGGCCCCGTCGTCGTCCGGCGGCACGACCGTCGGCGAGGCGCTGAACATCCTGGAGGGCACGGACCTCGCGCGGGCCTCACAGGAGAAGTACCTGCACCGGTACATCGAGGCCAGCCGGATCGCGTTCGCCGACCGCGGCCGCTGGGTCGGCGACCCGGCCTTCGAGGACGTACCGACGAAGGAGCTGCTCAGCCAGGAGTTCGCGGACGCGCGGGCCTGCCTGATCCGCGACGACAAGGCGCTGACCAGCCCGCTCGCCCCCGGCGACCCGCGCGACCCGCAGCCCTGCAGCACCGGCGGCGAGGCGGCCCCGACCACGTACGAGGGCGAGAACACCACGCATCTGACGGCCTCCGACAAGTGGGGCAACGTCGTCGCGTACACCCTGACCATCGAGTCGACCGGCGGCAGCGGCATCACCGTGCCGGGGCGCGGCTTCCTGCTCAACAACGAGCTGACGGACTTCTCCTTCGCCCCGGCCAACCCCGACGTGCACGACCCGAACCTGCCGGGTCCGGGCAAGCGGCCGCGCTCCTCGATGTCGCCGACGATCGTCCTGAAGGACGGCCGCCCGGTGCTCGCGCTCGGCTCGCCCGGCGGCTCGACCATCATCACCACCGTGCTGCAGACCGTCACCGGAGTGGTCGACCGGGGCCTGCCGCTCGTCGACGCGATCGCCGCACCCCGCGCCAGCCAGCGCAACACGGCCGCCACGGATCTCGAACCCGGGCTGTACGACAGCGAGTTGAGGCAGCGTCTGGAGGCGCTCGGGCACGTCTTCAAGAAGAACCCGGAGATCGGCGCGGCCACCGGAGTGCAGCGACTGCCCGACGGACGCTGGCTCGCGGCGGCGGAAAAGGTGCGAAGGGGCGGGGGCTCGGCGATGGTGGTGCACCCGAGCTCATGATCGATCTCTAGGGGTCTCCCTTGCGTGCGCTGAACTCCGTGCTGCATCCCGCTCTGGTCCCGGCCGTCCTCGCGCCCGTCCTCCTCGCCACCCTGGCCGCACCGCCCGCGCGGGCCGGGGACGACAGGGGTGGGGGAGAGGCGACGGCGGCCGCGCTCCTCGCGAAGGTGACCGACTGCGAGCAGATCTCGAAGGGCAAGTTCCGCGCGGACGACGGGAAACCCGCGGACATTCCGGTGTGCGGCGGCAAGGGGATCGTGCACTGGAAGGCCGACCTGGACATCGACTGCGACGGCCGCCCCAGCCGCGCCTGCAACGAGCGGACGGACCCCTACTTCCAGCCCCAGACCGCCTTCCAGGACTCCCGCGGCCGGCACCTCGACTCGGCGGAACTGCCGTACGTCGTGGTGCCGGGCGCGAGCGAGCTGTGGAACCACCGGGACGACAAGGTGTGGGGCGGCGGGCTCGCCGCGGTCATCCACCGCGGCAAGGTGCAGTACGCGGTCGTGGGCGACACCGGTCCGACGGACCTCATCGGCGAGGCCTCCCACGCCACGGCCCGCGCCCTCGGCATCGACCCGCATCCGGTGCGGGGCGGTGCGGCGAAGGACGTCACGTACATCTTCTTCAAGGGCTCGGAGGTCACGCCGATCGAGAGCCGGGAGGAGGCGGAGCGGATGGGGGCGGAGCTGAGCCGGGGGTTGCTGGGCGGCTGAGCTCTTCCCCTGTCTCCGGGCCGGCCCCGTGGCGGGGCCCGGGTCGACGGCGCTCGGTCACAGTGCGGTCAGGATCCTCGGGCCCGCGTCCGTGATCGCCACCGTGTGCTCCGCGTGGGCGGCCCTGCTGCCGTCGCAGGTGCGGAGCGTCCAGCCGTCGCGGTCCGCGTAGTAGTCGTCCCGGCCGCCGGCCGTCAGCATCGGCTCGATCGCCAGGACCATGCCGTGCCGCAGCCGCATGCCGCGCCCGGGGCGGCCCTCGTTCGGCACGCCCGGGTCCTCGTGCATCTCGCGGCCGATGCCGTGGCCGCCGAAGCCGTCCGGCACCCCGTACCCCGCCGAGCGGCAGACCGTGCCGATCGCGTGCGCGATGTCCCCGATGCGGTTGCCGACGACGGCCGCCGCGATGCCCGCGTCGAGCGCCGCGAACGCGGTCGCCACGAGCCGGGTGTCGGCGGGCCGCGCCCGGCCCACGACGAAGCTGATCGCCGAGTCGCCGACCCAGCCGCTGAGCCGCGCGCCGAAGTCCGCGGAGACGAGGTCGCCGTCGCGCAGCCGGTACCCGTCCGGGATGCCGTGCACGATCGCGTCGTTCACCGACACGCACAGCACGCCCGGGAAGGGTGTGGGCGCGAAGCTCGGCCGGTACCCGAGGAACGGGGAGTCCGCGCCCGCCTCCTTCAGGACGCCGCGCGCCACCTCGTCCAGGTCGACCAGCCGGACGCCGACCTCCGCCGCGTCCCGCACGGCCGCCAGCGCCCGGGCCACGACTCGGCCCGCTTCCCGCATCGCGTCCAGGGACGCGTCTGTCTTGATCTCCACCATGCCAATTACTATACCGGTATAACAATGCCGGTATAAAAATCGGGGTCGCGCTAGACTGGCCGCATGGTGCGCACCCCCCTCACCCCCGAAGAGCGTGAACGCGGCGAGCGGCTCGGCCAGTTGCTCCGCGAGGCCCGCGGCGAGCGGAGCATGGTCGAGGTCGCCGCGAGCGCCGGGCTCTCCGCCGAGACGCTGCGGAAGATCGAGACGGGCCGCGCGCCCACCCCCGCCTTCTTCACGGTCGCCGCCCTCGCCGGCGCCCTCGGCCTGTCCCTCGACGAGGTCCTCGCCCGCTGCGCGCCGCTGCCCGCCTGAGGCCGCCGGGCACTTCCGGGCGGCGGAGGTCCCGCCCGCGCCGTCGGAGCAACACACCGCGCGGGGTGCGGGGCGCCGATGCACGCTGCTCGTATGGCCACCCGACCGACCCGACCCGTCCGCCCCGCGCGCCGCGCACGCCACCGTGCACGCCTCGTACGCCGTGGACTCACCGCCTGCGTCGCCGCCCTGGCCGCGGCCCTCACCGCCGTACCGCACGCGGGAGCCTCCGTGCCGTACGGCGACGCCGCCGAGCCCGACCGTCCCCGCGCCTTCGCCCACCCCGGCGTGCTGCTCGACCGCGCCCAGCTCGACGCGCTGCGCAGCCACGTCCGCTCCGGCAAGGAACCGTGGGCCTCGGCCTACCGCGCGATGAACGCCAGCCGGTACGCGCAGCCCGACTACCGCCCGCGTCCCGTCGCCGTCGTCGCCTGCAAGCCGTACCAGAACCCGCCGGCCTGCACCGCCGAGCGGGAGGACGCCGTCGCCGCGTACACGCAGGCACTGCTCTGGTCGGCGACTGGGAAGCGGGCGCACGCCGAGAAGGCCGTGCAGATCATGGACGCCTGGTCGCGGGTGCTGCGCGACCACACCGAGGGCAACGCCGGACTGCAGGCCGCCTGGGCCGGGTCGACCTGGGCGCGGGCCGCCGAGATCGTGCGGCACACGTACGACGGGTGGCCGAAGGAGCGGGTGGCGCGCTTCTCCGGCATGCTGCGCCACGCCTACCTGGGCGAGTTCGACGCCAAGGTCGCCGACTACAACGGCAACTGGGACCTCACCATGACCGACGCGGCCCTCGCCGTCGGGGTGTTCCTCGACGACCGCGAGGTGTTCGACCGGGCCCTCGCGCGGTTCCGGGCCCGCGTCCCCGCGTACTTCTACCTCCGCTCCGACGGGCCGCTGCCGGTCGCGCCGCCCGGCGGCAGCGCGGACACACCGGAGAAGATCCGGGCGTACTGGTTCGGGCAGCGGCACTTCGTCGACGGGCTCGGGCAGGAGTCCTGCCGCAACTTCGAGCACGTCGGGTACGCGCTCGCCGCCACCGCCCACACCGCCGAGACCGCGCACCACCAAGGGGTGGACCTGTACGGGGAGGTGCGGGAACGGCTGCGGGCGGCGGTCGAGTTGCACGCGGAGTACCAGTTGGGTGGGGCGGTGCCGTCGTGGTTGTGCGGGGGCAAGCCGGAGCTGACGCTCGGGCCTGATCTCGAGGTGACCCTCAACCACCTCAAGAACCGGCTGGGGGTTCCCGTTCCGTACACGGAGCGTCTGGCGGAGCGGACTCGGCCGGCCGGCACGGACGATCTGTTCGTGGCCTGGGAGACCCTGACCCACGCGGACAGCCCGGGCTGAATTTCCCCGCCCCGCCCCTTCCCCCGAAAGCTGCTGCGCTGTCGTTCGTCTGCGGCTCTCGTCGTGGCTGGTCGCGCAGTTCCCCGCGCCCTTCCGGGGCGAGGCATAGGCTCGGAGTATGGCCCCCAACGACGCCGAACACCTCGGCAGCGCCCGCTACATCAGCCTCACCACCTACCGCCGCAACGGCGTCGGCGTCGCGACCCCCGTGTGGGTCGTGCGGGACGGGCGCGAGCTGTGGGTGTGGACGCGGAGCGACTCCTGGAAGGTGAAGCGGCTGCGCCGGGACAAGTCCGTGCGCGTCTCGGCCTGCGACGTGCGCGGCCGAATCCCCGAGGGCGCCCCCGCCGTCGACGGCACCGCACGCTTCCTCGACGCCGACGAGATGCCCCGGCTGCGCAAGCACCTCGCCCGCAAGTACGGCCTGCAGTACTGGATCGTGGACCTGCCCGCCACCCTCGTACGCCTCGGCAAGCGGCCGCACACCGGGATCGCCGTGACCCTGCACAGCGGCTGAATTCGATCACTTCACGCCACTTCACAGCGCTTCACCGCACTTCACCCGCACGAGTGCCGAAATCCGATCGACTCCGCCGGTTCACGACGATGGTCTTGCCCCGGGCTGTGACGCGGCTTACGTTCATCTCTCCACGGCCCGGATCTACGGGCGTAGAGGCTCGTTGAGTTGTCGGCGTCGCGTCGAAGGAGCAGCTCATGGTGAACGTCGTACGCGCGGCCCTGGTCCAGGCGACCTGGACAGGGGACACCGAATCCATGATCGCCAAACACGAGGAGCACGCCCGGGAGGCCGCCCGCCAGGGGGCGAAGGTCATCGGGTTCCAGGAGGTCTTCAACGCCCCCTACTTCTGCCAGGTCCAGGAGCCCGAGCACTACCGCTGGGCCGAACCCGTGCCGGACGGGCCGACCGTCCGCCGGATGCAGGAACTGGCCCGCGAGACCGGAATGGTGATCGTGGTCCCGGTCTTCGAGGTCGAGCAGTCCGGCTTCTACTTCAACACCGCGGCCGTGATCGACGCCGACGGCAGCTACCTCGGCAAGTACCGCAAGCACCACATCCCGCAGGTCAAGGGCTTCTGGGAGAAGTACTACTTCAAACCCGGCAACCTCGGCTGGCCGGTCTTCGACACCGCCGTCGGCAAGGTCGGCGTGTACATCTGCTACGACCGGCACTTCCCCGAGGGCTGGCGCCAACTCGGCCTGAACGGCGCCCAGTTGGTCTACAACCCGTCGGCCACCTCGCGCGGCCTCTCCGCGTACCTGTGGCAGCTGGAGCAGCCCGCGGCCGCCGTCGCCAACGAGTACTTCGTCGCCGCGATCAACCGCGTCGGCCAGGAGGAGTACGGCGACAACGACTTCTACGGCACCAGCTACTTCGTCGACCCGCGCGGCCAGTTCGTCGGCGAGACCGCGAGCGACAAGGGCGAGGAACTCGTCGTACGCGACCTGGACTTCGACCTCATCGACGAGGTCCGCACCCAGTGGGCGTTCTACCGCGACCGCAGGCCCGACGCGTACGAGGGGCTGGTGCAGCCGTGACCGACCTGCACCGGCGGCACCGGGCCGTCATGCCCGAGTGGCTCGCGCTCTACTACCGCGAGCCGCTCGAACTCACCCACGGCGAGGGCCGGTACGTGTGGGACGCCGAGGGCCGCAGGTACCTCGACTTCTTCGGCGGCATCCTCACCACGATGACCGCGCACGCCCTGCCCGAGGTCACCAAGGCCGTCAGCGACCAGGCCGCCCGGATCATCCACTCCTCGACGCTCTACCTCGACCGCCCGATGGTCGAACTCGCCGAGCGCATCGCCCACTTGTCCGGCATCCCCGACGCCCGCGTCTTCTTCACCACCTCCGGCACCGAGGCCAACGACGCGGCCCTGCTGCTCGCCACCACGTACAACCGCTCCAACCAGATCCTGGCGATGCGCAACAGCTACCACGGCCGCTCCTTCTCGGCCGTGTCCATCACCGGCAACCGCTCCTGGTCGCCCACCAGCCTCTCGCCGCTGCAGACCCTGTACGTGCACGGCGGCGTCCGCAGCCGCGGCTCGTACGCCCACCTGACCGACGCCGAGTTCACCGCCGCCTGCGTCGCCGACCTGGAGGACATGCTCGGGCAGAGCCGCGGCGCCGCCGCCCTGATCGCCGAACCCATCCAGGGCGTCGGCGGCTTCACCTCCCCGCCCGACGGGCTGTACGCCGCGTTCCGCGAAGTCCTGCGACGCCACGGCATCCTGTGGATCTCCGACGAGGTGCAGACCGGCTGGGGCCGCACCGGCGAGCACTTCTGGGGCTGGCAGGCGCACGGCCAGAACGGGCCGCCCGACCTGCTCACCTTCGCCAAGGGCATCGGCAACGGCATGTCCATCGGCGGCGTCGTCGCCCGCGCCGAGGTCATGAACTGCCTCGACGCCAACTCCATCTCCACCTTCGGCGGCTCCCCGGTCACCATGGCCGCGGGCCTCGCCAACCTCTCGTACCTGTTGGAGCACGACCTGCAGGGCAACGCGCGCCGCGTCGGCGGCATGCTCCTGGAGCGGCTGCGGGCCATCGGCGCGGGCGTCGAGGCCGTACGCGAAGTGCGCGGGCGCGGCCTGATGATCGGCGTCGAACTGGCCAGGCCCGGCACCGACGAGGCCGACCCGGACGCCGCGACCGCCGTCCTGGAGGCCGCCCGCGAAGGCGGACTCCTCATCGGCAAGGGCGGCGGCCACGACACCAGCGTGCTGCGGATCGCCCCGCCGCTGTCGCTCACCGTCGCCGAGGCCGAGGAAGGCGCAGCCGTACTCGAACACGCCCTGCGCGCCCTGTGGTCGAGCGCCACCACCTCCCGTCCGTGACCCGTGAGGGGAAGCCATGAGCACCCGCACCCTGATCCGCGGCGGACTCGTCGTCACCGCCGCGGACGAGACCCACGCCGACGTCCTGATCGAGGACGGCCGGATCGCCGCCCTCGCCGCCCACGGCAGCGACCAGGCGAACTCCTGGACCGCCGACCGCGTCATCGACGCCACCGACAAGTACGTCATCCCGGGCGGCGTCGACGCCCACACGCACATGGAGCTGCCGTTCGGCGGCACCTTCGCCTCCGACACCTTCGAGACCGGCACCCGCGCCGCCGCCTGGGGCGGCACCACCACCATCGTCGACTTCGCCGTGCAGAGCCGCGGCCGCTCCCTGCGCGAGGGCCTGGACGCCTGGTACGCGAAGGCCGACGGCAAGTGCGCGATCGACTACGCGTTCCACATGATCCTCTCCGACGTCAACGACGGAACGCTCAAGGAGATGGACCGGCTCGTCGAGGAGGGCATCACCAGCTTCAAGCTGTTCATGGCCTACCCCGGCGTCTTCTACAGCGACGACGGCCAGATCCTGCGCGCCATGCAGCGCTCCGCCGGCAACGGCGGGCTGATCATGATGCACGCGGAGAACGGCATCGCCATCGACGTCCTCGTCGAACAGGCCCTGCAGCGCGGCGAGACCGACCCCCGCTTCCACGGCGAGGTCCGCAAGGTCCTCCTCGAAGCCGAGGCCACCCACCGCGCCATCCAGCTCGCCCGCGTCGCCGGCGCCCCGCTGTACGTCGTGCACGTCTCCGCCGAAGAGGCCGTCGCCGAACTGGCCGCCGCCCGCGACAAGGGCCTCCCGGTCTTCGGCGAGACCTGCCCGCAGTACCTGTTCCTGTCCACCGACAACCTCGCCGAGCCGGACTTCGAGGGCGCCAAGTACGTCTGCTCCACCCCGCTGCGCCCGCGCGAGCACCAGGCGGCCCTGTGGCGCGGGCTGCGCACCGACGACCTGCAGGTGGTGTCCACGGACCACTGCCCGTTCTGCTTCGCCGGGCAGAAGGAGCTGGGCCGCGGCGACTTCTCCAAGATCCCCAACGGCCTGCCCGGCGTGGAGAACCGCATGGACCTCCTCCACCAGGCCGTCGTCGACGGGCACATCTCCCGCCGCCGCTGGATCGACATCGCCTGCGCGGCCCCGGCCCGGATGTTCGGCCTGTACGGCAAGAAGGGCACCCTCGCGCCCGGCGCCGACGCGGACGTCGTCGTCTACGACCCGCACGCCGAACAGATCCTGTCCGCCGAGACGCACCACATGAACGTCGACTACTCCGCGTACGAGGGCAAGCGGATCCGCGGCCGGGTCGAGACGGTGCTCTCGCGCGGCGAAGTGGTCGTCGACGACCGCGAGTTCACCGGCCGCGCGGGCCACGGCACGTACACGCCGCGCGGCACCTGCCAGTATCTGAACGACTAGGAGGCCCAGCGCATGGACTTCGGACTCGTCCTGCAGACCGATCCGCCCGCGGCGCAGGTCATCAGCCTGATGAAGCGCGCCGAGCGCAACGGTTTCCGCTACGGCTGGACGTTCGACTCCGCCGTCCTCTGGCAGGAGCCCTTCGTCATCCACAGCCAGATCCTCGCCAACACCCGGCGCCTGACCGTCGGCACGATGGTCACCAACCCCGGCACCCGGACCTGGGAGGTGACCGCGTCCACCTTCGCCACGCTCAACGACATGTTCGGCAACCGCACGGTGTGCGGCATCGGGCGCGGCGACAGCGCCATGCGGGTCGCCGGCCGGCCGCCCAACACCCTGGCCCGGCTCAGCGCCGCGATGAAGGTGATCCGCGCGCTCGCCTCGGGACAGGAGGCGGACCTCGGCGGCACCACGGTCCGCTTCCCCTGGGTCGGGCAGGACGCGCGGCTCCCCGTCTGGATGGCCGCGTACGGGCCGAAGGCGCTGAAGATGGCAGGCGAGGAGGCCGACGGGTTCATCCTGCAGCTGGCCGACCCGTATCTGACCCGCACGATGGTGCAGGCCGTGCGGGACGCGGCCGCCGCGGCCGGGCGGGACCCGGACGAGCTGAGCATCTGCGTCGCGGCGCCGGCCTACCTCACCGAGGACGACTCGGCGGACGCCCTCGCGCACGCCCGCGAGCAGTGCCGCTGGTTCGGCGGCATGGTCGGCAACCACGTGGCGGACCTGGTCGCCAAGTACGGGGCGCACTCCGACCTCGTCCCGGAGGCCCTCACCGACTACATCAAGGCCCGCGAGGGGTACGACTACTCGCACCACGGCCGGGCCGACAACCCCGACACCGCGTTCGTGCCCGACGACATCGTGGACCGCTTCTGCGTCATCGGGACGGCCGAGCAACACATCGCCAGAATGCGGGAGTTGCAGGACATCGGCGTCGACCAGTTCGCCCTCTACGCCATGCACGACGCGCGCGAACGGGTCGTCGACGGGTACGGCACCTCGGTCATTCCGGCGCTGCGCGGCTGATGCGCGACTGATGCACGACTGATGCGCGGCTGACGGGCTGCTCGCGCGCGGCCGGTACGTGCCCAATACACCCTTGATTTGTCGAGCGGCGTCGGCCTAGCCTCCGGCAGGCCAGACTCCCCTGGAAACGAGTGTGTAATGGTGCGTGCCCGCACGCGCGCGAGATCAGTGAGGTTCGTCCATGCACGACAGCAGTGACCCCGGTTCGACCGCCACGGCGGTGACCGGGGGCGGTGGTTCCGGCACGTCGAACGGCCGCACGTCGAACGGCCCGGCCGCGACCGGCGAAGGGCCGCAGCTCTCCCGCCAGTTGTCCAACCGGCACATCCAGCTCATCGCGATCGGCGGTGCGATCGGAACCGGCCTGTTCATGGGCTCCGGCAAGACGATCTCCCTCGCCGGCCCCTCGGTGATCTTCGTCTACATGATCATCGGCGCGATGCTGTTCTTCGTCATGCGCGCCATGGGCGAACTCCTCCTGTCCGACCTGCGCTACAAGTCCTTCGCCGACTTCGCGTCCGATCTGCTGGGCCCGTGCGCGGGCTTCTTCACCGGCTGGACGTACTGGTTCTGCTGGATCGTCACCGGCATCGCCGACGTCGTGGCCATCTCCGGGTACGTCGCGTACTGGTGGGACGGGGCGCCGCTGTGGATTCCCGCGCTCGCCGCGGTCGTGGTGCTCATCGGGCTCAACCTGCCGACGGTGAAGGCCTTCGGTGAGACCGAGTTCTGGTTCGCGCTCATCAAGATCGTCGCGATCGTCGCGCTGATCGTCGTCGGCCTCGTCATGGTCCTCAAGGGCTTCGAGTCGACCAGCGGCGCCACCGCGAGCTTCGCCAACCTGTGGAACGACGGCGGCTTCTTCCCGACCGGCCCGATGGGCTTCGTGGCCGGCTTCCAGATCGCCACGTTCGCGTTCGTCGGCATCGAGCTCGTCGGCACCACCGCCGCCGAGACCAAGGACCCGGAGAAGAACCTCCCCAAGGCCATCAACTCGATCCCCGTGCGCGTGATGCTGTTCTACGTCGTCGCGCTCGTCGTGATCATCTCGGTCACGCCCTGGCGGCAGATCAGCGCCGAGAAGAGCCCGTTCGTCGTGATGTTCACGCTCGCCGGGCTCGCCGTCGCCGCCTCGGTGATCAACTTCGTGGTGCTCACCTCGGCCACCTCGTCCGCCAACTCCGGCATCTACTCCACCTCCCGGATGGTGTACGGCCTGGCCCACGAGGGCGACGCCCCGGCCTCCTTCGGCAGGCTCAGCTCCCGCCGGGTGCCGGTCAACGCACTGCTGCTCTCCGGGGTGTTCCTGCTCGGGGGCGTCGTCATGGTGGCCATCGGCGGCTCGATCATCGAGGCGTTCACGCTGGTCACGACGATCTCGTCGGTGTGCTTCATGTTCATCTGGACGATGATCCTGATCAGCTACATCGTCTACCGCAAGCGCCGCCCGCAGCTGCACGAGGCGTCGACGTTCAAGATGCCCGGCGGCGTCTTCATGTGCTACGTCGTGTTCGCCTTCTTCGCCTTCCTGATCTGGGCGTTCACCCAGAAGTCGGACACCCTGCAGGCGCTTCTCGTCACCCCGGTCTGGTTCCTGGTCCTCGCTGTCGCGTGGCTGGCGATGGGCCGCAGCCGGGCCCGCCGCGCCGAGGCGGAGGGCACGGCGGACGCCGAGGTCACCTCGTAGCGGACGGCCTGCGGCTGGTGGCGGCGTACAGCACGAGCGCCGTCACCAGCCCCACCGCCCAGCCGTAGTCGGCGAGCGGGCGCAGCGCCGGGATCAGCCCGTCCGCGGGGAAGGGGCCCTTGCCGGGCGCCGAGTGCGAGCCGCCCACGGCGAGCAGCCCGCCGACGCCGAAGGCGAGCAGTGCCCGCCAGTTCCAGCCGCCGGTGTACCAGTACGGGCCGTTCCGGTCGTAGAGCCCGGCCAGGTCGAGGGCGGTGCGGCGGACGATCCAGTAGTCGGCGATCATCACCCCGGCCACGGTGCCGAGCAGACCGCCGACCACGCCGAGCCAGGTGAAGATGTACAGCTCGGGCGTCTCGGTCAGCTTCCACGGCATCACCAGGACCCCGACGACGCCCGTGATCACCGCCCCCGTACGGAAGTTGATCACCTTCGGCAGCAGATTCGCCAGGTCGTACGCGGGCGACACCACGTTGGCCGCGATGTTCACCGAGACCGTCGCGATCAGGACCGTCACCAGGGCGAAGAGCAGCCCGAAGATGTTGTCGGTCTTCGCCGCGAGCTGGACGGGATCCCAGAGCGGCACCCCGTACACCGCCTGCGAGCCGGACGTGACGAGGACGGAGAGCAGGGCGAAGGCCGTCATCGTCGTGGGCAGGCCGAGCGACTGGCCCCACACCTGCGCCCGCTGGCCCTTGCCGAAGCGGGTGAAGTCCGGGATGTTCAGGGACAGCGTCGACCAGAAGCCGATCATCCCCATCAGGGCCGGGAAGAACACCGCCCAGAAGTCCGCGCCCCAGCCCAGCTTCGACGGCTGGTCGAGGAGCGGTCCGAAGCCGCCGGCCTTCGACGTGATCCACACGAGCAGCACCACGGCACCGACGAGGACGAACGGCGCCGCCCAGTTCTCGAACCGGCGCAGGGTCTCCATCCCCCGGTAGATGATGGCCAGTTCGAGCGCCCAGAAGATCACGAAGCAGAGCCACAGGGTCCACGGGTGGCCGCCGATCTCCGCGGCCGTCGTCCAGCCGCCGAACACCTTGCCCAGGAGCAGGAAGATGCCCTGCCCGCCGATCCACGTCTGGATGCCGAACCAGCAGCAGGCCACGGCGGCGCGGAGCAGCGCGGGCAGATTGGCGCCGCGCAGCCCGAACGAGGCGCGTACGACGACGGGGAACGGGATCCCGTACTTGGGCCCGGCGTGCCCGGTGAGCAGCATCGGGAGCAGCACGATCACATTGGCGAGGGCGATGACGAGGACCGCCTGCTTCCAGTCCATGCCGAGCGCGACGAGGCCGGAGGCGAGGGTCCACGACGGGATGTTGTGGGCCATGCCGATCCACAGCGCCGTGTAGTTGTAGACACCCCAGGTGCGGCGCCGCATCGGCACCGGCAGCAGGTCGCCGTTGGCGAACCGCGGGTCGTCCGGGACCACCCCGTCGGCGAGCGCCACCCGCCCGTCGGGGTACGTGAGTTGGGTGCCCGGCGCCGCGTCCGCCGGGGGAGGAACCGTCGAAGCCATCGTGCCCTCGCTCTGCAGAGTCCGTCGGGGGATGAGCGGGCGAAGCGGGTGCCGTCGGTGCGGGTGCCGTCCGTGCGGGTGCCTTCGGTGCGGGATGGGGGAGGACTCTACCGATGCCGGGCGGTTTGCGGGAGTGGTGCGGCGCGATGCGGGGCGTCGGCCGGCGTCGGCTGGCGTCGGCGTGCGGGGCGTCTGCGTGCGGTGTCGTCAGCGGAGCGCTTCGAGCGCCGCCTTGCCGGCCCGTACGGCGCCGTCCTTCATGGTCGCCGGGCCGGGCGCGGACTGGGACTCGAAGTCGCTGCCGTTGTACGTCACGGTCACGAGCATGTTCCGGGAGCGGACGTACAGTTTCGCGCTGCGGGTCTTCTGGCCGTCCTTCTCGGTCAACTCGACGACCACGGCGGCCTGTTCGCCCAGACCGTCGACGGTCCTGGCCGCGTCCCCGGCGCGGGACGCGAACGCCTGGCGGGCCGTGGCCGCCGAGTCCCGCAGGTCGTAGCCGACGTCCAGCCAGCGGTAGTCGTACCCGTCGAGCGCGCTCCACGAGCAGGTGCGGCGGCGCTCCGGGTCGGTCAGGCGCAGCTCCTTGCCGCCCCGGTCGGCCTCGGGCACGAGGTCCTCGACCGTGCCGGACGGCACGGCGTCACAGGGCGCGGGCGGCTTCTCGTACGTCTCCTCCGCCGCCGCGCTCTCCGCGGCCTTCGGCTCGGCGGCCGCGGGCGCGGCCCGGTCCTCACCCGGCGCGTACGGCCCCGAGGTCCAGGCCCACCCGGTCACGGCCAGGGCGGCGACGGGCAGCACCCGCACGGCGAGCAGCAGCGACAGGGAACGCACGGTCGGTCCTCCTCGGCCGGAGCCGTAATCGCGGGACATGGGAGGTGGAGGCACGAGAGTGTCACACGCGACGCGGTACGGCATAGGGGAGCCGGGAGGGAACCTTCGGGGCGGAGACGGTCGGGCGAGGCACGCGTGCCTACCTGTCCGAGCGCTCACGGCGGCCTGGGGCTTGCGGAGCCGGAGGCGCGAGGCTTGCCCGCACGGCCCGGCTTGTGGAGTTCCCAGGGCCCCCGGAAGCTTCGGTCCGGTGCCCGGTGCCCGGTGCCCGGGCTGTGGGTTGCGGGCCCGGCGCTGAGTTCGGTCCGCTCGAACCGGGGTCTGTGCTGCCCGGCCGGCCCCACGGTCGGGCCGTGGGCCACGTCCGCGAGTCCGGCGCCCGCGGCAGCCGCCGCGGAACCGGTGTCCGCGGAACCCGCCCCACGGAACCCGCCTACGGTCCGGTGCCTGCGGTCTCCGTACGCCCGGCCCCGGGACCACGACTCCCGGACCTGCGGCCCCCGTTGCCCTCCGGTTCCCGCACCCTCCCCGCCCCAACGAACCCGGCCCCGCCCTAAGGAACCCGGCCCGTCCACTCCGGGGTGGAGAACTTTGTGCGGGCCAGGTGGTGGGCCGTGGACAGTTCGTCTTCCGTCACCTGGCCCGCAGTGAGGCCGTGGCGGACGCGGAACGAGTCGATCATCCGCTCGATGACGGTCTCGCGCGGCAGGCCGGTCTGCCGGCGCAGCGGGTCGACCCGCTTCTTCGCGCTCGTCGTGCCCTTGTCGGACAGCTTCTCGCGGCCGATCCGCAGCACGTCGACCATCTTCTCGGCGTCGATGTCGTACGCCATCGTCACGTGGTGCAGGACCGCGCCGTCCCCGCCGGTCATCCGCTTCTGGGCGGCGCCCGCGATCTTCCCGGCGTCCGTGGCGATGTCGTTCAGCGGCTGGTACCAGGCCTTGATGCCCATGTCGCCGAGCGCGCCGAGCACCCAGTCGTCGAGGTACGCGTAGCTGTCCGCGAAGGACAGGCCCTGCACGAGCGCGGCCGGCACGGACAGCGAGTACGTGATGGTGTTGCCCGGCTCGCAGAACATCGCGCCGCCGCCGCTGATCCGCCGCACGACCTCGATGCCGTGCTCGCGGGCGGCGTCCGCGTCGACCTCGTTGCGCAGCGACTGGAAGCTGCCGATCACCACCGCGGGCGCGGCCCACTCCCAGACCCGCAGCGTCGGCGGCCGCAGCCCGGCGGCGACCTCGGCGGTGATCACCTCGTCGAGCGCCATGTGCAGGGCGGGCGACTGCGGGCCCTCGTGGATCAACTGCCAGTCGTAGTCCGTCCAGTCGGTGGCGTGCGCGAGGGCCCGGCGCACCGCGACGCCGACGCCCTCCGCCGTCAGCCCGTACATCACCGTGCCCTCCGGCAGGGCGGCCTCGATACGGGCGGCGAGGCCCGCCGCGTCCGTGTCCGACGGGGCGCCCTCCAGAGAGGTGCCGAGCGCCAGGAAGGCGTCGTCGGGTTCCAGGAAGAAGTCACCGGCGACCCGCACGTGCCGCAGCACGCCGTCCTCCACTTCGAGGTCCACGACGACCAGCTTGCCGCCCGGGATCTTGTACTCACCGTGCACTGCGCCATCCTCCAGCCGCCTTGGCGTACGCCGCACCTATGTCACACCTGGGGTGAACGGGTGCAAATCGTACTCCTCGTGGGCGGTGGCGGGCCGGGCCCGGGGTGGGCCCGGGCCGTTCAGGACGGGGAGGAGTCGGTCGAGGCGTCCGTCGGCGCGCCCGGCGAGGCGTCCGTCGACGGGTCGGCCTCGGGCCGGGGCTCGGGGAGTTGCTCGGGGAGCGGGTCGGTCACGTCGAGCATCTCCTGCTGCGGCGCACTGCGCGTGGGCGTCGGCGGGGGAGCGGGCGCGGGCGTCGGCTCCGGTGCGCGGACGGCGCGGAGCGTCGGCGAAGGCTCCGCTCGGCGCTCCGCGGTCTGCTCCGTCCAGCGGCCGTCGAGGACGAGGTCGACCACCGGGCGGTACGCCGACTCGAGGTCGCGGTCCAGGCGCTCGTGCGTGGCGATGCGGAACAGCAGGGCGCGGACGAGGAGTTGGCGCCAGTGCGGCACGTGCTCCCAGCGGTCGAGCACGCCCGGCTCGGCGTCGTGGTGGCAGAGCGCGTCGACGACGGCCACGGCCGAGGCCCAGCCCGGCGGGCGCCAGTACGCGGGCCAGTCGATGATCGCGGGCGGCAGCCCCTCCGCGTCGGCGAACAGGACGTTGCCGAGCAGGTCGCCGTGGACCACCTGCGAGGCGTCCTCCGGCAGCGGCGTACGGGCGGCGAGCAGCGGGGCCACCAGGTCGAACTCCCGGGCCGGAACGCCCTCTTCGGCCGCCACCGCTTCGGCGGAGCCGGCCGCGTACCCCCAGGAGAAGCGGTCGGCGCGCGACCACGGGTCGTCCCGCTCGTCGAGGAAGGCGGGGCGGGGCAGTTCGGCGAGCGCCGCGTGGAAGGCGCGGCCCGCGCGTACGACGTCGTCCACGCGCCGCTCGTCGGGGGTGCCGGGGACCAGGCGCCAGGCCTCCCAGCCGCCCGCCGTCCAGGTGCCGTCCATCGAGCGCACCGGCGGCGCCACCCGGAACTCGTCCGACGGGGCAAGGGCGTTGAGGGTGTTGGCCCGCCATGCCGTCTCGGTGCGCAGGCCGGTCCGCTTCAGGACGATGCCGTCCGCGCACCAGGTTCCGCCCTGACCGCCCGGCAGCGGGCGGGCCGGGCCCTCGGCGCCGAACGCGGCGAGCACGGGCAGACCGGGCGGCTCCTGCCGGGGCAGGGTCGAGACCGGACTGACGTTATCGGCGGAATTGGGGTTGTTTGGTCGGATCGCGAACATGGCGCGGAGCGTAGCCGCGATCATGGCCCCTCGCTCCTCGTTTCGCCTCGGCGTGGCGTCGAGGCGAAACGAGGCCGGGGGCGGGTGCGGTCAGAAGAGCGAGTGGAGAAGTTTGTTCGGGGAGCCCGTGCCCGCCCGTTGGACGACACCGCTGGTCGCGTTGGCGGTCACCGCGCTGCTCACCTGCGCCGGGCTCGCGGCCGGGTGCGCGGCGAGGTAGAGGGCCGCGACGCCCGCCGTGTGCGGGCTGGCCATGGACGTGCCGCTGATGGTGTCGGTCGCCGAGTCGCCGCTGCTCCAGGCCGACGTGACGTCCACGCCGGGCGCGAACAGGTCCACGCAGGAGCCGTAGTTGGACCAGGACGCCTTGGTGTCGGTCCGGTCGGTGGCGCCCACCGTGAGCGCCGCGGGCACCCGCGCGGGCGAGGAGCCGCAGGCGTTCTCGGGCAGCCCGATGATGTTGCCGTTGCCCGCGGCGACCGCGTACGAGACACCCGAGTCGATCGAGCGCTGC
This sequence comes from Streptomyces sp. Da 82-17, assembly GCF_046098215.1. Classification (NCBI taxonomy): domain Bacteria; kingdom Bacillati; phylum Actinomycetota; class Actinomycetes; order Kitasatosporales; family Streptomycetaceae; genus Streptomyces; species Streptomyces sp. Da 82-17. Next base: position 48,779 of record NZ_JBJURH010000021.1, read on the forward strand.
ACGGCAGCGTCGAGGCTGGTGCTCGCGCCGCCGCCGAGGCTCATGTTGGCCACCGCCGGCTTGACCGCGTTGGCCGTCACCCAGTCCACGCCCGCGATGACGCCCGAAGTGGTCCCCGAGCCCAGGCAGTTGAGCACCCGCACGCCGACGACGGAGGCGGACTTGGCCACGCCGTACGTCGAGCCCGCGGCCGTGCCGGCGACATGGGTGCCGTGGCCGTGGCAGTCGTTGCCGTTCTGCCCGTCGCCCACGGTGTCGGTGCCGACCTTCGCCCGCCCGCCGAACTCGCTGTGGCTGACGCGGACTCCGGTGTCGATGACGTACACGTGCACGTTCGAGGCCGTCGTGGTGTACGTGTACGTGCCGTTCAGCGGCAGGTTCCGCTGGTCGATCCGGTCCAGGCCCCAGGTGGCGCCGTTCTGGGTGGCGTTCTTCCGCTTGGCGCCCCGCGGTTCGGGGGCGAGGCGCACCTCGGCGTCCTGCTCGACGTACGCGACCCGCGGATCGGCGGCGAGCCGCAGCGCCTCGGCCTTGCCCATCTTCACGGAGAAGCCGCGCACCGCGTTCCGGTACACCTGGCCGAGGGCGCCGTCGTAGCGCTCGGCGAGGTCCTGCGCGGCGGCGCCGACCGCGGACTTCGGGGTGTCGTCGAGTACGACGATCCAGCTGCCGGAGACGGCCGTCGCGGCCGGGGCGAGCCGCAGGTCGGGGGCGGCGCCCGAGCGGTCCGCGCTCTGCGCGGGGGCGGCCGCGAGCAGTCCGGCGGCGAGGGCGGTGACGGGTATGAGCGCGCGAAGTCTTCGCGTGGGGGATCTCATGACGGTGAACCAGACCCTTTCGTTGGCAGGCCGTCCACGGAGAGCGCGGGGGCGCCACCGATGCTGCGGCGCCGCCAACTCCCCGACCGGGCCCTGACGTTGACGAAAGCGCGGGAAGCGGAATCCCTCCCACCGGCGCACTGTCCCACCGGTGATCAGGGGCGACAAGAGTCTTGACCGGACACCGTCAAATCTGTGCGAGTGCTGCACAACTCGGCGGAACGGCAAGCAGGACGGCAAGCAGGACGGCAAGCGGTACGGCAAGCAGGACGGCAAGCAGGACGGCAAGGGGCTGCGGGCCGGCGCCGTCACGGTGATCGATAACCTGCCCGGATCGCCCGGACCGTGAGGAGAGGCCGCATGTTCACCACCCGCCCCACCCTGCAGGGCACCTTCGGCATGGTGTCGTCCACGCACTGGCTCGCCTCGCAGAGCGCCATGGCCGTACTGGAGGACGGCGGCAACGCCTACGACGCGGCGGTGGCCGCCGGGTTCGTGCTGCACATAGTTGAGCCGCACCTCAACGGGCCCGCCGGAGAAGTGCCGATCATCCTCGCCCCGGCGGGCGGCGAGGTGCGCGTGCTCTGCGGCCAGGGCCCCGCCCCGGCCGGGGCGAGCGTGGACCACTACCGCTCGCTCGGCCTCGAACTCGTCCCCGGCACCGGCCCGTTGGCCGCCGCCGTGCCCGGCGCGTTCGACGCCTGGATGCTGCTCCTGCGCGACCACGGCACCAAGACGCTGCCCGAGGTCCTGCGGTACGCGATCGGGTACGCCGAGGACGGACACGCGCCCGTCGAACGGGTCGGCGCCACCGTGGAGACCGTGCGCGCCCTCTTCCAGAGCGAACCCGAGTGGGCCTCGTCGGCCGAGGTGTACCTGCCCGACGGCCGCTCCCCGCGCCCCGGCGAGCTCTTCCGCAACCCCGCGCTCGCCGCGACCTGGCGCCGCCTCCTCGCCGAGTCCGCGCACGCCGACCGCGAGACCGAGATCGAGAACGCCCGCGAGATCTGGCGCGGCGGCTTCATCGCCGAGGCCCTCCTGCGCCAGTCCGCCCGCCCCACCCTCGACACCAGCGGCCACCGCCACACCGGCACCCTCACCGCCGCCGACCTCGCCGCGTACCGCGCGACGTACGAGACCCCGGCCACGTACGACTGGAACGGCTGGACCCTGTGCAAGGCGGGCGGCTGGAGCCAGGGGCCCGCCTTCCTGCAGCAGCTCGCCCTGCTCCCCGCCGACCCGGACGAGCTGCCCGAACCCGGCACCGCCGCGTACGTCCACCGGCTCGTCGAGGGCTGCAAGCTGGCGATGGCGGACCGTGAGGCCTGGTACGGGGACGCCGACGAGGTGCCGCTCGACACGCTGCTGTCCGCCGCGTACAACGCCGAGCGGCGCGCGCTCATCGGCGACCGGGCCTCCCTCGAACTGCGGCCCGGCAGCCCCGACGGCCGCCCGCCGCGCCTCGCCGCCGCCGCGAAGACCGTGCTCGACGGGGAGTACGCGATGGGCACCCCCGTCGCGGGCGCGGGCGAGCCGACCGTCGCCCGGGACGGCGGCACCCGCGGGGACACCTGCCACCTCGACGTCGTGGACCGCTGGGGCAACATGGTCGCGGCGACGCCCAGCGGCGGCTGGCTGCAGTCCAACCCGGTCGTGCCCGAACTCGGCTTCCCGCTCGGCACCCGGCTGCAGATGGCCTGGCTGGAGCCCGGCCTCCCCAACTCCCTGACGCCCGGCCGCCGTCCGCGCACCACCCTCACCCCGTCCCTCGCCCTGCGCGACGGCGAACCCGTCCTCGCCTTCGGCACGCCCGGCGGCGACCAGCAGGACCAGTGGCAGCTGCACTTCTTCCTCGCGGTCGCGCTGCGCGAGAGGGTGCGCGGCGGGCTCGACCTGCAGGGCGCGATCGACGCCCCGAACTGGCACACCGAGGCCTTCCCCGGCTCGTTCTTCCCGCGCGGCATGCGGCCCGGCAGCCTGACCGTCGAGTCCCGGCTCGGGCCCGACGTCATCGCCGGGCTGCGGGAGCGCGGCCACGACGTCACCGTGGGCGAGCCCTGGTCGGAGGGCCGCCTCTGCGCGGTCGCCCGCGACCCCCGCACGGGCGTCCTCTCGGCGGCCGCCAACCCGCGCGGAATGCAGGGGTACGCGGTCGGGCGGTGACCGCGCGTGACATCGGGCCGCCGCGGCAACGGCGAGTTCACCTCAGGTCCAGGTGCGGGCCACTGCTCGGGTAGGGGTTGTCAGTGTCGCGTGGTCTGATGGGACACATGACCGAAGACCTCGAAGGCTTTCTCGACTCCTCCCTCACCGACGTCGAGGAGGCCGTCCGCAAGGCCGCCGCAGCAGAGGTGATGCCCCGCTTCCGCCAGCTCGCCGACCACGAGATCGTCGAGAAGAACGGCCCGCACGACCTGGTGACCGTCGCCGACCGCCGAGCCGAGGAGCACCTCACGGCGTCCCTGACGGCCCTGCTGCCCGGCTCCGTGGTCGTCGGCGAGGAGGGCGTGCACGCCGACCCGGCGAAGCTGGACGCGCTGCACGGCGACGCCCCGGTGTGGATCGTCGACCCGGTCGACGGCACCCGCCAGTTCGTCCACGGCGACCCCGGGTTCTGCACGCTCGTCGCGCTCGCCCGGCGCGGCCGCGTCCTCGCCTCGTGGACGTACGCGCCCGCGCTCGACGAGCTGGCCGTCGCCGTCCGCGGCCGCGGCGCACGCGTCGGCGACCGGGAGCTGCGGCCGGGCGCCCCCGCCGCGGACCGCGTCCTGGAAATAGCCACGTCCCACCCGGACTTCACGACGGACGAGCAGAAGCGCGCCCTCCTCGGCCTCGCCGTGGACGGCGTGCACCCGAGGCCCTGCGGCTCGGCGGGCCTCGAATACCTGGCGATAGCCAAGGGCGAGGTGGACGCGGTCGCCTTCTCCTGGGAGAACGCCTGGGACCACGCGGCCGGACTGCTCCTCGTGGAGGAGGCGGGCGGCGCGCACCGCACGATCGCCGGCGAGCCCTTCCGTATCGAGGGCGGCAACGCCCTGCCGTTCACGGCGGCGCGGGACACGGCCACGGTCGAGCGGGTGCTCGGGCTGCTGCGGGCGGGGGCCGAGGGCTGAGCAGGCATTGGGCCGGGGGCTCACGTCTGCCCGTGGTCGGCGTCGGCCGGTCGGCTGCCCCTCGGTCGGCGTCGGCCGGTCGGTGGCTCGCGGTGCAGACGGTCCGCGTCCGTCTGCGTCTGCGTCTGCGCCCGCGTCCGCGGCGGCTCAGCTCACCGGCTTCAGCCTGACCTGCGGCCGACTCCGGCTCTCCGCCTCGCAGTTGAGCCGGACCTGCAGCACTTCGTACGTGCCCGCCGTGCCCACGGCCGGCCACGGCTCCGGCTCACGAGGCAGATGCACCATGTCGACGAACCCGGGCACGGGCAGGCCGAGGTCGACGAACAGCCCGGTGAGGTACGCGCCCCACGGGATCACGCTCACCGTGCCGGGCAGCCGCAGGCCGACCGGCAGCGGGCCGGTGGTGACCTGCGTGAAGTGCCGGTCCCTGCGGGCCAGTTGCCAGGCCCGCTCGAAGTCGGCGGCGGTGACGGGGGCGCCGGCGGGCGCGACGGGCTCCTCCGGCAGGCCGTACGTCGCCTCGTACAACTCGACGCAGTAAGCGCCGAACTCGGCGCGCAGCCAGGCGAGTTCGGAGCGGTCGGCGGCGCGGACGGCCTCCGGCGCCGGGCCGTCGTGCCCGAACGACGCGTGCCGCAGGAGCGTTCCCGAGGCGTCGTACTCGTACCAGTGGCGGACGCCCGTGGCCGGGTCCAGGTGGTGGGTGTGATGCGGCATCCGGCGAAGGCTACCCGCGGGGGCGTCGTCGGCGCCCCGGCATATCCTGGGCAGCACCGGCCACACTGGTTCCCGGAGTCGACCAGCCGGGGGACCAGCCGTCCGGCCACCGGCTGACAAAGGAGTCCGAAGGTGCCGTCGATGCTCGATGCCGTCGTCGTGGGAGCGGGGCCCAACGGCCTGACCGCCGCCGTCGAGCTGGCCCGGCGCGGCTTCTCGGTGGCCGTGTTCGAGGCCGAGTCGGCGATCGGCGGCGGCGCCCGCACCGAAGAACTCACCCTGCCCGGCTTCCGGCACGACCCGTGCTCCGCCGTGCACCCCCTCGGCATCGGCTCACCCGCCTTCTCCCGCCTGCCCCTCGCGCAGTTCGGCCTGGAGTGGCTGCAGCCGCCGCTGCCGATGGCCCACCCGTTCCCCGACGGCACGGCCGCCGTCCTGTCCCGCTCCGTCGCCGAGACGGCCCTGTCGTTCGGCCCGCGCGACGCGGGGGCGTACCGCCGGCTCATCGCCCCCTTCATCGGCAAATGGGACACGCTCGTACGGGACTTCATGTCGCTGCCGTCCACCGCGCTGCCCCGCGACCCCGTCACCCTCGCCCGCTTCGGCCTCGCCGGACTCCAGCCGTCGACCTGGCTGATGGCGCAGCGGTTCCGGGACGAGCGGGCCAAGGCCCTGTTCGCCGGGCTCGTCGCGCACGTCATCGCCCCGCTCGGCGGGCCCGCCACGTCCGCCGTCGGCCTGGTCTTCGCGCTCGCCGCCCACGAACGCGGCTGGCCCGTGGCGAAGGGCGGCTCGCAGGCCGTCTCCGACGCGCTCGCCGGGTACCTCCGCCACCTGGGCGGCGCGGTGCACACGGACTTCGAGGTCAAACGCCTCGACGACCTGCCGCCCGCCCGTGCGTACGTCTTCGACACCGCGCCCACCGCCCTCGCCCGCATCGCGGGCCTGGGCCGCGCGTACGACGGGTATCGGTACGGGGCGAGCGCGTTCAAGATCGACTACGCCCTGGACGGGCCGGTGCCCTGGACCGCCGAGGAGGCGCGGCGCGCGGGCACCGTGCAGGTCGGAGCCAGCAAGGACGAGATCGGCACGGCGCTCGACGAAGCGTCCCGGCAACGCCGCGCCCCAAAACGGCCGTTCCTCATCACCGCGCAGCCCAGCCTCGTCGACCCGAGCCGCGCACCCGAGGGCAAACACGCGTTCTGGGCGTACGGGCACGTGCCGAACGGCTGGGAGGGGGACCTCACGGACGCGGTCGAGCGGCAGTTGGAACGGTTCGCGCCCGGGTTCCGCGACCGGGTCCTCGCGCGGGCCACGGCAGGGCCGCCGCAGCTTGCGGCGCGCAACGCGAACTATGTCGGCGGGGACATCGCCTGCGGCGCGGCTTCCGGGCTTCAGCTGCTGCTGCGGCCGAAGCTGTCGCTCTTTCCGTACGCCACGCCGCATCCGGCGGTCTTCCTGTGCTCGTCCGCTACGCCGCCGGGGCCGGGGGTGCATGGGATGTCGGGGCACAATGCGGCTCGGGCGGTCTGGCGGCACCTGCGGTCCAAGTAAGAGGGCCGGCCCCCTTCCCTCCCCCGGTTACTTGTCTCGCCCTTCGGGCTCGATCTTTTCCCCTCCCCGCCCCTTCCCGAAAGCCTCCGGCGGTGATCTTTCGGCTGCCCCGCCGTCGTGGCCGCTCGCGCAGTTCCCCGCGCCCCTGAAGGGGCGCACCAGCACCCGACAGCCCACAGCGCGGCGGGGGAGCCGTGCCCCGACAGGGGCGCGGGGAACTGCGCGAGGTACCAGGATGGCGCGGCAGCCGGGTGGCGGCCGGAGGGGGCAGGGCGTGCCCCGTGAGGGGCGCGGGGAACTGCGCGAGCGGCCATCGCGGCGCCGCGGACGAACGACGGCCGGGATGGAGCCCGTCCGGCGATTGAGGACGAGTGCGGAGCGCGAGGGAGCCCTCCGGCGATTGAGGAGCGGGGGACCGGGGGCGGAGCCCCCTGGGGGTGCGGAGAATGGGGGGATGGAGACTCTGCTCACGCTCGTCCGAGGCGACATCACCCAGCAGACCGTCGACGCCGTCGTCAACGCCGCCAACTCCTCCCTGCTCGGCGGCGGAGGCGTGGACGGGGCGATTCATCGGCGCGGCGGGCCGGAGATCCTCGACGCGTGCCGGGCGCTGCGGGCCTCGCACTACGGCAAGGGCCTGCCGACCGGGCAGGCCGTGGCCACCACCGCCGGACGGCTCGACGCGCGCTGGGTGATCCACACCGTCGGCCCCCGCTGGTCCGCCGAGACCGACCGTTCCGACCTGCTCGCCTCCTGCTACCGCGAGTCGTTGCGCGTCGCCGACGAGTTGGGGGCCCGTACCGTCGCGTTCCCCGCCGTGTCCGCCGGCATCTACGGCTGGCCGATCGACGACGCGGCCCGGATCGCGGTCGGAACCGTACGGGAGACCGAGACCGCCGTCGAGGAGGTCCGGTTCGTGCTGTTCGACGACACCGCGTACGAGGCGTTCGCCGCGCAGCTCCGCTGAGTAGGGCCAGGGAGCGGATCACGGAGGGCCGTCCTCAGGCGCCCAGCCGCTCCCAGAAATGGTCGACGATGTTCTCGACGTAGCTCTGGCCCGCCTCGCCCGCCGCCGTGTTCGCGCTCGCGCGCATCAGCGTCGCGGCCATCAGGGTCTGGTACTCGTCGTGCATGGCGCGCAGCGGTTCCTTCAAGTCCCGCTTGTCCATGGAGAGCAGCTTCGCGATCTCCTTGAAGTGCGCCTGCCAGCGCGTCGACACCGCCTCCGTGAGCAGCCGCGCCAGCTCGCCCTCCCGGCCCGTGACGGCGACCAGGTCGCGCGGCTCCAGGCCGAGGATGTCGCCGAGGCGCGCGGACTGCCCGGTGTCGCCGCGCCAGACGCCGCTCGCCTCCATCTGCTGGTAGGCCTCGCGGGACATCCCGGTGGCGTCGGCGACGTCGTCTGCGGCGATCCCGCGGGCCAGCCGGTGCTCGTGCAGGGTCCGCGGGCGGTCCATCAGCTCGCTCGGCGCGCACCACAACGCACCGGCGAGCGCGTTGAGTTCATGCGCCGTCGGAGCGGCGACGCCCCGTTCCCACGCGGTGATGTGGTCAGGGGTGATGTGGGTCATGCCGTACGAAGCGCTCATGCCGTACGCGACGTGTCCGGGGGCCATCCCGAGTTTCTCGCGCAGGGTCCGGGCGGCACGCGCGTTGAAGGGGATCGGTGGATGCACGGACAGAGAGTAGGCACTCACGGACGGCGACCGCAGATGAGGTGTCACGTGCGTCCGGATTTGGTGGAGTAGATCCACAGGGATTTTGTAGGAAAGAACATAGTGATCACGAGTTGGGCGGTCTCCGCAATCCCTCCTTAACTCCGGGGATTTCCCCGCGCAATTGAGAACTGCGTCACCCCGCGTATGATCCAGGGCCGAGGTGCCGCATGTGCGTTCGTACTACGGCCGGACATGCGCCGGTCGTGGCACCCCACAAGCACCGAATTCCCCCCGAATCCCCTCACATGTGCAGGGCCAGGAGACAGCAGTCATGCAGACCAGTACGGGGCCGGCAGCGCCGCCCGCCAGATCCGGTGGTCCTCTCGACCGGTTCTTCCAGATAAGCGAGCGCGGCTCGACGTACGCCCGGGAGATACGCGGCGGTGTCGCCACGTTCTTCACGATGGCCTACATCCTGGTCCTCAACCCGATCATCCTCGGCAGCGCCAAGGACAAGTTCGGCGACCAGCTCGACCCGGCCCAACTCGCCACCGCCACCACGCTGGTGGCCGCGATGATGACGATCATCATGGGCGTCGGCGGCAACCTGCCGCTCGCCCTCGCCGCCGGTCTCGGCCTCAACGCGGTCGTCGCCTTCCAGATCGCCCCGCTGATGAGCTGGGACGACGCGATGGGCCTCGTGGTCCTCGAAGGTGTGCTGATCTGCGTCCTGGTGATGACCGGTCTGCGGCAGGCCGTCATGCACGCCATCCCGCAGGCCCTCAAGCAGGCCATCAGCGTCGGCATCGGCCTGTTCATCGCGTTCATCGGCTTCGTCGACGCCGGTTTCGTCACCCGCGTCCCGGACGCCGCCAACAGCACCGTCCCCGTCCAGCTCGGCTCCGGCACCCTCGTCGGCTGGCCGATGCTGGTGTTCTGCCTCGGCGTGCTCCTGACCGTCGTGCTGCTCGCCCGCAAGGTCACCGGCGCGATCCTCATCAGCATCGCCGTGATGACGGTCCTCTCGGTCGTCATCAACGCCGTCGCGGACGTGAAGAGCTGGGGCCTCATCTCCCCGTCGCTGCCCGGCAACCCGGTCGCCGCACCGGACTTCGGGCTGCTCGGCGAGTTCGACGTCATCGGCGCCTTCGGCCAGGTCAGCGTCCTCACCGTGATCCTGCTGATCTTCACGCTGATCCTGTCCGACTTCTTCGACACGATGGGCACGATCGTCGGCGTCACCGCCGAGGCCGGTCTCCTCGACGAGCGCGGCCAGGTGCCCGAGCTCGGCCGTGTCCTGCTGATCGACGGCGCCGCCGCCGTCGCCGGTGGCGCCGCCTCCGCCTCGTCCGCGACGACGTACGTCGAGTCCGCCGCGGGCGTCGGCGAAGGCGCCCGCACCGGCTTCGCCAGCGTCGTCACCGGCGGCCTGTTCGCCGCCGCGCTGTTCCTCACCCCGGTCCTGACGATCGTGCCGCTGCAGGCCGCGTCCCCGGCCCTGGTCGCCGTCGGCTTCCTGATGATGACCCAGGTCAAGCACATCGACTGGGAGAAGTACGAGCTCGCCATCCCGGCGTTCCTCACCATCGCCGTGATGCCGATGACGTACTCCATCACCAACGGCATCGGCGCCGGCTTCGTCGCCTACGTCGTCATCAAGGCCTGCCTCGGCAAGGCCCGCGAGGTGCACTGGCTGCTGTGGGGCACCGCCGCCCTGTTCACCGTCTACTTCGCGATCGACCCGCTGGAGCAGCTGCTCGGCCTGAAGTAACCGCACAGTCGTCATGGAGGCCGTCGGGGCCCTGGCAGTCCGAGGTTGATGTCGGATTCTCGCCAGCCCCGGCGGCCTCGCTCGGTGAAGCTGTACGCATGCACACCGACACCGAGAGCTGTGTACGGGCGGTCCGGGCGAAGGACGCCCGCTTCGACGGAGTGTTCTTCACGGCCGTCCTGACGACCGGGATCTACTGCCGCCCGAGCTGCCCCGTCGTACCCCCCAAGCCGCGGAACATGCGGTTCTACCCGAGCGCGGCCGCCTGCCAGCAGGCCGGGTTCCGGGCCTGCAAGCGATGCCGGCCCGACACCACGCCCGGCTCCCCGCAGTGGAACCACCGCGCCGACCTGGTCGCCCGCGCGATGCGGCTCGTCGCCGACGGCGTCGTCGACCGCGAGGGCGTCACCGGCCTCGCCGCCCGCCTCGGCTACAGCACCCGGCAGGTCGAACGGCAACTGCAGGCCGAGCTCGGCGCGGGCCCGCTCGCCCTGGCCCGCGCGCAGCGCGCCCAGACCGCCCGCATCCTGATCGAGACCACCGAACTCCCCATGGCGGACATCGCGTTCGCCGCCGGTTTCGCCTCGATCCGCACCTTCAACGACACGGTCCGCGAGGTGTACGCCCTCGCCCCCGGCGAACTCCGCACCCGCGCCGCACGCGCCGCCGGCCGTACGGAACCCGGCACCCCCGGAGTCCTCTCGCTGCGCCTGCCGTTCCGCGCCCCGCTCAACCCCGACAACCTCTTCGGCCACCTCGCCGCGACCGCCGTACCCGGCGTGGAGGAGTGGCGGGACGGCGCGTACCGCCGCACGCTGCGCCTGCCGCACGGCCCCGGCGTCGTCGCCCTCACTCCCGGGCCCGAGCACATCGGCTGCCGGCTGAGCCTCAGCGACCAGCGCGACCTCACCGTGGCCATCAGCCGCTGCCGCCGCCTGCTCGACCTGGACGCCGACCCGGTCGCCGTCGACGAGCAGCTGCGCACCGACGAACTCCTCGCCCCGCTGGTCGACAAGGCCCCCGGCCGCCGCGTCCCGCGCACCGTCGACGAGCCGGAGTTCGCGGTACGCGCGGTGCTCGGCCAGCAGGTGTCCACGGCCGCCGCCCGCACCCACGCGGCCCGCCTCGTCCTGGCCCACGGCGAGCCGGTCGACGACCCCGAGGGCGGCCTCACCCACCTCTTCCCGTCGCCCGAGGCGCTCGCCGCCCTCGACCCCGAGACCCTCGCCCTGCCCCGCAGCCGCCGCACCACCCTCACCCGTCTGGTACGCGAACTCGCCGACGGAACCCTCAAGTTGGGCGTCGACAGCGACTGGGACGCGGCCCGCGCCCGGCTCGCCGAACTGCCGGGCTTCGGCCCGTGGACGGTCGAGGTCATCGCGATGCGCGCGCTCGGCGACCCGGACGCGTTCCTCCCCACCGACCTCGGCATCCGCCGCGCCGCACAGGGCCTGGGCCTCCCGCACACCCCCGCAGCGTTCACGGCCCGCGCCGCCGCCTGGCGCCCGTGGCGGGCCTACGCGGTCCAGTACCTGTGGGCGACGGACGACCACCCGATCAACTCCCTTCCCGCATAAGGAGGTTGCCGCGATGACGGCCACAACTACCGTACGTACGCACACGGTTGTCGACAGCCCGTACGGCCCGCTCACCCTCGTCGCCACCGACGGCGCGCTGTCCGGGCTCTACATGACGGACCAGCGCCACCGCCCGCCCGAGGAGAACTTCGGCGCCCGCGTCGCACCCGACGAGGACCCCTTCGCCGAAGCGGCCCGCCAGCTCGGGGAGTACTTCGCGGGCGAGCGTCACACCTTCGACCTGCCGCTCAGCCTCCAGGGCACGCCCTTCCAACGCGAGGTCTGGGCGGGCCTGTTGGCCATCCCGTACGGCGAGACCCGCACGTACGGCGAGCTGGCCGCCGAGCTCGGCCGCCCGCAGGCCTCCCGCGCGGTGGGCCTCGCCAACGGCAAGAACCCCGTCGGCATCGTCGTCCCCTGCCACCGCGTGGTCGGAGCGAACGGCAGCCTCACGGGGTACGGCGGCGGCCTCGACCGCAAGCGGAGGCTGCTCGATCTGGAGCGGGGCGGGGTGGCGGGGGCGCTGTTCTGAGCGCGGGGTAGGGTCCGGCCCGAGAGTCCCAACTGAGCGTGGAAGAGCAGGCGATGACGACGACGGTGTGGCTGCGGGAGCCGGCCGCGAAGAACGAAAAGGCCGGACCCTACGACCAGCGGGACGGAGGCGTGCGCCGCCGGATCCACATCGCCGCCGCCGGCACGGAGGCCCGCGCCCAGTCCGAGCCGTACGCCTTCCCGGAACGGACGCTGCCGCCCGGCGGGGTCGAGCAGTACCGTGCCGCTCGCGCCGAGGGCACGCGGTCGTTCACCCTGTGGGCCGACCGGTACCGACAACAGGCCCTCGCCCACGTGGTCACCAAGTCGGCCTCCAAGGGCGGGACTTCGACGTACGAGATCCTCGGCGCGGCGGGCGAGCCGCTGGCGGTCGTCATGCGCGAGAAGGCCTTCGACAACGGGACCAGGACCCGCTGGACCGTGCAGCAGACGGGCGGGCCGGCCGTCGTCGGACACAAGGGACAGGTCTTCGGGTGGGTCGTGTGGTGGCTCATCCTGCCGCTGCAGGTCCTGATCGCCGTGGGCGGGCTCCTCGGCGGCGGCGGTCCCGGCGCGCAGATGCCGTACCGCACGAAGTGGGACCTGGACGGGCAGACCGTCCTCGACTGGAACGGCGGCCACCTGCACGTCAAGGCCGACTGGTGGGACCCGCGCGTCACCGCCGCACTCGTCGCCCTGCTGAAGAGCCACGACGGGGCACTCGGCGACTCCTGGGACGACAAGAAGGACTAGCCGGCCGTCCCGGAGACCCCCGCCAACAAGCCCGGCAACGCCGTCCCGATCGGCTCGCGGACGACCTCCGCCGCCAGCTCGTCGTACGGCGTCGCCTCCGCGTTGACGATGACGAGTCGCGCCCCGTGCTCCACGGCCAGCCCCACCAGGGACGCCGCCGGCTGCACCTGCAGGCTCGTGCCGACCGCGAAGAACAGGTCGCACCCCTTCGCGACGGCCATCGCGGCGCCGAGCACCTCCGGGTCCAGACGCTCGCCGAACATCACCGTCGCCGACTTCAGGATGCCGCCGCACACCAGGCAAGCGGGATCCGCCTCACCGGCCTCGACCCGCGCGAGCGCGTCCGCCATCGACGACCGCACCCCGCACGCCACGCACACCACCGACCGTGCGCTGCCGTGCAGTTCGAGCACCTTGCGCTCGGGCAGACCGGCCCGCTGGTGCAGCCCGTCCACGTTCTGCGTGATCACCCGCACCGGCACCCCCGACCGTTCGAGCTCGGTGATCGCGAGGTGCGCGGCGTTCGGCTCGGCCTGCAGGGTGCGGTTCGCGCGCCGCATCTGCCAGGACCGCCGGCGGATCTCCGGATCGGAGACGTACGACTCGTACTCGACGAGCTTCTGCGCCTCCGGGTCGCGGCGCCAGAGCCCCTGCGGGCCGCGATAGTCCGGAATTCCGGAGTCGGTGGAGATCCCGGCCCCGCTCAACACGGCGACAAGCGGCTTGCTGCTCATGCGCCGAGCGTACGCAGCGACCCCCGCGCGCCGCGAGCGGATTCACGCCGCGGGCAGCCCCTCCACCAGCTCCGCCGGCCCCGTCCCGGACGCGAGCGCGGCCAGCGCGGCCCGTACGCGGAGGACCAGCCACGGCGGCCCGTACGCGTCCAGGTCCGCGGGCGCGACCAGACGCCAGGAGTCCAGCTCCTCCTCCTGCAGCACCAGCGCGTCCAGCTGCGCGCCGGACAGGACGCCGCCGTCGTACAGGTACGAGGCGATCGGCGGGCGGCCCGGGCCCGGGACCCAGTCGATCGCGAGGAGGGCGCCCGGCACGATGTCGAGCCCGATCTCCTCGACCGTCTCGCGGCGGGCCGCCTCCCGCGGGGTCTCGCCGTCGTCCGACTCGATCGTGCCGCCGGGCAGCGCCCAGCCCTCCCGGTAGTTGGGCTCCAGGAGCAGCACCCGGCCCTCGTCGTCGCGGAACAGGACGGCGGCGCCGGCGAGGATCTTCGGCAGCCCGGCGATGTACGTGGCGAAATCGGCAGTCACACCGCCGAGCCTAACCGCCGTCCGGCTCGTCCTGCTCCCGGTCCGCCGCCCGCGCCAACTGCACTGTCTCCGCGGCAAGTTCGCTGATCCGCGCGCCGTCCCGGCCGAACACGGCGCTGCGCACCCGGTCCCCGAGCGGCGCCGTCCACTGCGGCGGCAGCGCGCCCGCCCCGCACCGCACGCCCGCGACCGCGCCCGCCGTGGCGCCGTTGGAGTCCGTGTCGAGCCCGCCGCGCACGGTCAGCGCGATGGTCCGGCTGAAGTCCCCGTCCCCGTACAGGAGTCCGGCCGCGATCACCGCCGCGTTCGGGATCGTGTGGATCCAGCCGAACCGCGCCGTGTCCTGCCCGACCGCGTCGAGCGTCCCCGACCAGTCCAGGCCCGCCGTGTGCAGCGACAGCACCTGCCGCACCGTGCGCGCGAGCCGGCTGCTCGCCGGGATCACACCCTGCGCCGCCTCCAGGGCCGCCCGCGGATCGCGCGCCGTGAACGCGGCCGCCACGAGCGCCGCCGCCCACATCGCCCCGTACACCCCGTTCCCGGTGTGCGAGAGCACCGCGTCCTTGCGGGCCAGCGCGGCCGCCCGGCGCGGCTGCCCGGGGCTGGTCAGGCCGAAGATGTCGGCGCGGATCAGCGCCCCGATCCACTCCTGGTAGGGGTTGTCGCGGGTCGCGGTCAGCGGCGGCCGCAGCCCGTCCGCGAGATTCCGGTACGCGACCCGCTCCGCGGTGAACGTCTGCAGATACGGCAGCCGCAGCAGCCACAGCTCGCCGACCTGCTCGGTCGTGAAGCCGAAGCCGTGCGCGGTGAGCAGGTCGAGGCCGAGGATCGTGTAGTCCACGTCGTCGTCCCGGCAGCTGCCGTCGATCCGGCCGCGCACGCAGGAGCGCCACTCGGGCCGCAGATCGGCCTCGTCGGCGGGGTCGGCCGGCTCGGGCAGATAGTCGGTGAGCGGCAGGGCGCCGGCCCGCCGCAGATAGCGGTCGATGCGCTGCCGCGTCCAGATCTCGCCCTGCTCGACCGGCTTGCCGAGCATGTTGCCCGCGATCCGGCCGAGCCAGCCGCCGTGGATCCGGTCGGCGAGCGCGGCGTCCGTGAGGACTGCCGGACCCGCGGGACCTGTCGGAGGGGTGCCGAGGCCTGTCGGGCGCGTCGATGGGATGCCGGCTCCTTGGGTCATGCGTCCGGTCTACCGAAATTCCGGTCCGCCCGCCCGGTCAACGCGGCCGTGCCGACGCGGACCGTGAGAGGTTCTGGAGGCCGTCGACCGGTTCTGCCCCCTTCGATCCCGCCCGACCCCGCGATCCCGGAGTGCCAGATGAAGCGTCGTACGACCCTCTTCGCCGCCGCCGTCCTCGGAGCCTGCTCCCTCACGGCGCACGCCCAAGCCGCCGACGAGGGAGCCGCGCTCGTCCGCGTCGGCGACATCGACCTCCTCGAGGACGTCTACGAGCACGTCAGCATCCCCGACGGCCCGGGCAGCCGCACGGTCCACCAGATGTACGACTCCAGCGCGGCAGCCGCCGACTGAGACGCCACAACCGGACGGATTTCAGGGGGAGTTGGTCCAGCGGGCGGCCGTCCTCGCCCAGGCCGCTTCCCAGGCGGCGAGGTTGCGGCGCTGCACCAGGCGGTGGGTCACGCCGTAGACGAGGCCGCCGGTGAGGTGCACGGCCAGCACCGCGATCACGGCGCACCCCTTGCTGCGGTTGGCGATCTCGGCGGCGGTCGGCGGCGGGTCCGCGAGCGTGCCGTCGGCGGCCGCCCAGACCTGGACCCTGCTGCCCGTCGACAGGTGCGGCAGGACGTCGGCCTGCGCGGTGCGGACCCGGCCGTGCGGGTCGGTGAAGCGGACCTCGACCGGGTAGCGGGCCTCGTCGGCCTCGGCGGAACCCGGCTCGGGGTGGCCGGGGGAGTCGTGCAGGAGGACGGCCGTCGTCTCGTGCCCGGTGGCGGCCTGCTCGTGTGCGACGCGGGTGTAGTGGCGGCGGGCGAGGTCCGCGGACAGGACCGCCGCGGCGGGGGCGGCGACCGCGACGGCGAGCAGCACGGCCAGGCCGACCCAGGCCCGCAGCACGTCGCTGCGCCGCCGCAGCGGATTGCGGCGCAGCGCCCACAACAGCCGCACCCGCGCCCGGCGTTGAGACGGAGGCCCCTGCTCCGGCGGAGGCTGCGCGAACGGGATGCCTCGGGCCATGGGAGTCCTCCTTGGGTCGGGATGCTCCCGCGCGCGTGCCCTCGTACGAAGGCGGCGTGCGGGGCCGGGGGCGTACGAGGTGGGGCTAGCCGAGGTGGCCGGTCGCGGGGGGCGTGCGGCGGCCGTGGGTGGCCTGCAGGAGTGCGGCGGCGCCGCGGACGGCGGCGGTGTGCGGGGTCGGCACCCGGCGCAGCGGGGCGTCGAGGCGCCCGGCGAGCGCGTCCGTGACCTCGGGACGCAGGAGTCCGCCGCCCGCCACGAGGGGACCGCGGCGCAGGGCGCGTGCGGTGAGGCCGGTGCGGTCCTGGCGCAGCATCGCCGCCACCATGTCCGCGACGGCCTCGCCGATCCGCGCGGGGGAGGAGGAGTCGAGGTCGACGGTGCCCAGGGCGGTGCGGCGCGCGTCGACCCCGCCGGTGTCGGCGAGCAGCACGACCTCGGTCAGATGCGCCCCGACGTCCAGGACGAGCGCCGGCCGGGTCAGGTCGGCGCCCGCCGCGAGGGCGACGGCCCGCGCGGCGGGCACGGTGAGCACCCGGTACGGCCGCAGCACGTGCACGGCCGCGCGGGCGGCGCTGCGGTAGGCCGGCCCGTCAAGGACGGGGGTCGTGACGACGACCAGCGGCCGGGCGAACCGGGGCAGCCGGTCGGCGATCAGACGCTGCAGCATCCGCGCGCACCCGGCGGTGTCGATGATGGTGCCGCGCTGGATCGGGTACAGGGTGTCGCTCCCGAAGGCCATCGTGGGCACGTCGAGCAGCAGCCCCGTCCGGCCACCCAGACGCGCGTACGCGCGCTGCCCATGTCCAGCGCGATCCCGCACCGGCGCAGCCCCAGCGGCCAGGGCGACTGCGGGCGCCGGGCCGGGGCGGGACGCGGGCGGTGCCCGGCGGAAGCGGCCGCCGCCGTCACGGCAGTGCCTCCAGGCCACGGTCTCCGACCGGCTCGCCCACCGAGGCCCGCCCGCCGTGCCCGAGCTGCTGGCACGGCCCGCAGTACCGGGCCTGCGGCACGACCAGCAGGCGTTGCCGCGCGATCGGTCGGCGGCACAGCGGGCAACTGCCGTACTCGCCCGCGTACATCCGCGTCAGAGCGGCCTCGACGTCGGCGAGGACCATGCGGGCGCAGGCAGCGAGCCGGACGTCGGCCTCGGCCTGGGCGGCTGCCCGGCCGCGGGACGGGGCGCAGTCGGCGGTGAGCTGCCGCAGCTGTCGCTGCCGGAACCGGCGCTGCTCGTCGAGGTTGCGGCGCAGCGCGACGAGGTCCGCCGCCGAGAGGTGTGACGGCTGGTCGGTGATGGTCTGGTGGGTCACCACTGCCCCTTCGGGCCGAGCGATGGGTGGGGATGGGGGGACGGGGGACGGGGGATGGCGGCGGTCAGCCGGCGGCGCGGCCCTGGCAGGCGACGCAGTAGGGCGTGTACGGCAGGATCTCCAGGCGCTCCGCCGGCACGGCCTTGCCGCAGCCGAGACAGGTGCCGTACGTGCCGTTCTCGACGCGGGCGAAGGCGCCGTCGATCTCCTTCAACACGCCCTCGATGGCGCTCCGTTGAGTGGCCGCCGGCTGGTCGTCCGCGCTCTGCCCGGACTCGACGAGGGCCTGCAACTGCGTCAACCGGCTGTTCCGGGCGTGCTCCAGGCGCTGCCGCACATCGGTGCGGGAGACATCGACAGACACGACGACTCGCTTTCTGCGGTGGGTCACCGACCCACGGGGAGGAAGAGCGGATGCGGGGCACGGCCGCGGGCTCGTCACGGGAGACACGCGCCCTCGGCCGTGCCCCCACCCTGATCGACTTCCGCGGGAAACCCCATCGGTCACGGACCCCATTTCCGACGGGTCGCACAGTGCACACCGCCGACGCGTGGGCAGGGCGACGGTACGGAAATGGGGCCTGGCACCCATCGACACGGCCCGGGCACGGTGGGCAGGCTGGCCGCACCAAGTGCGGCAGCTCGTCTGGGACTCGTGACGCCCGACCGTTCGAGGCAAGCCGTTTCTCAGAAGGAGGCGGGACGCCGGTGTCCCTGTTCTGGCGGATCTTCGCCCTCAACGCCGTCGTCCTCGGCGCCGCGACGGCCCTGCTGCTGTGGGCGCCCGTGACCGTCTCGGTGCCGGTGCTGCTGACCGAGGCCGTCATCCTCGTCGGCGGCCTCGGCGTGATGCTGGTCGCCAACGCCGCCCTGCTCCGCTGGGGCCTCGCCCCGCTGGACCGCCTGACCCGGCTCATGGCCACCGTCGACCTGCTGCGGCCCGGACAGCGGCTGCCCGACGAGAGCCGCGGCGAGGTCGCCGAGGTGATCCGCACCTTCAACGCCATGCTGGAGCGGCTCGAACAGGAACGGGCCGCCAGCAGCGGCCGCGCCCTGCTCGCCCAGGAGGCCGAACGCCGCCGTATCGCCCAGGAGTTGCACGACGAGGTGGGGCAGACCATGACCGCGATCCTCCTCGGCCTCAAGCGCACCGCCGACGACGCGCCGGGGCCGCTGCGCGACGATCTGCAGGAGATCCAGGAGATCACCCGGGAGAGCCTGGACGAGGTACGGCGGCTGGTACGCAGGCTCCGCCCGGGCGTCCTCGACGACCTGGGCCTGGTCAGCGCGCTCACCTCGCTCACCGAGGACTTCGCGGTGCACGCCGGGCTGACCGTCACCCGCCGCTTCGACGCCGACCTGCCCACCCTGGAGCCGGGCGCCGAACTCGTCCTCTACCGCGTCGCCCAGGAGTCGCTGACCAACGCCGCCCGCCACGCGGACGCCGCCCGCGTCACCGTCACCCTGCGCCGCACCGCCACCGGCGTGGACCTCGCGGTCGCCGACGACGGCTGCGGCGTCAAGGCCCCGCGCGAGGGCGCCGGCATCCTCGGCATGCGCGAGCGCGCCCTGCTCATCGGGGCCGCCCTGGACATCACGTCGGCGCCCGGCGCCGGAACCCGCGTCGAACTCCGCGTACCGCTCCCGGACAGAAAGCCCCTCCAGAGCGACAACCTGCTCCCCGGCGAGAAGCCTCTCCCGGGCGCGGAGCCGCTCCTCGACGCGAAGCCGCTCCCGAGCGAGAAGCCGCTCCCCGGCTCGAACCCGCTCCCCGGAAAGCAGGTCTCCACATGACCGCCCCCGCCTCTGCCGCTGCCCCGGGCGCCGCCCCCGCCCCAGCCCCCGTCCGGGTCCTGCTGGCCGACGACCACGCCCTCGTGCGGCGCGGGGTGCGGCTCATCCTCGACCGGGAGCCGGACCTCGACGTGGTCGCCGAGGCGGGCGACGGGGCGGAGGCGATCGAGCAGGCGCGCGGCCAGGACATCGACCTGGCAGTCCTCGACATCGCCATGCCCCGGATGACGGGCCTGCAGGCCGCCCGTGAACTCGCCGGGCTCAAGCCGGGCCTGCGCATCCTGATCCTGACGATGCACGACAACGAGCAGTACTTCTTCCAGGCCCTGAAGGCCGGGGCCAGCGGGTACGTCCTGAAGTCCGTCGCCGACCGCGACCTCGTCGAGGCCTGCCGCGCCGCCATGCGCGACGAGCCGTTCCTCTACCCGGGCGCGGTCACCGCCCTGATCCGGAACTACCTGGACCTGGCCCGGCACAGCGAGGGGACCGCCGACGAGATCCTCACCCCGCGCGAGGAGGAGGTCCTCAAGCTGGTGGCCGAGGGACACTCCTCCCAGCAGATCGCCGACCTGCTGTTCATCAGCATCAAGACCGTCCAGCGCCACCGCGCCAACCTGCTGCACAAACTGGGCCTGCGGGACCGCCTGGAACTCACGCGGTACGCGATCCGCGTAGGCCTGATCGAACCCTGACCCGCGCCCCGGGCCCCGCACTGATCGATCAAATCCCGCCGAGCCCGCCCGCAGATATACGGACATGACTGCCCATGTCCACCCGCCGGACCGTCTCGGCGTACGGGCGGCCATGGGCAGGGAGCCCCACCTGGGGATAGGGTCTCAGCGGCGCGACTGCCTTGACGCGAGCAAGGCCCGGAAAGCAAGGGGATCCAAGGTGGCGGACGCTGCAGTGACGGCGGAGACGGAACGCGCGCAGGCGCGACGCGTGCTGATTGCCGCGGACAAGTTCAAGGGCTCGCTGACGGCCGTGCAGGTCGCCCAGCGGGTGACGGCCGGGCTGCGCCGGGTCGACCCCGAGGCGCAGGTCGAGTCCCTGCCGGTCGCCGACGGCGGCGACGGCACGGTCGCGGCGGCCGTCGCGGGCGGCTTCGAGCGCCGCGAGCTCACGGTCACGGGCCCGCTCGGCACGGAGGTCACGGCGGCGTACGCGCTGCGCGGCGACACCGCCGTCGTCGAGATGGCCGAGGCCTCCGGTCTCCAGCTGCTCCCCGAGGGCGTCTTCGCCCCGCTCACCGCCACCACGTACGGCTCCGGCGAGCTGCTGCGCGCAGCGCTCGACGCCGGGGCCCGCACGATCGTGTTCGGCGTCGGCGGCAGTGCGACCACGGACGGCGGCGCGGGCATGCTGGCCGCGCTCGGCGCGACGTTCCTCGACGCGGACGGCGAGCCCGTCGGCCCCGGCGGCGGCCCGCTGCGCGACCTGGCCTCGGCCGACCTCTCCGGCCTCGACCCGCGCTTCGCCGACGTCGACCTGATCCTCGCCAGCGACGTCGACAACCCGCTGACGGGCCCGAAGGGCGCCCCGGCGGTGTACGGGCCGCAGAAGGGCGCGACGCCGCAGGACGTCGCCACCCTGGACGCGGCCCTCGCGCACTTCGCCCTGGTCCTGGAGAAGGCCGTCGGCCCGAAGGCGGCGGAGCACGCGAAGGCGCCGGGCGCGGGTGCGGCGGGCGGTATCGGGTACGGGGCGCTCGTCGGGCTCGGCGCGCGGTTCCGGGCCGGGATCGACGTGATGCTGGACGTCCTCGGCTTCGGCCCGGCCCTTGAGCGGGCCGACCTCGTCATCACGGGCGAGGGCTCGCTCGACGAGCAGACCCTGCACGGCAAGGCCCCGGCGGGCGTCGCGGCGGCGGCGCGGGCGGCGGGCGTGCCGGTCGTGGCGGTCTGCGGCCGCCTCAAGCTCTCCGAGGAGGCGCTTGCGGGGGCGGGGATCTCGAAGGCGTACCCGCTGAGCCTGGTCGAGTCGGACGTCGCCCGGTGCATGGCCGAGGCGGGCCCGATCCTGGAGCAGGTGGGCGAGCTGATCGGCCAGGAGCAGCTCGTCGCGGGCTGAGGTTTCCGCGGCGTCCGTCGTTCGTCTGCCGCGCCGTCGTGGCTGGTCGCGCAGTTCCCCGCGCCCCTGAAGGGGCCCGATTCAGCCCCTCCGGCGTTTGAGGAGCGGGGTCTGGGGCGGAGCCCCAGTTCGGGAAGGGGCGGGGAGGGGAAAAAGCAGAAGGGGCCGGAACCCACACGGGTTCCGGCCCCTTCACGTGCCGCGGAGGCGAAAGGCTACGGCAGCTGTGCCGCCCGGGCCTCGCGCCGGTTGTCGCGGAAGTTGTTCACCCGCCGAGCCGTCGCGAACAGCGGAATCACCGCGCCGAGCACCAGCTGCAGCGCACACCCCGTCTGCAGCAGCAGCTGACCGCCGGGGGCGTCGAACGCCCAGGCCGCGAGCAGCCCCATGCTCAGCACGATCCACGACAGCATCGCCACGGCGAGCCGCCCGCGCGGCTTCGGGTACTCGACCCGCGAGACCATCAGCCACGCCGTCCCGATGATCGCGAGGAGCGTCGCCACGAACGGCAGCTCCAGGAGCACGATCGACACGACCGTCAGCGCACCGAACGGCGAGGGCATGCCCTGGAAGGTGCCGTCCTTCACGGTGACGCACGAGAAGCGGGCAAGCCGCAGCACCACCGCCAACAGCACCACGATCGCGCCCACCGCCGCGACCCGCTGGTGCGCGTCGTCGGCGACCATGCCGTAGACGAGCACGAAGTACGCCGGCGCCAGGCCGAAGCTGATCAGGTCCGAGAGGTTGTCCAGCTCCGCGCCCATCGGCGACGAGCGCAGCTTGCGGGCGACGAGGCCGTCGAACAGGTCGAAGACCGCGGCGCACAGCATCAGGATCACGGCCGTCGCCGCACTGTGACGGGCCATGCCCGACTCGTCACTGCCGGTGAGGTGCGGGATCAGGATGCCGGTGGTGGTGAAGTACACCGCCATGAAGCCGCAGGTGGCGTTCCCGAGGGTGAGGGTGTCCGCTATCGAGAGCCGCAGTGAGAGCGGCATCTCTTCCTCGGAGTCGTCCTCGTCGGCCTCGGGAACCCACCCGGCCTGTGTCTCTGGATCAATCACGGTCAATGCGAGTCACCCCAGCCACGGTCTTCTGACCGACCTCGACAGCCACGTCGACGCCCTCCGGGAGGTAGATGTCGACGCGCGAGCCGAAGCGGATCAGGCCGATCCGCTCGCCCTGCTCCACCTTCGTGCCCTGCGGGATGTAGGGCACGATGCGCCGGGCCACGGCGCCGGCGATCTGCACCATCTCGATGTCGCCGAGCTCGGTGTCGAAGTGCCAGACAACGCGCTCGTTGTTCTCGCTCTCCTTGTTGAACGCCGGGACGAACCCGCCGGGGATGTGCTCCACGGACGTCACCGTGCCCGCGAGGGGCGCGCGGTTGACGTGGACGTTCAGCGGGCTCATGAAGATCGCGACGCGGGTGCGTCCGTCCTTCCACGGCATGATGCTCTGCACCACACCGTCGGCCGGGGAGATGACCCGGCCCTGGGCGATCTCACGCTCGGGGTCGCGGAAGAACCACAGCATGCCCGCCGCGAGCGCGGTGGCGGGTACGGCGACGGCCTTGGCGGCGCCGGAGCGTCGCGCACGGGCCAGGCTGAGTGCCGCGGTGGCGACGGTCGGCAGGAGCCACGGCGATGCTCCGCGAGCAAGGCGACCGCCGAGGAGGCCGTCGCGTGGTGCAGAGGTTTGGCTGTGGGGCATGGATGACCTTCGTAGCGGATGATGCCGCGCAAGTGACGGGGGACGGCGGCTTTTCCGGGGATGCTATCGGTTGCGAGCCGCAACTGGGCAAGCCAGGAAGCCGAGTCGGCCGCCGAAGAGTGTTGACGGGGTGTGATCTTCCTCCCGAAGAAAACACCCCGAAAAGGACAATCAGCCCTGGAATCGATACTCTTCGAGCAGTCGACGACCAATGATCATTTTCTGGATCTCGGCGGTACCTTCGCCGATCAGCAGCATCGGGGCCTCCCGGTAGAGACGCTCGATCTCGTACTCCTTCGAGAAGCCATATCCGCCATGGATACGGAACGCGTCCTCCACGACTTCTTTGCAGTATTCGGAGGCGAGGTACTTCGCCATCCCTGCCTCGAGGTCGTTTCGCTCCCCGGAGTCCTTTTTGCGTGCTGCGTTCACCATCATCGCATGCGCCGCCTCGACCTTGGTCGCCATCTCGGCCAGCTTGAACTGAATCGCCTGGTGCTGGGCGATCGGCTTGCCGAAAGTGTGACGTTGTTGGGCGTATGAGACACCCAACTCAAATGCACGCTGAGCGACTCCGCAGCCACGGGCAGCGACATTCACGCGGCCGACCTCGACGCCGTCCATCATTTGGTAAAACCCTCGGCCGGTGGTCCCACCGAGCACGCGATTGGCCGGAACTCGCAGGTCCTGCATGACCAGTTCGGTGGTGTCCACCCCCTTGTATCCCATTTTGTCGATCTTGCCGGGAATGGTGAGTCCGGGACGGACCTCGCCGAAGCCGGGCTCCTTCTCGACGAGGAAGGTCGTCATCGACTTGTGCGGGGCCGTGCCCTCGGGGTGGCCTTCGTCACTTCGGCAGAGAACGGCCACGAGCGTCGACGAACCACCGTTCGTCAGCCACATCTTCTGACCGTTCAGGACGTACTCGTCGCCGTCCTTCACGCCCTTCGACGTGATCGCCGACACGTCCGAGCCGAGACCCGGCTCCGACATCGAGAACGCGCCCCGCACCTCGCCGGCCGCCATCCGCGGCAGGAACGTGTCCTTCTGCTCCTGCGTGCCGTGCTGCTTGAGCATGTACGCCACGATGAAGTGGGTGTTGATGATCCCGGACACGGACATCCAGCCGCGCGCGATCTCCTCCACGCACAGCGCGTACGTGAGCAACGACTCGCCCAGACCGCCGTACTCCTCGGGGATCATCAGGCCGAAGAGGCCCAACTCCTTGAGGCCGTCCACGATCTGCTGCGGGTACTCGTCCCGGTGCTCCAGCTCCGTCGCGACCGGAATGATCTCCTTGTCGACGAAGTCCCGGACGGTGGACAGGATCTCCTGCTGAACGTCCGTGAGACCTGCGGTCTGTGCGAGTCGGCTCATCGCTTACTTCTCCTGGGTCTTCAGCTCGGGGCGGCCGGGCTGCTCGCCGCCGCGCTCCTTGATGTACGTCTCGGTCGGGACCATGACCTTGCGGCGGAAGACGCAGACCAGGGTGCCGTCCTGCTTGTAGCCCTTGGTCTCGACGTACACGATGCCGCGGTCGCTCTTCGACCTCGACGGGGTCTTGTCGAGGACCGTCGTCTCGCCGTAGATGGTGTCGCCGTGGAAGGTCGGCGCCACGTGCTTGAGCGACTCGATCTCCAGGTTGGCGATGGCCTTGCCGGAGACGTCCGGGACGGACATGCCGAGGAGCAGCGAGTAGATGTAGTTCCCGACGACGACGTTCTTGCCGAAGTCGGTCGTCTGCTCCGCGTAGTTCACGTCCATGTGGAGCGGGTGGTGGTTCATGGTGAGGAGGCAGAAGAGGTGGTCGTCGTACTCGGTGACCGTCTTCCCGGGCCAGTGCTTGTAGACCGCCCCGACCTCGAACTCCTCGTAGGTGCGTCCGAACTGCATGCTGCTCAGGCCTCCGGGGCTTCGAACTTGGACGTACGGGTCATGCCGGCGGCCCGGCCCTTGCCGGAGATGACCAGGGCCATCTTGCGGCTGGCCTCGTCGATCATCTCGTCGCCGAGCATCGCGGAGCCCTTCTTGCCGCCCGCCTCGGACGTGTAGTAGTCGTACGCGTCGAGGATCAACTCGGCGTGGTCGTAGTCCTCCTGGGACGGCGAGAAGATCTCGTTGGACGCCTCGACCTGGCCGGGGTGCAGCACCCACTTGCCGTCGAAGCCGAGCGCGGCGGCGCGGCCGGCGACCTCGCGGTAGCCCTCGACGTTGCGGATCTGCAGGTAGGGGCCGTCGATCGCCTGGAGGTTGTTGGCGCGGGCGGCCATCAGGATCTTCATCAGGATGTAGTGGTACGCGTCCGCCGGGTAGCCGGGCGGCTGCTCGCCCACGACCAGGGACTTCATGTTGATGGACGCCATGAAGTCGGCCGGGCCGAAGATGATCGTCTCGGTGCGCGGGGAGGCCTGCGCGATCTCGTTGACGTTGTTCAGGCCCTGGGCGTTCTCGATCTGCGCCTCGATGCCGATCTTGCCGACCTCGAAGCCCATGGTCTTCTCGATCTGCGTGAGCAGCAGGTCGAGCGCGACGATCTGCTGGGCGTCCTGCACCTTCGGCAGCATGATGCAGTCGAGGTTCTGGCCCGCGCCCTCGACGACGGTGACGACGTCGCGGTAAGTCCACTCCGTGGTCCAGTCGTTGACGCGCACGACCCGCGTCTTGCCCGTCCAGTCGCCCTCGTTGAGGAACTTGACGATGGTGTGCCGGGCCTCCGGCTTGGCCAGCGGGGCGCAGGCGTCCTCGAGGTCGAGGAAGACCTGGTCGGCCGGCAGGCCCTGGGCCTTCTCCAGGAAGCGGGGGTTCGAGCCGGGCACGGCCAGACACGAACGGCGCGGGCGAAGGCGGTTCACAGGCTGGGTCATGCGGGGACCTCCAGAGGGTCGAGCTGGTTCGCTTGCCGGATCTCGTCGACGATACGGCCGATGATCTCCGTGATGCCGAAGTCCTTGGGGGTGAAGACGGCGGCCACTCCCGCCCGCTTCAGGTCCTCGGCGTCGGCGTTGGGGATGATGCCTCCGACGATCACGGGGATGTCGGTGGCGCCCGCCTCGCGCAGCCGGTCGAGCACGTCCGGCACCAGCTCGGCGTGCGACCCGGACAGGATCGACAGGCCGACGCAGTGCACGTCCTCGGCGAGCGCGGCGGACACGATCTGCTCCGGGGTGAGCCGGATGCCCTGGTAGACCACCTCGAACCCGGCGTCGCGGGCCCGCACGGCGATCTGCTCGGCGCCGTTGGAGTGCCCGTCCAGGCCCGGCTTGCCGACCAACAGGCGGAGCTTGCCGCCGAGTTCGTCCCCGGTGCGCCGGACCTTCTCGCGGACCAGGGCGAGTTCGGAGCCCTCCTCGGCGGCCACCGCGACCGGCGCCGACGAGACGCCGGTGGGCGCCCGGAACTCGCCGAACACCTCACGCAGCGCCCCGGCCCACTCGCCGGTCGTGACCCCGGCGCGGGCGCACTCCAGGGTGGCCTCCATCAGGTTCTCCGTACCGGCCGCGGCCTCCTTCAGGCGGTCGAGCGCCTGCTGGGTGGTGGGCCAGTGGAACGGGTCGCCCATGCCCTGGCGGTCGGTCGACTCCTGACGCGTGGTGCGCCACTCACCGATCGCCCGGACCACCTTCGCCTCCACCGCGTGGTCCACCGTCATGATCGCGGTGTCCAGGTCGGCGGTGAGCGGGTTCGGCTCGGTCGACTCGTAGCAGTTGACGCCGACGATCTTGTCCTCGCCGGCCTCGATCCGCGCCCGCCGCTCGGCGTGCGAGGAGACCAGCTGCGACTTGAGGTAGCCGGACTCGACGGCGGCCATCGCGCCGCCCATCTCCTGGATCCGGTCGATCTCGGCGAGCGAGTCGGCGACCAGCTCGTCGACCTTCTTCTCGACGACGTGCGAGCCCGCGAAGATGTCCTCGTACTCGAGCAGGTCGGACTCGTGCGCCAGGACCTGCTGGATACGCAGCGACCACTGCTGGTCCCAGGGCCGCGGCAGGCCCAACGCCTCGTTCCAGGCGGGGAGTTGGACGGCGCGGGCGCGGGCGTCCTTGGAGAGCGTGACGGCCAGCATCTCCAGGACGATGCGCTGGACGTTGTTCTCCGGCTGGGCCTCGGTCAGGCCGAGGGAGTTGACCTGCACGCCGTACCGGAAGCGGCGCTGCTTCGCGTTCTCGATGCCGTATCGCTCGCGCGTGATCTGGTCCCAGATCCGCCCGAACGCCCGCATCTTGCACATCTCCTCGATGAAGCGGACGCCCGCGTTCACAAAGAAGGAGATGCGGGCCACGACGTCCCCGAACTTCTCCTCGGGGACCTGCCCGGAGTCGCGTACGGCATCGAGAACCGCGATGGCGGTGGACATCGCGTACGCGATCTCCTGGACCGGTGTGGCCCCCGCCTCCTGGAGGTGGTAGCTGCAGATGTTGATCGGGTTCCACTTGGGGATGTGGGACACCGTGTAGGCGATCATGTCGGTCGTCAGCCGCAGGGAGGGCCCGGGCGGGAAGACGTGCGTCCCGCGCGAGAGGTACTCCTTGACGATGTCGTTCTGCGTCGTGCCCTGGAGCGTCGCGATGTCCGCGCCCTGCTCCTCCGCGACGACCTGGTAGAGCGCCAGAAGCCACATGGCGGTGGCGTTGATGGTCATCGAGGTGTTCATCTGCTCCAGGGGGATGTCCTGGAACAGGCGTCGCATGTCACCGAGGTGGGAGACCGGCACGCCGACCCGGCCGACCTCGCCGCGGGCGAGGACGTGGTCCGGGTCGTAGCCCGTCTGGGTCGGCAGGTCGAAGGCGACCGACAGACCCGTCTGGCCCTTGGCGAGGTTGCGCCGGTACAGCTCGTTGGACGCCTCAGCCGTGGAGTGACCGGCGTAGGTCCGCATGAGCCACGGCCGGTCCTTCTGACGCTCAGTCATCTGCTGCTTCTCCTAGGGGAGTTCAGACGTTGCGGAAGCGGTTGATGGCGTCGATGTGCTGGGCGCGCTTCTCGTGGTCGCGCACGCCCAGGCCCTCCTCGGGGGCGAGCGCGAGGACGCCGACCTTGCCCTGGTGGAGGTTGCGGTGCACGTCGTACGCGGCCTGGCCGGTGTCCTCCAGCTTGTACGTCTTCGACAGCGTGGGGTGGATCTTGCCCTTGGCGATCAGGCGGTTGGCCTCCCACGCCTCGCGGTAGTTGGCGAAGTGCGAGCCGATGATGCGCTTCAGGGACATCCACAGGTAGCGGTTGTCGTACTCGTGCATGTAGCCCGAGGTCGAGGCGCAGGTGGTGATCGTGCCGCCCTTGCGGGTCACGTAGACGGAGGCGCCGAAGGTCTCGCGGCCGGGGTGCTCGAAGACGATGTCGATGTCCTCGCCGCCGGTGAACTCGCGGATGCGCTTGCCGAAGCGCTTCCACTCCTTCGGGTCCTGGGTCCGCTCGTCCTTCCAGAACTTGTAGCCCTCGGCGTTGCGGTCGATGATCGCCTCGGCGCCCATCGCCCGGCAGATGTCGGCCTTCTGCGGCGAGGAGACGACACAGATCGGGTTGGCGCCGCCGGCGAGCGCGAACTGCGTGGCGTAACTGCCGAGTCCGCCGCTCGCGCCCCAGATCAGGACGTTGTCGCCCTGCTTCATGCCGGCGCCGTTGCGGGAGACCAGCTGGCGGTAGGCGGTGGAGTTGACCAGACCGGGGGCGGCGGCCTCCTCCCAGCTGAGGTGGTCCGGCTTCGGCATCAGCTGGTTGGACTTGACCAGGGCGATCTCGGCGAGGCCGCCGAAGTTGGTCTCGAAGCCCCAGATCCGCTGCTCCGGGTCGAGCATCGTGTCGTTGTGGCCGTCGGACGACTCCAGCTCGACGGAGAGGCAGTGCGCGACGACCTCGTCACCGGGGTTCCAGGCGTTCACGCCGGGGCCGGTGCGCAGGACGACGCCCGCGAGGTCGGAGCCGATGATGTGGTACGGCAGGTCGTGGCGCTTGGTGAGCTCGCTGAGCTTGCCGTACCGCTCCAGGAAGGCGAAGGTCGACAGCGGCTCGAAGATCGAGGTCCAGACCGAGTTGTAGTTCACGGAGCTGGCCATCACGGCGACCAGGGCCTCGCCCGGGCCGAGTTCGGGCACGGGGACGTCGTCGAGGTGGAGCGACTTGCGCGGGTCCTTGTCGCGGCTGTCGAGCCCGGCGAACATCTCCTGCTCGTCCTTGTGGACGGTGATCGCGCGGTACGAGTCGGGCAGCGGCAGGTTGGCGAAGTCGGCGGACGTGGCGGTCTGCGACTGGATCGCGTCCAGGATTTCCTTCACGGGGGTTCCTCCGGCGAAAAGCATGTACGGGAACGCTTTTGAGGGGACGTCGGGGCGGTGAAGCGGTGCTGAGAGTGGTGCCGTCGGTTCGGCGGAGGTGTGGTGCTCGGCGAGCGCCTGGTGGGCGCGGGAGGTGCCTGTGACGCAGGCGTCCGGGCGGGCGCGAAGCCCCGTGCGGGGCTTGCTGGGACAGCCGGCGTACGGAGGATCTCTGCACGCCGGCCGCCCGGACTGAGATCAACGTATGACACGCGGTGCCAGTGCACAAGGCACTCGGTGCCAACAATTTTTCACACTTGTCAGCGGGCCGCTTCATTTGAGCGATGATCGATCATTGCAGGTCAGAGGGGGTGTGAACCGCGGCACACGACGAAGGCGCCGGGCGAACTGATCGATCAGTTCGCCCGGCGCCTTCGCGTCGCGGTGTTCGTGAGGTGTGCGGTCAGCGGTCCCGCAGCGCCGTCTCGATGGTGCGCATGACCTCGTCGAGCGGAGCGTCCGTACGGGCCACGGTGACCAGGACCTCGCCGTGCGCGGAGGCGGTCGCCGCAGGGGCCGGAAGAGCGGTGCTCTCCCGGCCCGCGCCTATGCCGGAGCCGAAGGTCTTGCGCACGATCGCGAACGCGTGGTCCAACTGGGCCTCCACGTCGCCCTGCCCGCCGGCCCGCAGCCAGCGCCGCAGCACATGGTTGTGGGCGGTCACCACGGCCGAGGCCGCGACCTCGGCGAGCAACGGGTCGTCGTTGCCGTCGTGGTGCGCGTGCTCGTCGAAGTGGCCGAGCAGATAGCGGGTGAACAGCCGCTCGTACCGCGCGACCGAGGCGATCTCGCGCTCACGCAGCGTCGGCACCTCACGCGTCAGGCGGTACCGCTCCACCGAGACCGTCGGCGCCGCCGCGTACATCTTCATGACTTCCTTGATACCGCGGCACACCGTGTCCAGCGGGTGCTCGTGCGCCGGGGCGGCGTTGAGGACCGCCTCCGCGCGGATCAGGGTGTCGTCGTGGTCCGGGAAGATCGCCTCTTCCTTGGAGCGGAAGTGGCGGAAGAAGGTGCGGCGGGCGACTCCGGCGGTGGCCGCGATCTCGTCGACCGTGGTCGCCTCGTACCCCTTCGTCGCGAACAGTTGCATCGCCGCGGCCGCCAGCTCCCGGCGCATTTTCAGCCGCTGAGCCGCGGCACGGGAACCCGCGGGTGTCGCGGGGGTCTCCGGAGCGTCGGCGGAGGCGGGCGTACGGGGGGACTTGGCGGCCTTGGACATGGACCGAACGTACTGCATGTCCCCAGCCTGCCGCGCCTCCGGGAGCGGGCCACCCGGCGTACCGAGCAGCCCGCCCCAGTCGGCGTGGGTCTCAGCGCCTGGCATATTCGCGGAAGCCGCGGCCCGTCTTGCGGCCGAGGCACCCCGCGGCGACCAGGTGCTCGAGCAGCGGCGCCGGGGCCAGGCCCGGGTCGCGGAACTCGCGGTGCAGCACCTTCTCGATGGCGAGCGACACATCCAGGCCGACGACGTCCAGGAGCTCGAACGGCCCCATCGGGTAGCCGCCGCCCAGGCGCATCGCGGTGTCGATGTCGTCCAGGGACGCGTAGTGCTCCTGGACCATCTTGATCGCGTTGTTCAGGTACGGGAACAGCAGCGCGTTCACGATGAAGCCCGCCCGGTCCCCGCAGTCCACCGGGTGCTTGCGGATCTTCGCCGTGACCTCGCGGACCGTGGCGTGCACGTCGTCGGCGGTCAGGACCGTGCGGACCACCTCGACCAGCTTCATCGCCGGGGCCGGGTTGAAGAAGTGCATGCCGATCACGTCCTGCGGGCGCGAGGTCGCGCGGGCGCAGGCCACCACGGGCAGCGAGGACGTCGTCGTCGCCAGGACCGCGCCCGGCTTGCACACCTTGTCCAGGGTCTGGAACAGCTGCTGCTTGACCTCCAGGTCCTCCGCGACCGCCTCCACCGCCAGGTCGACCTCGGCGAACGCGTCGAGCGACCCCGCCGGGGTGATCAGCGCGAGCGTCGCGTCGGCCTGCTCCTGCGCCATCCGGCCCTTGGTGACGGAACGCGAAAGCGACTTGCCGATACGGGACTTGGCGGCGTCGGCCTTCTCCTGGCTGCGCGCCGCGAGCACCACCTCGTACCCGGCCTTCGCGAACACCTCGGCGATGCCGGACGCCATCGTGCCCGAGCCGGCCACGCCCACCGAGCGCACCTCGCGGCCCTGCGCGCCGTCCGCCGCGGCGGCCGGGGTGAGCGCGTCCGGCACGACCTCGGCGCTGCCTGCTTCCGCGTACGTGTAGAAGCCGCGGCCCGCCTTGCGGCCGGTCAGGCCCGCCTCGCTGAGCTGCTTCAGGATCGGCGCGGGGGCGTGCAGCCGGTCCCGGGAGTCGGCGTACATCGCGTCCAGGACGGTGCGGGCCGTGTCGATGCCGATCAGGTCGAGCAGCGCGAGCGGGCCCATCGGAAGGCCGCAGCCCAGCTTCATCGCCGCGTCGATGTCCTCACGCGAGGCGTACCGGGCCTCGTACATCGCGGCCGCCTGGTTCAGGTAGCCGAACAGCAGCCCGTCCGCGACGAAACCGGGGCGGTCGCCGACCGAGACCGGCTCCTTGCCGAGGTCCACCGCCAGCGCCGTGACCGCCTCGACGGCCTGCGGCGCGGTCAGCACCGACGAGACCACCTCGACCAGCTTCATCGCCGGCGCCGGGTTGAAGAAGTGCAGGCCGATCACGCGCTCCGGCTTCGCCGAGTCGGCGGCGAGACGGGTCACGGACAGCGCGTTGGTGCCGGTCGCGAGGATCGCGTCGGGCCGGACGATCGCGTCGAGCTCGCGGAAGACCTGGCTCTTGATCTCGTACGACTCCGGCACCACCTCGATGACCAGGTCGGCCTCGGCGGCGGCCTGCAGGTCGGTGAAGGTGCGGAAGCGGGAGAGCGCGCCCTGCCGCTCCTGCTCGGTGAGGCGCTCGCGGGCGACGGCACGGGCGGTCGAGGCTTCGAGGGCGCCGACGGCCTGCGCGGCGGCCACCTCGCTGATGTCGATGCCGATGACCTCGCGGCCGGCCCGGGCAAGGACCTCGGCGATCCCGGTGCCCATGGTGCCGAGGCCGACGACGGCGACGGTGTGCAGAGGGGTACGGTCCATCGCGGACTCCAGAGGGTGAGAGTGACGACTGAGAGGGCGCACGTCCGCGCGGGCCCCGCCGGGAGAGGGAGCGGCGAAAGGGCGAACTGCGTCGCGGCGTGCGGGAGTTGGTGTCGTGGTCCGGGCCGCCGCACGGGAGGCGGCGGATCCGGTGAGGTGAAGCTGAGGTGAAGCGACGGGCCCTGTCCCTGGGCCGCGCCGTACTCGTGCTGTACCGAGCCGAACCGACTTGTCCTCGGCGGCTGCGTCACCAGGCCGCCGAGAGATGCGGGCTGTGACCCGCTCTTATGAGCTTAACCAGCGGGTAACGAGCGCGCCAGTCCTGGAGCCGTGTGACCTGGATCGCCCCCGGACGCCCTCTCCTGGCGAAGCCCGACGATCGCTACGCTGAGCTGCATGGACGACGAGTTGCGAGCGCTCACGGAACGTTTACGGAAAGAGGCCGCGCAGGGACCGGACTCGTCGGGGTCCGCGCGCTTCGAGCGGCTGCGGACGACGAGCGACCTCGACGAGCTGGCGGAGGTGCTCACCGCGCCCGGACAGCCGTTGTGGGCACGGGAGTTGGCCGCGTTCCGGCTCGGCTGCGCGGGAGAGCGGCGGGCCTTCGAGTCGCTCGTACTGCTGCTCAACCACCGCGACCCGGAGCGCTGCGCGAGTGCCGCGCAGGCGTTGGCCCGGCTCGGCGACCCGCGTACGGCCCGGGCGGCGGCCGCGCTCGCCACGAACGAACTCCGCGTCGCGTACGCGCTTCATCCGGTGCGGCTGCTGACCGTGCTGCGCGCACCCGAGTCGGCGCCGGCGCTCATCACGGCCCTGAAGCGCCGGCTCTCCTCCCCGCACGATCCGTACTGGCGGATCGCGCTCGCCTGCGTCGAGGGGTTGGGGGCGCTCGCCGACAAGCGGGCGGTGCCCGTTCTGGATGCGGCGCGCACCCATCCCCGGCTCGCGGCGGCTGCGGTTGCGGCGTTGGCGCGGATGGGGGAGGGGTAGTTCTTCTCCCCTGCCCGCCCCTTCCCGAAAGGCTGCGCCGCCAGTGGTTCGGCTGTCCCGCTGTCGTGGCTGGTCGCGCAGTTCCCCGCGCCCCTCACGGGGCGCGCGTGTAGCGCACCTCCGGTACCTGCACCCCCTGGATCTCGAACATCTCCTCCGCGCCGTCCGGCTCGAAGCCCGCGTGGGCGTAGAAGCGGCGGGCGCGGGCGTTGTCGCGGAGGACCCACAGGCGGACGTGGGGCGTCGTGCAGCGGGCCAGGACCTCGGTCATCAGGGCGCGGCCCGCTCCCGTGCCGAGGTGGGCGGGGTGGACGTACAGCGCGTACAACTCCGTGTCCGTGGGCGGGAGATCGCTGTCGCGGTACGGGCCGAAGCTCGCCCAGCCCACCACCGACCCGGCGCGCTCGGCGACCAGGCCGACCACCGCCGGGTCGCCGCGCGCGTGCCGTTGGCGGCAGCGTTCCGTGTCGGCGGCGACGTCCATCGCGTCCAGGTAGGGCTGCGGGACGAGGCCCGCGTACGCGAACTGCCAGCCGCGTACGCGTATCTCGGCCACCGCGGGGCAGTCGGCGGAGGTCATCTGCCGTACGGATACGGATGCGGGTGCGTCGTCCATGGACGCACCCTAGGGCCCGGTGTCAGCGGTGGCGGCCGATCAGGCCGTGCAGGGCGAGGCCCTTGCGGTTGTCCGACGTGCGCTTCGCGTTCGGCTTCGCCTTCGCCGGCTTCGGGTCGGGCAGTGCGTCGCAGGTCGCGTCGGCGGCGGTGTGGCCGCGGCCGCGCGGGACCTTCCCGGTGGCGAGGTAGTCCGCCAAGTGCCGGTCCAGGCAGGCGTTTCCGCTGAGCGTGACACCGTGGTTGCCGCCGCCCACCTCCACGACGAGGCTCGACCGGCGCAGCTTGCGGTGCAGTGTGACGGCGCCTTCGTACGGCGTCGCCGCGTCGTCGGTGGCCTGGAAGAGGAGGACCGGCGGGAGGTCGCGGTTCGTGACGTCCGGCGGGGTGAGGGGCGCGGTGGGCCAGAACGCGCACGGGGCGTTGTACCAGGCGTTGCTCCAGGTCATGAAGGGCGCCTTCGCGTGCGACCGCCAGTTGTCGGTGCGCCACGCGTTCCAGCTGCGCGGCCACGGCGCGTCCCGGCACTCCACCGCCGCGTACACCGCGTACCCGTTGTCGCCCGCCGCGTCCACGGCGCCGAGGTTCTTGTACGCGGCGACCAGCGGCGTGGTCTTCCGGTCGTTCACGTACGCCGCGAACGCCTCGGCGAGTTTCGGCCAGTAGCCGTTGAAGTAGCCGCCGGGGATGAAGGTGTCCTCCAGCTCGGCCGCGCCGACCCTGCCGCCCGCGGGCCGGTCGGCGAGCGCCGCCCGCATCGCGTACCACTTGCCCTCGACCACGGCCGGGTCGGCGCCGAGACCGTATGTCTCGTCGTGCCGGGCGACCCAGGCGGCGAAGGCCTTGTGGCGGTCGTCGAAGGCGAGGTTCTGGTCGAGGTTGTCGCGGTACCAGACGCCGGTCGGGTCGACCACCGAGTCCAGGACGGCCCGGCGGACCCGCTTCGGGTGCAACTTGGCGTAGACGGCGCCGAGATGGGTGCCGTACGAGTAGCCGAAGTAGTTGATGCGGTCGGCGCCGAGTGCCTTGCGGATGAGGTCCATGTCGCGGGCGGCGCTCACCGTGTCGAGGTGCTTGAGGAGCGGCCCGTACTTCTTGTCGCAGGCGCGGGCGAAGGCGCGGACGCGCTCCAGGTTGGCCTGCTCGACGCCCTTGCCGATGGGCACGGTGTCCGGGCGGACCGGGTCGAAGTGGCCGGGGCGGCAGTCGACGGCGGGCCGGGACGCGCCGACGCCGCGCGGGTCGAAGCCGATCACGTCGTACTGCGCGGCCACCTTGCGCGGCAGTGCGCCCGCGACGAACCCGGCGAGGCCGCGGCCGCTGCCGCCGGGGCCGCCCGGGTTGACGAGGAGCGGGCCCTGGTGGCGGGCGCGGTCGGTGCCGGGGACGCGGGACAGGGCGAGCGTGATCTTCCGGGCGTCGGGGCGCCGGTGGTCGAGCGGGACGCGCAGGGATGCGCACTGCAGGGTCGGGTACTTCTTCGTGGCGCAGTCCCTCCACGTGAGGGAGGGGTGGGCCGCGGGGGCGGTCGCCCCGCGGGCTGCGGGGGTGCCCGCGGCGGACGGTTGCGCCGAGAGCAGTCCGGCGGCTGCGGCGAGCGCGCCGAGCAGCGCGACGGCACGAGTTCTCATCTGGTCTCCCGAGGCGGAGTCGGGGCTGTGCGTGCCACAGCCCGCTGCCGCATGCTCTCGGAAATACCGTCAGAAAGCGTGCTTTGTCAGGGATGTTGACCCGAAGGGGCTCTCGTGGCCCCCGGGTGTTCTGTGGTGAGCCCGGCGTTCCCGTGGTGCGCCTCAGAGGAGCGTGAGCTGGGTGCCCTCCTCCCGGCGGCTCTCCTCGGGGGCGGGCGTCCGGGCGGGCGTGATCCGTCGTGTCGCGGCCGAGGAGCGGGGGCCGATGCCGTACTCCTGCGCCAGCTCGTGCACGTACCGGGTGATGCGCCGTTGGTACCACTTCGGCGCGTAGGCCCCGTCCGCGTACAGCCGTTCGTAGCGGCGTACGAGATGGGGGTGGTGCTCGGCGAGCCAGGTCATGAACCACTCGCGGGCGCCGGGGCGCAGGTGGAGCACCAGCGGGGTGACGGAGGTGGCGCCGGAGGCGGCGATCGCCCGGACGGTGGCGCGGAGTTGGTCGGGGGAGTCGCCGAGGAACGGGATCACCGGGGCCATCAGGACGCCGCAGCCGATGCCGTGCTCGGTGAGCGTGCGGACCACGTCGAGGCGGCGCTCGGGGGCGGGGGTGCCGGGCTCGACCGTGCGCCACAGCTCCCGGTCCGTGAAGCCGACGGAGACCGAGATGCCGACCTCGGTGACTTCGGCGGCCTGCACGAGGAGGTCGAGGTCGCGCAGGATCAGCGTGCCCTTCGTGAGGATCGAGAAGGGGTTCGCGTGGTCGCGCAGGGCCGCGATGATGCCGGGCATCAGCCGGTACTTGCCCTCGGCCCGCTGGTAGCAGTCGACGTTGGTGCCCATCGCGATGTGCTCGCCGTGCCAGCGCGGCGAGGCGAGCTGCCGGCTGAGCAGCTCGGGGGCGTTGACCTTCACCACGATCTGCGAGTCGAAGCCGAGCCCGGTGTCGAGGTCCAGATAGCTGTGCGTCTTGCGGGCGA
Source organism: Streptomyces sp. Da 82-17 (assembly GCF_046098215.1). NCBI lineage: Bacteria > Bacillati > Actinomycetota > Actinomycetes > Kitasatosporales > Streptomycetaceae > Streptomyces > Streptomyces sp. Da 82-17. The sequence continues at coordinate 85,242 of NZ_JBJURH010000021.1, forward strand.
AGCAGTAGACGCAGGCGTGGGTGCAGCCGCGGTACGGGTTCACCGTCCACTCGAACGGCATGCGGGAGGCGCCGGGCACCCGGTTCACGATCGACTTCGCCCGGATCTCGTGGAACGTGATGCCCCGGAACTCGGGCTGGTCGTATGTGCGGGTGGTCACGGCGTCCGCGCCGAACAGCGCGGCGTCGTCGGCGGTCAGGTTGTCCCAGCGCATGGGCGCCTCCTCGGTAGCACTGAGCACAGAATAGAACAAGCGTTCCCATGATCGTGCGAGGCGGCAGGAGCTAGGCTGGTTCGGCGTTTGCCTAAAGGTCTTAGGGAGATGCACTATGGGCTTAGCAAATGGCTGGATTCACCTGGAGGAACCGTGGTCGTCCGCCCCGGTCTGAGCGCCGAACGCCTGGTCCGCGCCGGAGCCGAACTCGCCGACGAGGTCGGCTTCGAGCACGTCACCGTCTCCGAGCTGGCCCGGCGCTTCGACGTGAAGGTCGCGAGCCTCTACTCGCACGTCCGCAACTCCCACGACCTCAAGACCCGGATCGCCCTGCTCGCCCTCGACGAACTCGCCGACCGCGCCGCCGACGCCGTCGCCGGACGCGCCGGCCGGGACGCCCTGACCGCCTTCGCCGCGGCCTACCGCGCCTACGCCGTCGAGCACCCCGGCCGGTACACCGCCGCCCGCTTCCCGCTCGACCCCGAGACCGCCGCCGCGAGCGCCGGACCCCGCAACGCCCGCCTCACCCGCGCCGTCCTGCGCGGCTACGGCCTGACCGAACCCGCCGAGACCCACGCCGTACGACTGCTCGGCAGCGTCTTCCACGGATTCGTGAGCCTGGAGACGGCAGGCGGATTCAGCCACAGCGCGCCACCCGCCGAGGAGACCTGGACCTGGATCCTCGACTCCCTCGACGCACTCCTGCGCGCCGACACCACCCCCCAGCGAACGATCGAGGCAGACCCCTCATGAGCACCGCCCGCCCCTTGACCGCCACGCCCATCTCCGCCGAACTCGTCTGCGGCGCACTGGAGTTGGAGCCCACCGCGCACGGACTCCTGCCGCACCGGCTGCCCGCCCGCGCCCGGCGGCAGATCTCCGACGGCCAGACCGCCATGGCCGAGGCCCAGCCCTCCGGCGTACGCCTCGCCTTCCGCACCGCCGCCACCGCGATCGAACTGGACACGCTGCCCACCAAGCGCGCCTACCGCGGCGTGCCCGGCCCGGCCCCGGCCGACGGCGTGTACGACCTGGTCGTCGACGGCCGCCTCGCCGCGCAGGCCACCGTGACCGGCGGCAACCTCCTCACCGTCGACATGGCCGCCCAGACCTTCGAGCTCACCGAGGGCGCACCCGGCACCGCCCGCTTCACCGGACTCCCCGCGCGCGAGAAGGACGTCGAGATCTGGCTGCCGCACACCGAGCGCACCGAACTCGTCGCCCTCCGCGCCGACGCACCCCTCGCGCCGCTGCCCGACCGCGGCCGCAAGGTGTGGCTGCACCACGGCAGCTCCATCAGCCACGGCTCCAACGCCACGCACCCGACCGGGACCTGGCCCGCCCTCGCCGCCGCGCACGCCGGCGTCGACCTGATCAACCTCGGCCTCGGCGGCTCGGCCCTGCTCGACCCGTACACCGCACGCGCGCTGCGGGACACCCCCGCCGACCTGATCAGCCTCAAGCTCGGCATCAACGTCGTCAACGCCGACCTGATGCGGCTGCGCGCCTTCGCCCCGGCCGTGCACGGCTTCCTCGACACCATCCGCGAAGGGCACCCGACGACCCCGCTGCTCGTCGTCTCCGCCGTGCTCTGCCCCGTGCACGAGGACACCCCCGGCCCCCTCGCCCCCGACTTCGCCGACGGCACCGTGCGGTTCAAGGCCACCGGCGACCCCGCCGAGACCGCCGCCGGCCGCCTCACCCTGAACGTCGTACGCGCCGAGCTCGCCCGCATCGTCGCCGAGCGCGCCGCCGACGACCCGCACCTCGCCTACCTCGACGGCCGCGAACTGTACGGCGAGGCCGACCACGCCGAACTGCCGCTGCCGGACGCCGTCCACCCGAGCGGCGAGGCGCACCGCCGGATCGCCGAGCGGTTCACGGAGCTGGCCTTCGGGGCGGAGCACTCCTTCGGCCGCGCCGCGCGGGGTGTCGATTCCGCGGAGGCCCGTTCGACGCAAGGGTGAGAGCGGGAAAGGCCCGCACGGACCACAGGAGCACGCCATGCCCTCCGCCCCCACCGCCCGGACCCTCGACGTGCCCGGCGCGCACCTCCACCACGAGGTGCGCGGCACCGGCCCCCTCGTCGTGCTCGTCGGCGCCCCCATGGACGCCGAAGCCTTCGCGCCGCTCGCCGACCTGCTCGCCGTCGACCACACCGTCCTCACCACCGACCCGAGGGGCATCCGCCGCTCCACCCTCGACGACCCCGACCAGGACTCCACCCCGCAACTGCGCGCCGACGACCTCGCCCGCCTGATCGCGTACGCCGACGCCGGGCCCGCCGTCGTCTTCGGGTCCAGCGGCGGCGCCGTCACCGCCCTCGCGCACGCGCAGGCGCACCCCGAGCACGTCCGCGTCGTGATCGCGCACGAGCCGCCGCTCGACGAGCTGCTCGACGAACGGGCCGAACTCCGCGCCCGCACCGAGGAGATGATCTCCACGTACCTCGCCGGGGACGTGCTCGGCGCCTGGCGTGCCTTCTTCGCCACGGCCGGATTCGAGCTGCCGGACGCCGTCCTGCACGAGATGTTCGGCGGCGAGCGCGCACCGCAGCAGGTCGCGGACGAGCGGCGCTGGTTCGCCCACGAACTCCGGCACACCGTCGCCTGGCTGCCCGACGTCGAGGCGCTGCGGGCCCTCGGCCCCCGCCTGGTCGTGGCGATCGGCGAGGAATCGGCGGGCCGGCTCTGCGACCGCACGTCCCGCGCCCTCGCCGCGGCCCTCGGCAGCGAGCCGGTCCTGTTCCCCGGCGGCCACACGGGGTTCGCGGAGGACCCGGAGGCCTTCGAACCGCGGCTCCGGAAGCTCCTCTCCCCGCTGTGAGGCCACCGCCCGCCTCCGGCGTGCAGGCCGCGGGCGCGCGACCCCTCGTACGCCGGGTCGCGCCCCCGGCCCCCGTCCGGGCGGGCCGGGACGACGCGTCACAATGGGTACGCAGCACCCCGGAATCCCCCGACAGCAAGCAGTGGAGGAAGTGCCATGGCACAGGTCGAAGCCGTGACCGAGCGGATCATCGCGGCGGACCCGGACGATGTCTTCGACGCGCTCGCCGACTACAAGGACGTGCGCCCGAAGGTGCTGCCCGAGCACTTCAGCGAGTACGAGGTCCGCGAGGGCGGCGACGGCGAGGGCTCCCTCGTCCACTGGAAGCTCCAGGCCACCAGCAAGCGCGTCCGCGACTGCCTCCTCGAGGTGAGCGAGCCGACCGACGGGCAGCTCGTCGAGAAGGACCGCAACTCCTCGATGGTCACCACGTGGACCGTCACCCCCGCGGGTGAGGGCCGCGCCAAGGTCGTCGTATCGACCGTGTGGAACGGCGCGGGCGGCATCGGCGGCTTCTTCGAGAAGACCTTCGCCCCCAAGGGCCTCGCCCGGATCTACGACGCGCTCCTCGGCAAGCTCGCCGCCGAGGTCGAGAAGTAGGACCCGCGCCGACCGCCGCGGCCGGCCGGACGTGACCGTTCCGGCCGGCCCGCCGCGGCACCCCCTTCCGGCCCGCCGCGTGGCCCCTTCCCGTGCCGCCGCGACACCCTTCCCTGGCGCGCGCACCCCCGCGCATCCCTCGCACCCCTCAACTCCCGCCCCCGCCCTGTCACTTGTTCGGGTGGTTTCCCGTGCGCCCCGGGCGCGCTCCCCGCGCGCGTCCCGTATCCGTGCCGCGCCTCAAACCCCGAGGTCCGCCGGGTGCGGCCACCGCTCAACTCCGGTACGGGAAGCGGTCGTAGGCCCTCTTTGAAGCGATCAGTTCAGTTGCCCGAAGTTGTCGCGTAATGCGAGAAATGGGCGGCGCGACCGGGCGCTGATGAGGGGAGCGGTACGTGCGTGGGACGACGCTGGTGCAGGGCGAGCAGGCCCCCGAGGCCGCACCCGGAGCGGAACAGGCCCCACCGCCCCCGCCCGCCGACCCCGGAACCGCGCCCCACGCCGCGCCCGAGCTGAGCCCCCGCCGGGTCCGCCTCGTCTTCGCCGGGCTCATGCTCGCCCTGCTGCTCGCCGCCCTGGAGCAGATGATCGTCGCCACCGCGCTGCCGAAGATCGTCGGCGAGCTGCACGGCCTCGACAAGATGTCCTGGGCGATCACCGCGTACCTCCTGACCGCCACCATCGGACTGCCGATCTACGGCAAGCTCGGCGACCTGCTCGGCCGCAAGAGCGTCTTCCAGTTCTCGATCGTGGTCTTCATCATCGGCTCCGCGCTCGCCGGCTGGTCGCGGACCATGGACGAGCTCATCGCCTTCCGCGCCGTCCAGGGCATCGGCGCGGGCGGCCTCATGATCGGCGTGCAGGCGATCATCGCCGACATCGTCCCGCCCCGCGAACGCGGCCGCTACATGGGCGTGATCGGCGCCGCCTACGGCCTCGCCTCCGTCGCCGGGCCCCTGCTCGGCGGCTTCTTCACGGACCACGCGAGCTGGCGCTGGTGCTTCTACATCAACGTGCCCTTCGGCCTCCTCACCCTCGCCGTCATCGCCGTCGTGCTGAAGCTGCCCAAGCCCGCCGTCAAGCCCCGCTTCGACGTCCTCGGCGCGCTGTTGCTCGCCGCGGCCTCAACCTGCCTGGTGCTGCTGACCAGTTGGGGCGGCACCGAGTACGAGTGGGGCGACCGGGTCATCGTCGGGCTCGGGGTCGGGGCCGTGCTGTCGACCGTGCTGTTCCTCGTCGTCGAGCGCTTCGCCGCCGAACCCCTCATCCCGCTGCGGCTGTTCCGCGACCGCACGTTCAACATCACCGGGCTCGTCGGGGCCATCGTCGGCGTCGGCATGTTCGGCGCGGCCAGCTATCTGCCGACCTTCCTGCAGATGGTCGACGGCGCCACCGCCACCGAGTCCGGACTCCTGATGCTGCCGATGATGTTCGGCATCGTCGCCGCCTCCATCGTCTCCGGCCAACTCATCAGCCACACCGGCCACTACCGCCTCTACCCGATCGTCGGCGGCGCCGCGTCGGCCGTCGGCATGTGGCTGCTCTCCCGCCTGGAGGCCGACACCCCACGCCTGGACTACAGCATCTGGATGGGCGTGCTCGGCATCGGCATCGGCCTGATCATGCCGGTCCTCATCCTCGCCGTGCAGAACGCCGTGCCGCCCGCCGACCTCGGCACCGCCACCAGCGCCAACAACTACTTCCGGCAGATCGGCGGCAGCGTCGGCGCCGCCGTCTTCGGCACCCTCTTCGCCGACCGCCTCGCCGACGCCCTCACCGGCCGACTCCCCGCCGGCGCCGACCTCCCCGACCCCGAGTCGATCACGCCCCAACTCGTCCACCAACTCCCCGAGCAGCTGCGCGAGGGCTACATCCAGGCGTACGCGGACGCCATGCCGCGGATCTTCCTGTACCTCGTGCCGGTCCTCGTACTCGGCCTGCTCATCGCCCTGTTCCTCAAGGAGACACCTCTGTTGTCCGCCAACCCGGCCGGCGCCGACCTCCAGAACGGCGCCGCGCCCGCAGAACCCACCGTCGCCGTGCCCGCCGCCCGCTCCGCCGGGCACACCGCGGGCGTGCCCGTCTGCGGCAGCGTCCAGCACTCCGACGGGACCAGCGTGCCGCGCGCCGCGCTCACCCTCATCGACGTCGCCGGACAGCAGATCGGCCGCGGCGCGAGCGGCGACGACGGGCGGTACGCGCTCGCCACCCCCGGCGCCGGCAGTTACGTCCTGATCGCCGCCGCGGGCGGGCACCAGCCGCAGGCCGTGTCCGTCACCGTCGGCGAGCGGCCCGTCGAGCTCGACGTCGTCCTCGGCGGCGCCGGACGCCTCGCCGGGACCGTCAGCACCGCCGACGGCAGCCCCGTACGGGACGCCGCCGTGACCCTCACCGACGTGCGCGGCGAGGTCGTCGCGAGCGCCCGCAGCGGACGCGAAGGGGGCTATGTCATCAGCGAGTTGGTGGCCGGCGAGTACACCCTCGCCGCCAGCGCGCCCGCCTTCCGCCCGGCCGCCGTCCCGGTCAGCGTGCAGGCCGCGCGCGAGACCCGGCAGGACATCGAACTCGCGGGCGGCGCCGTCCTGCGCGGCACCGTGCGGGCCACCGGCGGACGGGCCGTCGAGGACGCCCGCGTCACGCTGCTCGACGCCGCCGGGAACGTCGTCGACACCCTCACCACCGGACCGGACGGCACATTCCGCTTCGTCGACCTGTCCTCCGGCGAGTACACCGTGATCGCCGCGGGCTACCCGCCGGTCGCCACCGTGCTGCAGGTCGCCGGCGGCGGACGCACCGAACGCGACCTCCAACTCGGCCACGAGGACTGACGATCCGGACCCTCCCGCCGCACGTCACGGCAGGTGAGCCCGGCCGCCCGGACGGCGCCGGGCACAGGGGGCGCCGCCCGCGCAACCGTTCCGGCGCAAATTCCGGAGTTGCCGCACACCGGGGGCGCACCAGCCGTACCGTGGTGGTGGCGCAGATCTTCATGGGCGCCACGGGAAGGAGCCCAGACCATGGAGCGTGGCACTCCGGATGGGCCGGCGACGCAGTCAGCCGTCGCCGGCCGTATTCCGCTGGCCGTGGTCGTCGTGGACGGAGCGGGTCTCGTCTCGCACTGGAGCAGCGGCGCCCGCCGCCTGTTCGGGTACGCCAAGGACGAGGCGGTGGGTCGTCGCGCCGTCGACCTGCTGCCCGTGTCCGGCGCCCTGCCGGACGACTCCACGCCTTCGGGCGGCTCAGCGGACCCGGGTGAACTTCCGGGCGGTTACGACGAGTTGGGCCCCGACCTGGAAGCGTCCCTCGGCGGGCGCACCTCCTACCCGACCGCCGGCCGCGCCCGCCTCAGCGAACCCGGCCAGAGCCGGATCGACGTCCTGTGGTGGGCCTACCCGCTGGTGGGTCCCGGTCCCGAGCGGCTGCTCGTGCTCGCCGCCGACGCGGACAGCCTGTCCCCGGAGGCGCCCGAGGACGACGGCGCCGAACGCATCGCGCCCGGCTTCGCCCTGCACACCGAGTTCGCCGGGGCCGACGAGCTGGCCCGGCGGCTGCCCGAGATCCTGCCCAGCATGAGCGTCGGAGAGAGCGGCCGCATCGTCTCGCAGGTGCTCGAACTCGGCTACCCGGTCCTGGAGTTCAGCCAGCACGACCGGGTCCCCGTCACCCCTGACTGGGGCGTGCCCCGGCGCGCCGAGCGCAAGGCCCGGCGGCTGCGCGCCCAACAGGCCCTCGCCCAGGGCCGGCCCGTCGAACCCGAGGTGCAGGAGGACGCCGAGGACCTGGAGTACGCGGCGGTCCGCGAGCGCCTGGAATTCCTCAACGAGGTCAGCGGAGCCATTGGTTCCTCGCTCGACCTGTCGCAGACCATCCTCGAGGTCAGCCGCGCCGTCGTCCCCCGCTTCACCGACGTCGCGGGCACGTATCTGCGCGAACAGGTCGTGGCCGGCGAAGGCTTCCCCGAGGGGCCGCCGGACGAGACCACGCTGTGGCACCGCGTCGCCGTCGAGCACACCGACGAGCCCGGCCGGTGGGACGACGTCGTGCCCGTCGGCGAGTCCATGCCCTTCCCCGCGCACACCCCGTTCTTCCAGTGCATGACCTCCGGCCAGCCGGTGCTCGTGCCGCGCATCAGCGAGGAGATGGGCACCCGGATCGCGGCGCAGTTCGAGAAGCGCGACATCCGGCCACTGATCAACAACCGGTCGATGCTCGTCGTACCGCTGAAGGCGCGGAACGTCGTCCTCGGCTTCATGATCCTGCTGCGCCACCCCGAGCGCGTCGAGTTCAACGACATGGACCGCGTCACCGGCGCCGAACTCGCGGCGCGCGCCGGGCTCGTGCTCGACAACGCCCGCATGTACACGTACCAGGAGAACGTCGCCGAGACGCTCCAGGACAGCATGCTGCCGCACATCGCGCCGCGCATGTCAGGCTGCGACATCGCCACCCGCTACCTGCCGGGCACCCTCCTCGGCCGGGTCGGCGGCGACTGGTTCGACTCCGTGAAACTCCCCGGATCGCGCACCGCCCTCGTCGTCGGCGACGTGATGGGCCACGGCCTCAACTCGGCCGCGATGATGGGCCAGTTGCGCACGGCCGTGCAGACCATGGCCGCCCTCGACCTGCCGCCCGCCCAGCTCCTGCGCAACCTCGACGACCTGGCCCAACGCCTCGGCGAGCAGTACCTGGCCACCTGCCTGTACGCGGTCTACGACCCGATCGCCGGCGAGCTGCAGATCTCCAACGCCGGGCACATCCCGCCCGTCGTGGTCCGCGCCGAGGACGGCCGCAGCGAACTCCTCGAACTGCCCACCGGCGCCCCCATAGGCGTCGGCGGAGTCCCCTTCGAGACGGTCCGCGTGCCCGTCGCACCCGGCGACCGCCTCGTGATGTGCACCGACGGCCTGGTCGAGGTGCGCGGCGAGGACATCGGCGTCGGCCTCGCCACGCTCTGCGAATCGGCCGCCCACCCGGCCGCGTCCATGGACCAGGCCTGCGACACCATCATCCGTGCCCTGAACACTCGCGGCGGCCGCAAGGACGACGTCGCGCTCCTCATGGCCCGGCTCAACGGCATCGCCGCCGAGGACGTCGCCGACTGGCAGCTGAGCGTCGACCCCGCCGAGGCCGGCCGCGCCCGCCGCCTGGTCCGCGCCCAACTGCGCCGCTGGGGCCTCGAACCACTCGTGGAGACCGCCGAGTTGCTGGTCAGCGAAGTCGTCACCAACGCCGTACGGCACGCCCACGGCGAGCGGCTCGCGCTCCGCCTGGTACGCAGCGACGTCCTCCAGTGCGAAGTCGTGGACGACGAACACACCCTGCCCACACTGCGCAGCGCCGGACCACAGGACGAGTCCGGGCGCGGCCTCGCCGTGGTGAACGCCCTCGCCCGCGAGTGGGGAACGGCGCGCACCGGCGAGGGGAAGTCGGTGTGGTTCGAGCTGAGCTTGCCGCGCAGGCGTCGGTGAGGGTGCTTTCTCGTCGTACGTGAACGGGTGGGCGTGTACGTGAACCGACCGGCTTTCTCGTACGTGAACCCCTGGGCGTGCGTTCATGAACCGAGGGGCGCGCGTGCGCGTGCGCGGGTCGGACGATCGGTGAAGGAACGCGCCGGTGTCTTGTCGACGCCCCGGCTCCCGAGGTAGACCGAATTCCTACTGGACCACGGGCGTGGTCCCGCGGCACCTGGGGAGCGGATCATGAGCGTGACGAACACCTACAAGGCGGCCTGGGAAGGCTTCTGGAGCGAGGCCCCGCAGGAACAGGGCTCGGTGTTCTGGGACGCCGAACCCGCCGTCACCGCCGAACTCCATCTCGCCTCCTTCGAACCGCACTTGACCGCCGCCCACCTGCCGCTCGTCGACCTCGGCTGCGGCAACGGCACCCAGACCCGGTACTTCGCCGGACGGTTCGGCACAGTCGTCGGCACCGACCTGTCCGACGCCGCCGTCGAACACGCCCGCACCTCCGACCCCGAGGGCCTCGCCGACTACCGGCAGCTGGACGCCGCCGACCGGGACGGCGTGGCAGGGCTGCACGCCGAACTCGGCGACGCCAACGTCTACATGCGCGGCGTCCTGCACCAGTGCGGGCCCGCCGACCAGCAGCCCCTCGTCGACAACATCGCCACCCTCCTCGGCGAACGCGGCCGGGCTGTCGTGGTGGAACCCGCCGAGGCCGCGGGCGCGGCACTGCGGGCCCTCGCCCAAGGGCCCTCCGGCCCGCCGCCGAAGCTCGCGCCGGTCCTGCGGCACGGCATCGCGCCCGGCACCGTGCCCGACAGCGCCGTCCCCGAACTCTTCGCCGCGGCAGGCCTCGTGGTGCTCGCCGAAGGCCGACTCCCGCTCACCACCACCGACTTCGGGCCCGACGGCCGGCGCATCGAGCTGCCGTCCAACTGGTGGGTGGTGGGCGCGGGTTCCGTGCCCGCGTAACCCCCTGACCTGCCCTTTCCGGCATCGCGCAGGCTCGTGCGACCGCGTTGTCAGTGGTCGCAAGTATGTTCCTCGGTGTCCCCGCCGCTCTGGCTCGGGACAGTCCCTTGGTGCATTGGAGATGGTGCGTTGTCAGGGTGGGAGAGGTCGAGCACGGCACGGGTCATTGCGCCCGCACGGCCGCGGAAGCTCGCCAAGGTTCCGTTCGTCGAACTCGCCGACGGACGCTTGCAGGGGGTGGTCTCCAGCGGCTCCGACATCGGCCGCGTCTACGTCTCGTCGGTCACCGCGAGCGCCTTCGCGTACGCGTGCAGCACGAACAACAACCGGACGTGCGGGGGCGCCCGGGGCTCGTACTGCAACCACATCAGGGCGCTGATCAACGAAGCGGTGCTCCAGTACGGCGCCGAGCGCGTCGCCCGCTATCTGAAGTGCGACCTCGGGGACGCCGAGCCCGGCGCGGCGAGCCTCGTCGACGCCATGGTCGCCACCCGCCCCTCGCCGGGCGACAGCCGCGCCGCGGCGACGGTCTTCAGCCGCTTCCTGCGCCACCTCGCCTACCTGGAGCTCGCCCCGACCACGGCGCCTCTCCCGGAGATGCAGTGGTTCCCGCCGACAAGGGCGGTGGCCTGATGCGTACGGACCTGCTGACCGAGCCGATCGACGGACTCGACGAGGCCCTCGCGGCCGTGGACGCCTTCGACAGCGCCCTCGCCGCGGGCCTCCTGCGCCCCCAACCGGCCGGAGCCGCAAGCCTGTCGGAGCTCGCCGACGCCGTCGCGGGCACACCGCTCGGCGCGAAGACCGCCGAAGCCGCCGACAAGGCCGCCGCCGGCGCCGCGAGCGAGGACCACCTCGTCGCGCTCGCCGCCGCCCGCACCGCCCTCCTCGGCTCCGTCCACGACGCGCTGCACGCCCGGGCCGACGAAGCCACGGGCCGCCCGCGCGCCGAACAGAGCCCGCAGGACGACGGCACGCGCCCGGCCGCGCCCCAAGCCAACGTGCTGCTCGCCGCCCGCTCCTGGCTGGCCGACCTGGCCCGCTGCGGCTGGCAGGGCATGGACCACGACGTGGTCGCGGGCGCCGCCCCGGTCCTCACGGCACTCCTGCCCGAGCCCGGACTGCGCCGCCTCGCCGTCCTCCTCGACGGCTTCGCCGCCGAGCTCGCCGCGTCCTGCCCCGGCGCGTCCCTGCAGCGCATCCCGGAGCGCCGCTGGGCCGACCTGTGGGCGCGCGCCCTGCTCCTCACGGTGCCCGGCGCGGCCGACGCCCCCGAGGCCCGTCCGGTCAGCGGTCGGCTGCTGCCCCTCGGCGCGGACGTCCAGGAGCACCCCACCGCCGTACAGGCCCAGATCCACGCCGTGCTGGAGCCCGAGGACGGCTCCGGTGCGCGGCTCGTGCGGGCCAGTGTGTCCGTGCCGAAGCCGGACACGGTCGTCGGGGCGGGCCTCTGGCAGCTGCTCCGGCCGCACATGTCGCTGCTTGCCGCGCTCGGCGAGGGCCGCTCGATGGACCTCACCGACATGCCGGTCACCGCCGACGGCGACCTGCTGTGGGACGACGCGCAGGCCAGGCCGGGCGAGCCCGCCGACCCGTTCGCCACCGCCCGCGTCGCCCTGCCCACGGCCACCGACGCCCCCACGGCACCCCTCGACCGCCACCCGGCCCGCCTCGCCGTCCCGGTGTTCCTGGAGGGATACGCGGCCCGACCGGACGACGACGGGACGACGTTCGACCTGGCCGGTCAGCCGCTGTACGTGGACGGCGACCGGATTCCGACGGCCTCGCCGCTCACCCCGGAGGCCGTCGCCAAGTCCGGCGCGTGCATCGGCCTGCTCCGCTGGAACGCGGGCCGGTTCGAACTGCAGCCGCTGGCCGTGGAGTCGACGGTGCGGAAGAAGACGGTCGCGCTGCACGCCGGAGCCTGGGCGGGCGGCACGACGGACAAGACCGGCGCGAAGGGCGAGAAGGCGGCGACGGACGCGGTGAAGGTGCTGCGCGAGCGCGCGGGAAGGCTGCTGCGGAAATGAGCGTACGTAAGACGGGGGACGGGGCCGGGGTCGGGCGTTCCGGCGCAAGCGCCGGAGCGGGTGCCAATGCCGGGACCGGTGCCGGGGTGGGTCCCGCGGCCGGGGCCGAGGGCACGCTCCATGCGTCGGGCCAAGGGGTGCCCGCGTCCGAGACGGCCGTCGACCCGGGGGCGCCTGTGCCCGGGGAGAGCATCGGTCAGGGGGCTTCCGTGCCCGAGGGGGCCGTCGACAAGGAGGTGTCCGTGCCCGAGGGGGCCGTCGGCCAGGGGGTGTTCGTGTCCGACGAGGCCGTCGGGCAGGAGACGGCATCCGCGCCCTCGGGGGCCGTCGGCCGGGGTGCTGCCGTGCCCGCAGGGGCCGTCGGCCAGGGAGCATCTGTGCCCGCGTCCGCGGAGGCCGTCGGTCAACGGGTGCCCGTGCCCCAGGGAGCCGTCGGTCAGGGGAAGGCAGTGCCCGTGGTCGACTCGCAGGACAGTCGGCGGCAGGTGCTGTACTGGCGGCTGCTCGCGCGGCTCTTCGACTCGGAGGAGCAGGCCGCGCTGGAGTCGGCGAGCCTCGCCGTCGTGGAGGACATCGGACTGCCCGCCGCCCTGCTCGACCCGCAGGCCTCGGTCGACTCGATCGTGCAGCGCCACCCGGACCTGGCCGCCGAGTTCGACGGACTCATGGCACCCCAGGAGGGGGAGGAGGCGGACGGCGAGCGGGACCGGGCCGCCGAGGTGCGGCGCGCCGCCCTCGTCTCGAAGGTGCTGCTGAACACCTTCGCCACCGGCCAAGGCACCGTCACCGCCGGGCAGTTGGCGCGCTGGCAGTCCGACGCCGGCTGGCTGGAGCGCGCCCTCGGCTGCAAGCCCGGCGAGCTGCGCGGCGGCCGTCCGGGCGGTGGCGCCGGGGCGGGCGCCGGGGGAGCGGGCGCGGGCGGCGGCGTCAGCCCGACCGGCACCGGCGGCGGAGCCACCCCCGACCTGAGTCGGCTCATCCCCGCGATCGGGCCCGAACTCGGTTCGATCGAGGCCGAGTTGGTGAAGCGGATGCGGCTGCGCGAGGTCCTCGCCGACCCGCAGCTGGCCGCGCAGCTCACCCCCAGCATGTCGCTGATCGAGCAGCTCCTCCGGGACAAGGACAACCTGTCCGGAGTGGCCCTCGCCAACGCGAAGGCGCTCATCCGGCGCTTCGTCGACGAGGTCGCGGAGGTGCTGCGTACTCAGGTCGAGAAGTCCACGGTCGGCGCCCTGGATCGCTCCGTCCCGCCCAAGAGGGTGTTCCGGAACCTCGACCTCGACCGCACGATCTGGAAGAACCTCACCAACTGGAGCCCGGAGGAGGAGCGGCTCTACGTCGACCGCCTCTACTACCGGCACACCGCCCGCAAGACGACCCCGCAGCGCCTGATCGTCGTCGTCGACCAGTCCGGGTCGATGGTCGACTCCATGGTCAACTGCACGATCCTGGCGTCGATCTTCGCGGGACTCCCCAAGGTGGACGTCCACCTGATCGCGTACGACACGCAGGCGCTGGACCTGACGCCGTGGGTGTCCGACCCGTTCGAGACGCTGCTGCGCACCAAGCTCGGCGGCGGCACCGACGGCACCGTCGCGATGGCCCTCGCCCAGCCGAAGATCGCCGAGCCGCGCAACACCGTGGTCGTGTGGATCTCCGACTTCTACGAGTGGCGCGGCGAGGAACTCTTCGAGTCCATGGCCGCCGTGCACCGCTCGGGGGCGAAGTTCATCCCCGTCGGCTCGGTGACCAGCTCCGGGCGGGGCAGCGTCAACCCCTGGTTCCGGGAGCGGTTCAAGGACCTGGGCGCGCCGGTGCTGTCCGGGCACATAAAGAAGCTCGTCCACGAGCTGAAGACGTTCCTCGCCTGAGCCGCGCGCCGACGCCTCGTATCCAACTCCCTTACTTTTCCTGACCTGTTGAGAAAGGCCTTGCCATGTCCGACCTGCTGCGCGCCCCCGCCGAGATCAAGTACGCCGAGGAGCTCGACTGGCTGGAGTCGATCGACGACAACCCGAAGCCGTTCTCGTGGCGGCTCTCGCCGAAGATGGTGCGCCTGTTCATCGTGGGCTCCGAGCGGGCCGACGGCCTGGACCGCGAGATCGCCCCGAAGTGGTTCGGCGACCGCAGCTTCGTGGAGCGCTCCATCGTCACCCTCGCCTCGGACCGCGGCCTGCTCCTCATCGGTGACCCGGGCACCGGCAAGAGCTGGCTGGCCGAGCTGCTGTCCGCCGCGATCTCCCGCAACTCCACCCAGGTGGTGCAGGGCACGGCGGGCACGACCGAGGACCACATCAAGTACTCCTGGAACGTGTCGATGGTCATCGCGAAGGGCCAGTCGCGGGAGTCGATGATCCCCTCGCCGATCATGACGGCGATGGAGACCGGCACGATCGGCCGCTTCGAGGAGCTGACCCGCTCGACCAGCGACGTGCAGGACGCGCTGATCTCGATCCTCTCCGAGAAGTACATCTCCGTACCGGAGTTGGGCAGCGACCAGGACAGCGACAACATCGTCTTCGCCAAGCCCGGCTTCTCGATCATCGCCACGGCCAACAGCCGCGACCGCGGCGTCAACGACCTGTCCTCGGCCCTGAAGCGCCGTTTCAACTTCGTCCGCATCCCGGTCGTGACGAACAAGAAGAGCGAGGCGGAGATCGTCCGCTTCCGCACCGAGGAACTGCTGCGCCGCCACCAGATCGAGTTGGACGTTCCGCCCACGCTGCTCGACGTCCTGCTGCAGAGCTTCGCCGACCTGCGGGCCTCCGCCGCCGCGGCCGGCAGCGACGACGAGAAGCTGGAGTCGGCGCTGTCCACGGCCGAGCAGATCGGCGTCCTGGAGGACGCCATCCTGCACAGCAACTTCTTCGGCGCCCGCGCCCTCACCGCCCGTACGCTCGCGTCCTCGCTGGTCGGGTCGCTCGCCCGGCGCGAGCCCGAGGATCTGGCCATCCTCAACAAGTACCTGCACGGGGTGGTCGAGCCGCGCAGCACCGAAGAGGGCGGCTCCTGGCCGGAGTTCCTCGAGGGCGGCCGCGACGCGATCGCGACCCTGTCATGAGCGGCCTCCGGACGACGGCCCCCGAGCAGCCGTTCACCGCACTGCGGAGCCAACTCCAGGAAGCCGCCGCCCAGTTCGCGGGCGGGCCCGACGCCCTGGAGGGCATCCTGCTCGGCCTCGTCGACGACGTGGACCGGGCGCTCCGCGAACCCCTGGAGATCTTCCCCGTCTGCCACCACTCGCCGGCGTCCGCGCTCGCGATGGCCCGCAGGCTCCGCGAGAAGCAGCCGAAGGTGGTGTACCTGGAGCTGTGCGAGGACATGGCGCCGCTCCTCACCGAACTGCGCAACTGCAAGCTGCCGGTGGCCGTGCAGTCCTTCGCGACCGAGGTCGACGGCTTCCCCGCCGAATGGTCGCCGCTGTCGGTGGTCGCCCCCATCACGGAGGCCTCCGCCGAATACCAGGCGATCGCGTACGCCCTGGACACCCCGGGCGTCGAGCTGGTCCTCGTCGACCGCTCCTCGGACCACGTCTTCCAGTGGGACGCGCGCGGCGAGAAGTCCGGGCAGCCGGCCGACCCGGACACGCCCGCCGAGGAGGAGGCGGCGCTGCACGGGGACGCGGTCGGCGTCGAGATCGGCGACCTGCGCCCGCGCTTCGCAGAGCTGGAGGAGCATCTGCTGCGGCACGGCAAGGTGCGGCACTGGTCGGAGTGGTGGCACCAGTACGTGGAGCTGCCCCTCGGCGACAGCGACCACGACACGTACCGGCAGGTCATGTTCCTCATCGGCAGCCTCTTCCGGCGCCTCGCCCCGGGCGACGAGCACCGGGTGCGCGTCGACGAGGACCGCGAGCGGTACATGTGGACGCGGATGCGCGAACACCGCGCGGCGACCGGCGTCGACCCCGCCGACTGCCTGTACGTGTGCGGCGCGTTCCACGCGGCCAGCCGCGTCGAGGAGTTCGGGATCGACGGCGCCGACACCTTCGAGATCAGCCCGCGCAGCGCCACCAAGTGGCAGCACGGACTGATCCCGTCCAGCCACGCGGCGATCGAGGCCCAGTTCGGGCTGGCCGCGGGCTCGGTGTCGATCGCCGCGACGGTGTGGGCGAAGAACGTCAAGCGCACCCGAGTGCAGCCGTACCGCCTGGAGGGGCAGGCGGGCGCGAAGAAGCCGAAGGCGAAGAAGCCGAAGACCGTCGCCGCGGCGCCGCCCGCCGCCCCGCCGCCCGCCGCGGCGACCGAGGCCGAGACGGTGGCCGCGGACCGGCTGACCGGATTCCTGCAGCAGCCGCCCGTCCTGGACCGGCTCGACGAGGCCGAACTCCTCGGCTGGTCCGTCGACATCGTGCGTGCGGCCCGGCGCAACGGCTATCTGTCGTCCACCGCCGACGCCATCGCCGTGTTCGAGACGTCGATCCTGCTCGCCGGGATGCGCGACCGGGCCAGGCCCACGCCGTACGACTTCCAGGACGCGGCCGTCACCTGCATCGAGAAGGACGCGGTGCCGGGCAGGCGGGACGTGCGGCGGCTGGTCGAGATCATGATGGGCGGCGACCGCATCGGCCAGGTCGGGTACGAGTCGCTGCCGCCGCTCGCCCGCGACGTCCACGACCGCCTCGAACCGCTCCAACTCCCGCTGCAGAAAAGGGGAGTTCAGCGGGCGCTCCTCGACATCGCGGGCCGGCCCGAGCTGCAGGCCTGCTCCGACGTGCTGTGGATGCTGCGCCGCCTGCTCCCGCACGGCGCGGCCCGCCCGATCATGGGCGAGCGCAAGCTCGGCGAGCGGTCCATCCAGGAGTCCTGGGACCTCGCGCTCGGCACCCACCAGCGCGCACTGATCGAGCTGGGGTACGAGGGCGTCAGCATCGAGCAGGTCCTGGAGCAGCGGCTGCGCCGCACCGCGTACGCGCCGACGGCCACGGCGGCGACGGTCCTCGCCGCCGTCGAGGACGCCACGCTCTACCTGGGCAGCCGCCGCCTCGCCGACGAGCTGGGCGCGCACGCGCTGACGGTCCTCTCGGCGGAACGCAGCGTCGACGGGGCGCCGGAGGTACTGCGCCGGGTGCGGCGGCTGCTCGCGTACTACCGGACGAGCGAGCCGGTCCTTCCGCCGTGGATCGAGTCGTTCGTCAAGGCGGGGTACGCGCACTACTGCACGCTGCTGCCGGTGGCGTTCACCGACGAGGACGCGACGGTGCGGCAGGTCGCGGCGATGCTGGGCTTCCTGTTCAGCATGGAGAGCCTCGCGCTCTCCCTCGGCTGCGACCGTACCCAACTGGAGCTGGCCGTCGGGCAGTCGCACCCGGAGGACCCGTCGAAGACGGCGCTGCTGTGGGCGGCGCAGACGCACCTGGGCACGCTGCCGCGCGCCGAACTGCGCGCCCGCTGCGATGCGTTGCTCGGCAACCCGCTGGTGGTGCCGTCGTATCCGCGCTACCTCAGCGGGTTCGTGCACGCCCTGGAGCCCGTGCCGGGGCTCACGGACTTCGTGGTGGAGGCGGTGTCGAACGCCTTCGGGCGGCTGCCCGACCCGGTGCTGCTCCCGTGGCTGCCGACGCTGATCACGACGCTCCGCAAGGACGGCGCGGACCTGGCCCCGCTGCTGATACGCGAGGCGGGCCGGATCTTCCCGGGCCGTCTGGCCGCGCTGGACGAGTGGGTTCCGCCGTGGCTGGCCGAGCCGGCCCCGGACGCGTCCCGCAGATCCCGGCGCGCGGGCGGCGACGGTGGCGGCGGGGCGCACGCCAAGCGCAGCGCCCTGCTCGTCGCCCACCCGGCGACGTGCGACGCGGTGGCGGGACTGCTCGGCTGCGAGGGCGGGTGGGAGCCGGCGGACGCCGACGCCCACGGCCCGGTGGGCGCGGCTCTCCTCGGCCGGCACCCGGAGACGGCGGTCGCCCTCGGGGCGCTGCTCGGAGCGTGAGGGCGGGGGCGCGCGGGCGGGTGCCGCAGTCGCGGCTGCTCAGGCAGCTCGCAGCGGCGACTGCGGGCTCGTCCCGTCCCGTCCGGGGGCGCCCGCGCCCTGCGGCGGAGTCGCAGGTGTCACAGCCCCGCGCCGCTCACCCGGCGCGGGGCGTCGGGTCCAGGTAGACGCGGCGGATCGACGGGAGCAGGGCGCGGAGCCGGGACTCGGCCTCCTCGCAGGCCGCCTCGACCTCGGCGGCCGTGGCCTCGTCCCGGAAGTCGATCTTCGCGGCGATCAGCACCTCGGTCGGGCCCTGCACCAGGGTCGTGAGTTCCAGTACGTCCTCGACGGGGCCCACGGCGAGCAGTTCGCGGCGTACGGCCTCGCGCTTCGCCCGGGGGAGGGCGCGGCCGATCAGGAACTCGGAGTTGGAGCGTCCCAGCACCCATGCCACATACACGAGGAGCAGGCCGATGAGGCAGGAGGCGATGCCGTCCCAGACGCCGGAGCCGGTGAGCTGGCCGCCGAGGAGACCGAGCGCGGCGAGCACCAGACCGGTGAGGGCCGCCGAGTCCTCCATCACGACGGCCTTGACGGCGGTGTCGGGCGTGAGCCGGAGGTAGCGGCGGACCGGGATGCGGCGGTCCTTCGCCTCGCCGGCGGCCTGCTTGAGCCCGGTGCGCAGCGAGTACGCCTCGAGGAGGAAGGCGACGGCGAGGACGAGGTACGAGACGAGCGGGTCGCCGGGTTCCTTGCCGTGGGTGAGGGCGTGGACGCCGTCGTACAGGGCGAAGACGCCGCCGCCGACGAACGTGGCGACCGAGGCGAGCAGCGCCCAGATGTAGCGGGCCGGGCCGTAGCCGAGCGGATGGTCCTCGTCGGCGGGCTTCTCGCTGCGCCGCAGCGCGGTGAGGAGGAGCAGTTCGGTGACCGTGTCGGCGACCGAGTGGCCCGCCTCGGACAGCATGGCGCTGGAGCCGCTGATCACCCCGGCGACCGCCTTGGCGAGGGCGATGCCGAAGTTCGCGACGGCGGCCACGACGACGGTGAACGCGGACTCGCCGCCGCCGGGCCGCCCGCCGCCGGGCCGCCCGTCGTCGGCCCCGGACTCGGCCCCGGACCCGCCCCGGGCCTCGGCTCCGGCCCCGCCCGCTGAGGCCGGTGCGTCCGCTGCGGGCTCGCGGTTCTGCTGCTCGTCCTGTGGGTGCATGCGCGGCAGTATGCCCGTTTCGTACGGAATGTTCGTACGGGGGGCGGGTGGAGGTGGGCGGTCCGCGGCCCGTGCCGGTCGCGGGGTGCCGGGTACCTGCTCCGACCTGCGGCTTTACCTGCCGCCCTGTTTCGCGTATCCATAGCTGCATGCTGTTGCGCCAGTTGGAGTACCTGACCGCCCTGTCGCGAGAAGGGCATTTCGGGCGCGCGGCGGAGGTCTGCCACGTCTCGCAGCCCGCCCTCTCCGCGGGCATCCGCAAGCTCGAGGCCGAGCTCGGCGTGCAGATCGTCCAGCGCGGCCAGCGCTTCGAGGGCTTCACACCCGAGGGCAGGCAGGTGCTGCAGTGGGCCCACCGCATGCTCGCCGAACAGGGCGCGCTGCGGGACGCGCTCGCCAGCATGCGCGGCGGGCTCGCCGGGGTGCTGCGCATCGGCGCGGTCCCCACCGCGCTCACCGTGGCGTCGCTGCTCACGGCGCCGTTGCGGGAGAAACACGAGCGGGTGCGGTACTCGCTGGAGTCGATGTCCTCACGGGAGATCGTCAGCCGCCTCAACGACTTTGAGATCGACGCGGGCATGACGTACGTCGACGGGGAGCCGCTCGGGAAGGTCCGGGTCGTGCCGCTCTACCGGGAGCGGTACGTGTTCCTCACGCCGTGCGACGGGGAGTTCGGCGGGCGGGACACCGTGCGCTGGGACGAGGCCGCGGTCGCGCCGCTGTGCCTGCTCACGCCCGTGATGCAGAACCGCCGCATCCTCGACGCCTGCTTCGCCGAGGCCGGGGCGGTCGCCGTGCCCGTCGTCGAGACCGACACCGTCTCGGCGATCTACGCCCACGTCACGTCCATGGGGCTGTCCAGCGTCATCCCGCACGCCTGGCTGCACACGTACGGCGTGCCGGACGGCACCCGGGTCCTGCCGTTGCCGCGGCCCGGCCGGTCCCTGCACGTCGGGCTCGTGCTGGCCGATCGGGGGCCGGAGTCGATGCTGGCTCGGGCCCTGGTGGAGACGGCGCGGGCGGTTGATCTGCACGGGGCGTTGGACGAGACGTTGCGGCGGCATCTGGATGTCGGGGCGGTTTGAGCTCGGTCGACTCGGGCGCCCCCTGGGGGCTCCGCCCCCGGACCCCCTCCCCCAAGCTCTCGGCTTCGCTCGAGCAGGGGGGACCCCCATCTCAAGCGCCGGAGGGGCTTCCTCGTCGCGCTCCGCGCTCGTCCTCGATCGCCGGACGGGCTCCGTCTTCGTCCCCTCCCCGCCCTTTCCCGATAGCCTGCGGCGCTGTTCGTTCGTCTGCCGCGCCGTCGTGGCTGAGCGCGCAGTTCCCCGCGCCCCTGACGGCGCCCGTATCAGACCACCACCCGTTCCGCTCCCGCGTACACGTTCATCGACGTCCCCCGGAGGAAGCCCACCAGGGTCAGGCCCGCGTCCTGGGCCAGGTCCACGGCCAGGGACGACGGGGCGGAGACCGCCGCGAGTATCGGGACGCCGGCCGTGACCGCCTTCTGGACCAGCTCGAAGGAGGCGCGCCCGCTGACCATCAGGACGGTGTCCCGCAGCGGAAGCCTCCCCTCGCGGAGTGCGTGTCCGACGACCTTGTCGACCGCGTTGTGCCGCCCCACGTCCTCGCGCAGGCAGATCAGCTCGCCGTCGGACGTGAACAGCGCGGCCGCGTGCAGCCCGCCCGTGCTGTCGAACACCCGCTGGGCGGCGCGGAGTTGCTCCGGGAGGGTGCTGAGCGTCGACGCGGAGATCCGCAGCGGGTCGTCCGCGACCGGCCACGTCGTCTGCGTGCGCACCGCGTCGAGGCTGGCCTTGCCGCACAGGCCGCAGGACGACGTGGTGTAGAAGTTCCGCTCCAGGGACGCGTCCGGCGCGGCCACACCGGGGGCGAGGGCGACGTCCACGATGTTGTACGTGTTGCCGCTGTCGGTCGTGGCGCCCGCGCAGTACCGGATGCCCGCGACGTCCTCGGCGCGCCGGACCACGCCCTCGCCCACGAGGAAGCCTGCCGCGAGGTCGAAGTCGTGCCCGGGGGTGCGCATGGTGATCGTCAACGGCCGCCCGGCGACGCGGAGTTCCATCGGCTCCTCGACCGTCAGCGTGTCCGGGCGCGTCGACCGCTGCCCGTCCCGGATGCGCAGGACGGGCTTGCGCGCGGTCACACGTCCCATCAGGCCTCCTCGCCGTCCGGGGCGGGGGCGGACTCGGGCGTACGCGAAGGCTCCAGGCGTACGAGCACCCCCTTGGACGTCGGGCAGTTGCTGACGTCGGCGACGCTGTCGAGGGGCACCAGGACGTTGGTCTCCGGGTAGTAGGCCGCCGCCGAGCCCTTGCTGCTCGGGTACGAGACGATCCGGAAGCCCTCCGCGCGCCGCTCGCGGCCGTCGTGCCAGACGCTGACGAGGTCCACCAACTGCCGGTCGGCAAGGCCCAGTTCGTTCAGGTCGTCGGGGTTGACGAGGACGACGCGGCGGGCGTTGTGGATGCCGCGGTAGCGGTCGTTGGGCGCGTACCAGACGGTGTTCCACTGGTCGTGGGAGCGCAGCGTCTGCAGCAGCAGATGGCCCGCGGGGATCTCCGGCATCGTGAAGTCGTTGCAGGTGAACCGGGCCTTGCCGGTGGCGGTGCGGAAATCGTACGCGTTCACCGGGTTGGGGAGGGTGAAGCCGCCGGGTACGGAGACGCGGGCGTTGAAGTCCTCGAAGCCGGGCACGACCCGCGCGATGCGGTCCCGGATGGTGCCGTAGTCGTTCTCGAACTCCTCCCAGGGCAGGGCGGGTTCGTCGCCGAGTGTGGCGCGGGCGAGGCGGGACACGATCGCGACCTCGCTGAGCAGGTGCGGCGAGGCGGGCGGCAACTTGCCGCGGGAGGCGTGCACTTCACTCATCGAGTCCTCGACGGTGATGAACTGCTCCACCCCGTTCTGCACGTCCCGGTCGCTGCGGCCCAGTGTCGGCAGGATCAGTGCCGTGTCGCCGCACACGGTGTGCGAGCGGTTCAGTTTCGTCGACACGTGCGCGGTCAGCCGGCAGCCGCGCATCGCGGCCTCCGTCACGTCGCTGTCGGGGGTGGCGCGGACGAAGTTGCCCGCGACTCCGAGGAACACCTTGGCGCGCCCCTCGTGCATGGCGCGGATGCCGTCGACCGCGTCGAGCCCGTGGTGTGCGGGCGGGGTGAACCCGAACTCCTTCTCGAGGGCGTCCAGGAACGGCTGCGGCATGCGCTCCCACACGCCCATCGTGCGGTCGCCCTGCACGTTGCTGTGCCCGCGTACGGGGCAGACGCCCGCGCCGGGGCGGCCGATGTTGCCGCGGGCCAGGAGGAAGTTGACGATCTCCCGGATGGTGGGCACGCCGTGCTTGTGCTGGGTGACGCCCATCGCCCAACAGACAATGATCTTCCGGGCGTTGAGGACCCGGTCGAAGAGCTCGTCGAGCTGCTCGCGCGGCAGGCCGGTCGCGGCCAGGACGTCGTCCCAGGACACCTTGCGGGACTGCTCGGCGAACTCGGTGAAGCCGGACGTGTGGGCCTCGATGAACGCGTGGTCCAGGACGGTGCCGGGCGCCGCGTCGTCGGCCTCCACCAGCATCCGGTTCAGGGCCTGGAACAGGGCGAGGTCGCCGCCCGCGCGGATGTGCAGGAACTGGTCGGCTATCGCCGTGCCCCGGCCGACGACGCCGCGTGCCTTCTGCGGGTTCTTGAACCGCATCAGGCCCGCCTCGGGCAGCGTGTTCACCGCCACGACCTGGCCGCCGCTCCGCTTGGTCTCCTCCAGGGCGGACAGCATGCGCGGGTGGTTGGTGCCCGGGTTCTGGCCGACCACGAACACCAGGTCGCTCTCGTGGATGTCGTCCAGGGACACACTGCCCTTGCCGACGCCCAGGGTCTCGTTGAGAGCGGAACCACTGGACTCGTGGCACATGTTGGAGCAGTCGGGCAGGTTGTTCGTGCCGTACGCGCGGGCGAAGAGCTGGAGCAGGAAGGCTGCCTCGTTGTTGAGCCGCCCCGATACGTAGAACAGCGCCTCGTCGGGGGAGGCCAGGGCCTTCAGCTCGCGGGCGAGGATCGCGAACGCCTCGTCCCAGCCGATCGGCTCGTAGTGCGTGGCACCGGGGCGCTTGACCATGGGCTCGGTCAGGCGGCCCTGCTGGTTCAGCCAGTAGTCCGACTTGCCGTCGAGCTCGGCGATCGAGTGCTCGCGGAAGAACTCGCGGGTGACGCGGCGCGAGGTCGCCTCGTCGTTGATGTGCTTGGCGCCGTTCTCGCAGTACTCGTTCAAGTGCCGCTTGCCCGCGGGCGGTTCGGGCCAGGCACAGCCCGGGCAGTCGATGCCCTTGGCCTGGTTGATGTTGAGGAGCGTGAGCGCGGTCCTGCGCGGGGAGGTCTGCGACAGCGAATACTCCAGAGCGTGGGCCACGGCCGGAAGACCCGTCGCCCAGGACTTCGGAGGAGTGACCTTCAGGTCGTCGTCGGGATCCGCGTTGCTGCCCATGTTCCGCTCTGCCCTCTTTCCCCTGAAGCTTCCCCTGAAGCACGGCCCGGCCCCTGGTGCACGGGTCCGGCGATGTCCGGACGTCACCGCGCCTGCGAGCTTCCGCCCGCCGCGTCCGGCCTGTCAAAGAGCGGTTTTCGATGGGGCGATAGGTGTTGCTTATCGGCGTCCGGTCGGCGGCGCCCAGGCGTGCGGCACGCCCCTTACCCGGCGCGGCACGCATACGTGACAGTGTGGGCAGCACCGGGACCGACGGGAGGCCGTATGAAGATCCTCATCAGTGCCGACATGGAGGGCGCCACCGGCGTGACCTGGCCGGCCGACGTACTGCCGGGCACCCCCCAGTGGGAACGCTGCCGCGCGATGTTCACCTCCGACGTGAACGCCGCCGTGCTCGGCTTCTTCGACGGCGGCGCCGACGAGGTGCTGATCAACGAAGCCCACTGGACCATGCGCAACCTGCTCCTCGAACAGCTCGACGAGCGCGCCCAGATGCTCACCGGCCGGCACAAGGCGCTCAGCATGGTCGAGGGCGTGCAGCACGACGGCGAGCAGGCCGTCGACGGCGTCGCGTTCGTCGGCTACCACACCGGCGCCGGCGCGGACGGCGTCCTCGCGCACACCTACCTCGCCAACTCCATCACCGGCGTCTGGGTCAACGGCGTGCGCGCCAGCGAGGGGCTGCTCAACTCGCATGTCGTCGCCGAGTTCGGCGTCCCCGTCGTGCTCGTCACCGGCGACGACCTGACCTGCGAGGACGCCCTCGGCTACGCGCCGGAGGCACTGAAGGTCGCCGTCAAGGACCACGTCTCGCGGTACGCGGCGGTCTGCCGCACCCCGGCCCGTACCGCCGCCGACATCCGGGCCGCCGCCAAGGAGGCCGCAGCGCTCGCCGTGCGCCACGAGCCGGTGCACGGCGGGCCGTTCACCGTCGAGGTCGAGTTCGACGCCGCGCACCTCGCGATGGCCGCGACGGTCGTCCCGGGCGTACGGCAGCACGCCGAGCGCAAGGTGATCTACACCAGCGAGACGATGTACGAAGGCATCCGCACGTTCAAGGCCGTCACCACGATCGTCTCGGCCGCAGTGGAGGAGCAGTATGGCTGAGCAGCCCGGCACCGACGTGGACGCGCTGGCCCTCGACGAAGTCGTCCGGTTCACCAGCGAGTTGATCCGCATCGACACCACCAACCGCGGCGGCGGCGACTGCCGTGAGCGGCCCGCCGCCGAGTACGCCGCCCAGCGGCTCGCGGACGCCGGGCTCGAACCCGCGCTCCTGGAACGCACCGAGGGCCGCACCAACGTCGTCGCCAGACTCGAAGGCACCGACCCGTCCGCGGACGCGCTGCTCGTCCACGGCCACCTGGACGTCGTCCCCGCCGAGGCCGCCGACTGGCAGGTCGACCCGTTCTCCGGCGAGATCCGCGACGGCGTCGTCTGGGGCCGCGGCGCCGTCGACATGAAGAACATGGACGCGATGATCCTCGCCGTCGTACGCGCCTGGGCCCGCGCCGGCGTACGGCCGCGGCGCGACCTCGTGATCGCGTTCACCGCCGACGAGGAGGCCAGCGCCGAAGACGGCTCCGGGTTCCTCGCCGACCGGCACGCCGAGCTCTTCGAGGGCTGCACCGAAGGCATCAGCGAGTCCGGAGCGTTCACCTTCCACGCCGCGCCCGACCTGCAGCTCTACCCGATCGCGGCGGGCGAGCGCGGCACCGGCTGGCTGAAGCTGACCACCAAGGGCCGCGCCGGACACGGCTCCAAGGTCAACCGGGCCAACGCCGTGTCCCGGCTCGCCGAGGCCGTCGCCCGCATCGGCGCGTACGAATGGCCCGTGCGCCTCACGCCGACCGTGCGCGCCGCCCTCGCCGAACTCGCCCGCCTGCACGGCCTGTTCGTCGACGTGAACGCGCCGGACTTCGACGTGGATGCGCTGATCGGCAAGCTCGGGCGGGCCGCGGAACTGGTCGAGCCGACCGTGCGGGGGAGCGCCAACCCGACGATGCTGCAGGCGGGGTACAAGGTGAACGTCATCCCCGGCGAGGCCGTCGCCTACATCGACGGACGGTTCCTGCCCGGCGGGGAGGACGAGTTCCGCACCACCCTCGACCGGCTCACCGGGCCCGACGTGCGATGGGAGTTCGACCACCGCGAGGTCGCCCTGCAGGCGCCGGTCGACTCGCCGACGTACGCGCGGATGCGGGCCGCGGTCGAGGAGTTCGCGCCCGAGGGGCATGTCGTGCCGTACTGCATGTCCGGGGGGACGGACGCGAAGCAGTTCTCCCGGCTGGGGATCACGGGGTACGGGTTCTCGCCGCTGCGGCTGCCGCCCGGGTTCGACTATCAGGCGTTGTTCCACGGGGTGGACGAGCGGGTGCCGGTGGATGCGCTGCACTTCGGGGTGCGGGTGCTGGATCGGTTCCTGCGCGCGGCGTAGGCGTCTGCCGTTCTTTGTTCCCCACCCCGCCCCTTCCCGAAAGGCTGCGCCGCTGTTCGTTCGGCTGCGGCTGGGCGCAGCCCCCTGCCGACCGCAGGTCTTTCGGGAAGGGGCGGGGTGGGGGAAAATCGCTCGCGACCACGGAAGGTATGGGGGACATGATCAGCACAACGCCCCACGGGGCATGGGACTCGCCCATCGACGCCCGGCTCGCCGCCGCCCACGACGGCAGCCCCGAGTACGTCGCGTTCGTCGGCGACGAAGTCTGGTGGACCGCCCCGCGCCCCGCCGAGGCCGGCCGCCGCGCCCTGATCCGCAGGCGCCCCTCCGGCGCGGAGGAGTCCGTGCTGCCCGAGCCGTGGAACGTCCGCAGCCGCGTCGTCGAGTACGGCGGCGTGCCCTGGACCGCGACCACCGGCCCGCACGGCCCGCTGCTGGTGTTCGTGAACTTTGCCGACCAGCGCCTGTACGCGTACGAGCCCGACCGCCCCGGCGCCCCCGCACCCCGCCCCCTCACCCCGACCTCCGCGCTCGGCGGCGGGCTCCGCTGGGCCGACCCGCGGCTGCGCCCGGAGCTCGGCGAAGTCTGGTGCGTGCTGGAGGAGTTCACCGGCGAGGGCCCGAGCGATGTGCGCCGCGTCATCGCCGCCGTGCCCCTCGACGGCTCGGCCGCCGAGGACCGGAGCCGCGTACGGGAACTCACCGGCGGCGAGCACCGGTTCGTCACCGGGCCGCGCCTGACCGCCGACGGCCGCCGCATGGCCTGGCTGGCCTGGGACCACCCGCGGATGCCGTGGGACGGCACGGAACTCCGCGTCGCCGAACTCGACGCGGACGGCACACCCCGGCACGTACGGACCGTCGCGGGCGGAACCGACGAGGCGATCGCGCAGGCCGAGTGGGCCGAGGACGGCACGCTGCTGTACGCCTCGGACCGCAGCGGCTGGTGGAACCTGTACCGGACGGCCGTCCATGACTCGGGGGCGGACGAGCCCGCCCAACTCTGCCGTCGGGACGAGGAGTTCGCCGGGCCGCTGTGGAAAGTGGGCCTGCGCTGGTTCGCGCCGCTCGCGAACGGACTGATCGCCGTCGTGCACGGCAAGGGCGCCACCGCGCTCGGCATCCTCGACCCCGAGACCGGCGAGGTCGTCGACGCCGCCGGACCCTGGACCGCCTGGTCGGCGACGCTCGACGCGCACGGCACCCGCGTCGTCGGCGTCGGCGCCGGACCGCACACCGGGCACGAGGTCGTCGAACTCTGCACCGCGATCGGCCGCGCCCGCGTCATCGGCAACCGGCACACCGACCCCGTCGACCCCGCGTACTACCCCGAGCCGCAGATCCGCACCTTCGCCGGACCGGACGGCCGGGACGTGCACGCCCACGTCTACCCGCCCCGCAACCCCGGCCACCGCGCCCCCGACGGCGAACTCCCGCCCTACGTGGTGTGGGCGCACGGCGGGCCCACCGCGCACGCCCCGCTCGTACTCGACCTGGAGATCGCCTACTTCACCTCCCGCGGCATCGGCGTCGCCGAAGTCAACTACGGCGGGTCCAGCGGGTACGGCAGGGAGTACCGGAACCGGCTGCGCGAGCAGTGGGGTGTGGTGGACGTCGAGGACTGCGCGGCCGTCGCCCGCGCCCTCGCCGCCGAGGGCGCCGCCGACCCGGCCCGCCTCGCGATCCGCGGCGGCAGCGCGGGCGGCTGGACCGCGGCGGCGTCCCTCGCCACGACCGACGTCTACGCCTGCGGCACCGTCAAGTACCCGATCCTCGACCTCACCGCCTTCGCCACCGGCGAGACCCACGACTTCGAGTCCCGCTACCTGGAGTCCCTGGTCGGCCCGCTCGCCGAGGTCCCCGCCCGCTACCGCGACCGCTCCCCGGTCCGGCACGCCGACCGCGTCACCGCACCGTTCCTGCTGCTCCAGGGCCTGGACGACGTGATCTGCCCGCCCGCGCAGTGCGAGCGCTTCCTGGAGCAGATGAAGGGCCGCGGCGTGCCGCACGCGTACCTCGCCTTCCCCGGCGAGGGCCACGGCTTCCGCCGCGCCGACACGATGATCCGCGCCGTGGAGGCCGAACTCTCCCTGTACGGGCAGGTGTTCGGCTTCGCACCGGCGGGCGTCGAGGCGCTGGAACTCGGCCGGTGACCGCCGACCACGCGCGCACACCCGAGCTGACCCGGCCCCGGCGCCTCGTCCCCGGTGACCGGGTGGCCGTCGTCGCGCCCAGCGGCCCCGTCCCCGAGGAGCTGCTCGGCGCCGGGCTCGACGTGCTGCGCGGCTGGGGCCTCGACCCGGTCGTGGCGCCCCATGTCCTCGCGGGGCACAAGGAGTTGGAGTACCTCGCGGCGTCCGACCGGCAGCGCGCCGACGACCTGCAGCGGGCCTGGTGCGACCCGACCGTGGCGGGCGTGCTGTGCGCCCGCGGCGGCTACGGGGCGCAGCGCATGGTGGACCTGCTCGACTGGGACGCGCTGCGCGCCGCCGGGCCCAAGGTGTTCGTCGGGTACAGCGACATCACGTCCCTGCACGAGGCGTTCGCCGTCCGTCTCGGGCTCGCCACCCTGCACGGCCCGATGGTCGCCGTCCCCGACTTCACCGGCTCGCAACGGGCCCGCGAGCACCTCAAGGCCACCCTGTTCACCCCCGAGGCGACGCAGACGGTCACCGGGCTGCCCGGCGCCGGCCCGCTCGTGCCGGGGCGGGCGAGCGGCGTCACCTTCGGCGGCTGCCTGTGCATGCTCGCCGCCGACCTCGCCACCCCGACCGGGCGGCGCTCGGCGCGCGGCGGGCTGCTGTGCGTCGAGGACATCGGCGAGGAGCCGTACCGCCTCGACCGCATGCTCACCCAACTCCTGCGCTCCGGCCTGCTCGACGGCGTCGCGGGCGTCCTCCTCGGCTCCTGGCAGGACTGCGGCCCGTACGAGGAGGTCCGCGCCACCCTCGCCGACCTCCTCGCCCCGCTGGGCGTCCCCGTGGCGGAACACTTCGGCTTCGGCCACTGCGACGGGGCGTTGACGCTGCCGCTCGGCGTACGGGCCGAGTTGGACGCCGACGCGGGTGAACTGCGGCTGCTGCGCCCGGCGTTGACCGACTGAGGCCTTCACGGAATCTCCCCGCAAGTGCACCGTGCACGACCGTTGACCCCGTCATGACACGTGTCACAGCATGAGCGCGGCCCCGGCTTACCCGGCGGTAATCGCTCCTCGGCGTGGAGGTCGTGCGTTGTCCCGTTCCGGTTCGCGTTCCCGTAGTCCGCTGGCCCTCTCCGTCGGCGTCGCCGCGGCCGCAGTCGCCGCCGCGCTGCTGCCGGGGCCCGCCGCACACGCCGCTCCGGGCGGCGAATTCACCGTCACACCACTGAAGTTCACCGTCGACGCGGGCGGCCGCACCTGCACCGTGGACGCCGACCTCTACCGGCCCGAAGGCGTCGACGCCGGGCACACGGCACCCGCCGTGCTCACCACCAACGGCTTCGGCGGCAGCAAGGCCGACGGCTCCACCGACGCCACCGCCAAGGCCTTCGCCGAGCGCGGCTACGTGGCGCTCGCCTACTCCGGCCTCGGCTTCGGCAAGAGCGGCTGCCCCATCTCCCTCGACGCCCCCGAGCACGACGGCCGGGCCGCCTCCCACCTGGTCGACTTCCTCGCGGGCACCCGTGCCGCCGACGACGGCACGAAGGCCGACTTCGTCACCGCGGACGCGGCCGGCGACCCGCGCGTCGGCATGATCGGCGGCTCGTACGGCGGCGCCGTCCAGATGGCCACGGCCGCGCAGGACCGGCGCGTCGACGCCCTCGTCCCGCTGATCACCTGGAACGACCTCGCGTACTCCCTCGACCCGAACAACACGGCGCAGACCGACGGCGTCTCCTCCGACACCCCCGGCGCGTACAAGTACCAGTGGACCAACGGGTTCTTCCTCATCGGGGAGGCGCAGGGGCTGCTGCATCCGAGCCTCGACCCGTCGCGGCTCGGCGACTCCGGGTGCCTGCACTTCGTGGCCGGGGCCTGCGAGACGAAGCGGCTCCTCGACCAGAAGCGGTACCCGGCCGACCGCACCGCCGAGATGCTGGAGTTCGCGCGCAGCGTCTCGCCCGTCTCGTATCTGCACCGGGTGAAGGCGCCGACGCTGCTCGTGCAGGGGCAGGCGGACACCCTGTTCAACCTCAACGAGGCCACCGCCACCTACGAGACGCTGAAGAAGCAGGGCACCGAGGCCAAGATGGTGTGGCAGTCCTGGGGCCACAGCGGCGGCATGACCGACCCGGCGTCCGGCGAACTCGACCTGGGCGAGGGCAACTTGGAGACCTCGTACGTCGGCAAGCGCATCCTCGCCTGGTTCGACCGGTACCTGCGGCAGCGGCAGGACGTCGACACCGGCCCCGACTTCGCGTACTACCGCGACTGGCAGTCCGGCCCGGACGCGTACGCCACCGCCGAGTCGCTGCCCGCGCTGTCGCAGAAGCTGTACCTGTCCGGGGACGGCAAGCTCGTCGACAACCGCGCCAAGGTCGCCCGCGGCAGCCGCGAGTACCGCAACTGGCTGGTGCCGACCAGCCATTCGGAGAGCTCCCTCGCCGGGATCATCGGCCTCTCCGACCCGGCGCCGCGCGACACCAAGGGCACGTATCTCGACTGGACCAGCGAGCCGCTCGCCGAGGACACCGACGTCGTCGGCGCCCCGAAGGCGACCCTGAAGGTCGTCTCGCCGGCCGCCGAGCGGGTGCAGAACTCCGGGGACGCCGCGGACCAGCTGGTGCTCTTCGCGAAGCTGTACGACGTGGCGCCCGACGGCACCAAGACCCTCGTCCACCGCCTCGTCGCCCCCGCGCGCGTGCCCGACGTGACCCGCCCCTTCACGGTGACCCTGCCGGGCGTCGTGCACCGGTACGAGAAGGGCCACCGCCTCCGGTTCGTGATCGCCGCCAGCGACGACGCGTACTACGGCAACCGGGGCGTCAAGCCGGTGACCGTCACGCACGAGCCGGGCGACACGGGCGTGCTCCAGCTGCCCGTCGTGCGGTAGGCGCCACCCCCGCGGGCCCGTCCGTAGCCCGTACGGGCCGCTCGCCGTGCGCGGCGGTGAGCGGCCGCACACGGTGGACCCACTGCACCGACGGAAGGGTCCACCATGAGCCCCAGCGCGCACAGCGGCGGCACGAACGGCGGCGGCAAGGGCGGAGGGAAGAGGCAGGGGCTCCTCACGCCGTCGCGGGTGACGGTCGCCGTGCTCGGCGTCCTCGGCCTCGTCTTCATCTTCGAGAACACTCACCACACCAAGATCCGGCTGCTGATCCCCGAGGTGACGATGCCGCTGTGGACGGCGCTCCTCGCCACCGCGGTGATCGGCGCGCTGTGCGGGGCCTACTTCGTGCGGCGCCGCAAGTGACGGCCACATGTCACGCCCGGGCTGCCCGCCTCGTACGCTGCGGGGATGCCTGAAGACTCCCGCCCCCTCGCCCTCGGGCCGCGCGTCGCCGTCCGGCCCCTCACGTACGCCGACGGCGAGGCGTTCACCGCGTTCGCCCGGCAGAGCCGCGACCTGCACCACCCGTGGCTGGCGCCGCCGCGCACGGCCGAGGAGTTCCAGGCGTACGCGACCCGCCTGATCGAGGAGCCCGCACGCGCCGGGTTCCTCGTCTGCGAACGGGACTCCGGACGGCCGGCGGGGTTCGTCAACGTCAACAACATCGTCGGGGGCGCCTTCCAGTGCGGCGCCCTCGGCTACGGGGCCTTCGCGCACGCCGCCGGACGCGGGCTGATGACGGAGGGCCTCGGCCTGCTCGTCCGGTACGCCCTCGGGCCCGGCCTCGGACTGCACCGACTGGAGATCAACGTCCAGCCCGGCAACCACGCCTCCATCGCCCTCGCCCGCCGCACCGGCTTCCGCCTGGAGGGCTTCTCCCCGGACTTCCTGTACGTCGACGGGGCCTGGCGCGACCACGAACGGTGGGCGCTCACCCGGGAGATGCTGGACGAGACCCCCAACTGACCACCCCTCGCCGGTAGTTGACCTGCCCCCTCTGTCGTGCCGCCCACCTCCTCGCTACTGTGATCACCATGTCACCGGGGGAGATCACCGCGGCCCTGGGCGCCCTCCCGCCCCTGGAGTCCGCGGAACACCACAGCGCGGCCATGGCCGTGTGCACGTCGCTCACCGAGGCCGACCTGCGACCGCTGGAGGAGCTGGTCGGCGACGACGGCGACCGCACCCGCGCCTTCAACGCCCTCTACGTCCTGCTCGCCCGGCACCGGCGCGCCCTCGACGGGAGCCGGTTCCGGGAGACGTATCTGCGGCACTCCGGACGGTTCGCCGACGTGCCGATGCGGGCGCTCCTCGAATCGGACCTGGCCCTGCTCGACCCGATGGGGCCCGACCTGTCCGCCGCGCTGCGGCACGCGGCCGTCGCGCTCGCGGCGTACCCGGGGAACCTGGCGCTCGTCGCCCACCACGCGCGCGTGCTCGCCGAGTACGGGTGGAGCGGCGCCGAGGTCGCGGAGGCGGACCTGCGGGCTGCGCTCACCCAGGTCGAGCGGGCCACCGAGATCAGCCCCGAGCAGCCCCGGTACCGCGCGGTGCGGGCCCAACTCGCCGCGCTCGTCGGCGACTTCGACACCGCGCTCGCCTCGATCCAGCGGGCCATGGACCTGGAGGACTCGGCACGCAGCGGATACGCGGTGCGGGTCGTCGAGTACCACCGCATCCGGGCCGACATCGTGCTGCGCCGCGAGACCCAGGCGATCCGCAGCGGGCTGCGGGCCACGGCCGACCGGCTGGAGGCGGGTATGCGGACGCAGGTGGACCAGGCCATGCAGGAGGCCCGCGCGCACGAGCAGCAGGAGATCGGCCGGCTGCGCTCGGAGACCCTCGGCAGCCTCGGCCTGCTGGCCGCGGTCATCGCGTTCATCGTCACCAGCACGCAGGTCGCGCAGGACATGCCGCTGCACCAGGCGCTGCGGCTGCTCGCCGGGCTCGCCGGGATGCTCACCCTCGTCTTCACCGCGTTCGGCGCGGCCTTCGGTGTGGGCAAGCAGTCCCGGCTCGTGCTGCCCGCCCTGCTCGGCTCGGCGCTGTTCGCCCTCGCGTGGTGGCCGATGTGACGCGGGCGGCGACCCGCGCTCGTGGCGCACCCTGCCGTCGGGCGGGACGCGGGAGCCCCTCCGGCAGCGGTTGAGGGCCCGGCCGGGGGCGCACAGGATGGGGCGTATGCGACGCATCGTGGTCATCGACGCACCCTCCAACCTCGGCCTGCGCCCGCCCGCCCCCGGCGCCGTGCCCGGCTGCTACAAGCTCGCCGGGGCCCTGCGCGAGCAGCGGGTCGTCGCCCGGCTCGGCGCGTTCGAGGGCGGCGTCGTCGTACCGCCGCGCTACGACCTCGGCGACTGGCAGGAGGGCGACGGGGTGTTCAACGCCGCCGCCATCGCCGCGTACACCCCGAAGCTCGCCGACCGGATCGAGCGGCACCTCACGGCCGGGGACTTCCCGCTGGTCCTCGGCGGCGACTGCTCCATCCAGCTCGGCGCCTCCCTCGCCCTGCGCCGCCTCGGACGGTACGGGCTCGCCGCGATCGACGGCTCGGCGGACTTCCGCCACCCCGGCAACTCCGACCGGATCGGCGCGGCCGGCGGCGAGGAACTGGCCCTCGGCACCGGCCGCGGACAGCCGGACCTCAGCGACATCGAGGGCCTCGGCCCGTATCTGCGGGACGAGGACGTACGCGTCATCGGCCTCAGGGACGACGACCCCGACCGGCCCGAACTGGCCGAGCTGAAGATCCCCACCCTGAGCGTCGGCGAGCTCCGCGCCTGGGGCCCCGCCGCACTCGCCCGCGCCGTACGCCAGGGCTACGAGGAGTCCGGACTCGACGGGTACTGGGTGCACCTCGACGCGGACGTCCTCGACCCGGGCGTCATGCCCGCAGTCGACGCCCCCGACCCGGACGGCCTGCACCCCGACGAACTCGCCGCCGTACTGGGCGAGTTGCTGTCGTCCGAACGCTGCGTCGGCCTCAACGTCACCATCTACGACCCGGACCTCGACCCCGACGGCACGGCCGGGGCGCTCCTCGCCGACCTGCTCGTCGCGGCCCTCACACCCTGAACTCGTGGGCGGCGCCCCCTGGCCGCGCGACGCCCCCGGACGGTTCCATGGACGGATGACGACGATCCGACCCGGTGAACTGACCCTCCCGGGCGCGCAGGTCGGCCCGGAGAACCCGCTGCCCGCCCTGCGCCCGCCGGCCGACGCGCACACCGTCGACGACCGCACACGCGCCGGCCTGCCCCGCGACATGGCCCGCCAGATCGGGTACGAGCCGCTGCGCAGCATCCTGCCGGTGCGCCGCCTCGACGGGTACGGGCGGGACCGGACCGAGCTCACCCTCGACACCCTCGTCCTGGAGAACGACCGGCTGCGCGTCACCGTCCTGCCCGGCCTCGGCGGCCGCATCCAGTCGCTGCTGCACAAGCCGACCGGGCGTGAACTCCTGTACCGCAACCCGGTGTTCCAGCCCGCCGCGTTCGCCCTCAACGGCGCCTGGTTCTCCGGCGGCATCGAGTGGAACATCGGCGCCACCGGCCACACCACCCTGTCCTGCGCGCCCCTGCACGCCGCGCCCGTCCCCGGCCCCGACGGCACGCCGATGCTCCGCCTCTGGGAGTGGGAACGGCTGCGCGACCTGCCGTTCCAGGTCGACCTGTGGCTGCCGGACGGCTCGGACTTCCTGTACGTCGGCGTCCGCGTCCGCAACCCGCACGAGCGGCCCGCGCCCGTCTACTGGTGGTCCAACATCGCCGTGCCCGAGGAGCACCGCGTCCTCGTACCGGCCGACGAGGCCTGGCACTTCGGGTACGAGCACGCCCTGCGCCGGGTGCCCGCGCCGGTGTCCGACGGCGTCGACCGCTCGTACCCGCTGAACGGCACCTACCCGGCGGACTACTTCTACGAGCTGCCCGACGGCGAACGCCGCTGGATCGCGGCGCTCGACGCGGACGGGCACGGCCTGGTGCAGACCTCCACCGACCTGCTGCGCGGCCGCAAACTGTTCCTCTGGGGCACGGCGGCGGGCGGCCGCCGCTGGCAGGAGTGGCTGTCCGAGCCCGGCGGCGGGGGGTACGCGGAGATCCAGGCGGGCCTGGCACGCACCCAGCTCGAACACGTCAAGCTCGACGCGGAGAGCGAGTTCAGCTGGCTGGAGGCGTACGGGCCGCTCGCCGCCGACGCGGACCGCGTGCACGGCACGGACTGGGCGGCAGCCCGCACGGAGGTCTCCGCCCGGCTCGCGACCGCGCTGCCCCGCCCGGGCGTCGACGCGGCGTACGAGGCGTGGCTGACCCGCGCCGACACCCCGCCCGGCGAACGCCTCGCGACCGGCTCCGGGTGGGGCGCCCTCGAACTCCTCCGCACGGGCCTGGAGTTGCCGGGCACGCCCTTCCCCGAGTCGACACTCGGACCCGAACAGGCGCCGTGGACCGA
Organism: Streptomyces sp. Da 82-17; assembly: GCF_046098215.1. NCBI lineage: Bacteria > Bacillati > Actinomycetota > Actinomycetes > Kitasatosporales > Streptomycetaceae > Streptomyces > Streptomyces sp. Da 82-17. Next base: position 120,879 of record NZ_JBJURH010000021.1, read on the forward strand.
GCTGTTGCGGGGCGGGGCGCTGCCGCCGACGACCGCGCCGGACGCGCCGCACGGGCCGACGCCGGTCGGGCGGGCCTGGCGGGACATGCTGGAGACGGCACCCGCGGACCCCGCCACCGAGTACCACCTCGGCGTCGCCCAGTGGCATGCGGGCGACCGGGCCCAGGCGGTGCGCAGCTGGGAACGCGGACTCCAACACGCGCCCCACGACTGGCAGTTGCTGCGCTGCCTCGCCGTGGCGGACGCGCAGGCGGGGCAGCGGGAACGGGCGGCGGAGCGGTACGCGGCGGCGTTCGACGGGCTGGGCGCGGAGGACTCGTCCCCCGCCGCGGTCGCCCTGGCCGGGGAGGCCCTGGAGGCGCTGCTCGACGCCGGCCGCACGCCGGCGGCCCGCACGGTCTGGGACCGCCTGCCCCCGCGGATCCGCGCCCGGGGCCGCTTCCGCTTCCTGCTGGCCCAGCTGCTCCTGGCGGAGGGCGACACGGCGGGGGCCCGGGCGGTCTACGACGAGGGCTTCGAAGTGGCGGACCTCCGGGAGGGGGCGGAGGGGGTGGGCAACCTGTGGCAACGCCTGACGGGCGAACCCCCGCCACCCCCCTACGACTTCCGCATGCGCCCCAAGTAACCCACCCCCAGGGGGCTCCGCCCCCGGCCCCCGCTCCTCAATCGCCGGAGGGGCTATCGGGTGCGTCGTCGTCTGCGGCGCCGTCGTGGTGGCCGCCGCTGTGCCCACCCGTTCCGCCCTTGCGGAACGCCTGCCCACAGCGGCGGCGGGGGGAGGGGGACGGGTGACGTGCCCCGTCAGGGGCGCGGGGAACTGCGCGAGGAACCACGGCGGCGCGGCAGCCGGGTGACGGGCCGAGGGGGCAGGGGCGTGCCCCGTCAGGGGCGCGGGGAACTGCGCGAGCAACCCAGACGGCGCGGCAGCCGAAAGACAGCCGGGGCCGGGGGGAGCCCCTGGGGGTCAGGGGGTCAGGGCCTCGCCCAGGAGCACGCGGCCCGCCGCAGCAATCGCCTCCGCATCAACCCCCGCGGAGCGCAACTGCTCGGCGGGCGTGGCCGACCCCGGCATCGTGCGGACCGCCAGGCGGATCAGCCGCGGGGGCGGGCTCCCGTCGGCGAACGCGCAGGCCACGGCGTCGCCGATGCCGCCTTCCTCCCGGTGGTCCTCGACCGTGAGCAGGCAGCCGGTCTGCTCGGCCGCTTCCCGGAGCGTGGCCCGGTCGACGGGCTTGACGGAGTAGAGGTCGACGACCCGTACGTGGATCCCGTACGCCGCCAGCGCGTCCGCCGCCGCGAGGGCTTCGTGGACGGTCGCGCCCGCGGTGACGACGGTGAGGCGGTCCTCGTCGTGGGCGCGCAGCACCTTGCTCCCGCCGATCGGGAAGCGCTCGCCCGGCGTGTAGACGACGGGGGTGTCGCCGCGGGTGGTGCGCAGGTAGCGGATGCCGGTCTGCTGGGCGAGTTCCGCGACGAGCTGGGCGGTCTGGTTGGCGTCGCACGGGTAGACGACGGTGGAGCCGTGCACCGCCCGGAACATCGCCAGGTCTTCGAGCCCCATCTGCGACGGCCCGTCCTCGCCGATGCCGACCCCGGCGTGCGAGCCGACCAGGACGAGCGAGGCCCCGCTGACGGAGGCCATGCGGACGAAGTCGTGGGCGCGGGTGAGGAACGCGGCGAAGGTGGCGGCGTACGGGAGGTACCCGCGTACGGCCATGCCGGTGGCGGTGGCGACGAGTTGCTGTTCGGCGATGTAGCACTCGAAGTACCGCTCGGGGTGTTCCTCGGCGAAGAGCTGTGTGCGGGTCGAGTCGCCGACCTCGCCGTCGAGGGCGACGACGTCCTCGCGGGCCGTGCCGAGCGCGGTGAGGGCGGCCCCGTAGGCGTCGCGGGTGGACTTGTGGGTGCCGGGGGCGTAGTGCGGGAGGTCGAGGGCGCCCCGGTGGGCGGGCCGCAACTCGCGGGGCACGCCCGGGTGTTGGACGCGGACGTGCAGGTCGCGTACGCCGCCCAGCTCCTCGACCGCGGCCTCCGGGTCGGGCAGCGGCTTGCCGTGCAGGCCCTCCCGGTCCTCGGCGGCGGCGACGCCCTTGCCCTTGAGGGTGCGGGCGAGGATCACGGTGGGCTGCCCGGCGGTGGAGCGGGCCTCGTTGAAGGCGCGGTCGAGGGCGTCGACGTCGTGCCCGTCGTCGACCTCCACGGTGTGCCAGCCGAACGCGGCGAAGCGCCGGGCGTACGCGGACAGGTCGTGGCCGTGCCGGGTGGGGCCGCGCTGGCCGAGCCGGTTGACGTCGACGAGCAGCGTCAGCCGTTCGAGGTGCTCGTACGCGGCGTGCTCGGCGGCCTCCCAGACGGAGCCTTCGGCGAGTTCGCTGTCGCCGCACAGCACCCACACCCGGTGGTCGCCCTCCTCCAGGCGGGCGGCGGCGAGCGCGAGGCCCACGCCGACGGGCAGGCCCTGGCCGAGCGAGCCGGTGGCGACCTCGACCCACGGCAGCCGCTGCGGCGTGGGGTGGCCCTCCAGGCGGCTGCCCCGGCGCCGGAACGTCATCATCTCGTCGTCGCTGATCGCGCCGGCCGCCTTGAACGCGGCGTACAGGAGGGGTGAGGCGTGCCCCTTGGACAGGACGAAGCGGTCGTTGCCGGGGTGCTCGGGCCAGCCGAAGTCGTACCGGAAGTGCCGGCCGAGCAGCACCGCGAGCAGTTCGGCGGCCGACATCGACGACGTCGGATGCCCGGACCCGGCCGCGGCGGCCATGCGCACGGAGTCGACCCTGAACTGCTGGGCCAGCTCGGCGAGTTCGGCGGAGGAGAGGGCCGGGGCGGCGGCGGGGGCGGTGGCGGGTTCCGAGGGTGCCATGGCGGGCTCAGTCCTTCCTGTCGTCCGGCTGCGGGGACGTACCGGCGGAGGTGCCCGCGGAGGTGTTCGGGGTGGTGCCCGCGGAGGAGTCGGCGGACGTGTCCGGGACCGGTACGCGGGCGAGTTCCGGGGCGTCCGTGTCGAGCGGCACCGAGGCGGCCCTGACCAGCCCCAACTGCACGGCCTGGCGCGGCAGTACGGCGTCGAGCAGCCAGTCGGCGGCGACGCGGACGCGGTTGCCGGGCAGCGCGGCGAGGTGGTAGCCGCGGGTCACGGCGGCGGCGAGCGGGCCGGCGAGGGGCACGCCCCACGGGTTGGCGGCGGCCCGCACCCCGCCCAGGTCGACGGCGAAGCCGCGGTCACGGTGCCGGTGCACGATCGGCGTGCCGACGCCGAGGGACGCCGCGACGTTCCGCCCGGCGACGGCCCCCTGCCGCCAGGCGTGCTGAGCGGTCATCGGCGCGTACGTGTCCGGCTCGTCCGGATCGGGCACGGCCGCCGCGTCACCGCACGCGAACACCTCCGGCCTGCCGGGCACGTTCAGCTGTGGGTCGACGAGCAGCCGGCCGCGCTCGACGGGCTGCCCCAGCTGGGCGACCAGCGGGTCCGGGCGCACGCCGACGCACCAGATCAGGCTGCGGCTCGGCACGAACCGCCCGTCGTCCAGGCGCACCCCCTCCGGAGTGGCCTTCTCGACGGACGTGCCCGTGCGCACCTCCACACCGCGGCGCGCCAGGACCCGGGCGGACGTACGGGAGAGCCGCGGGTCGAGCTCGGGTAGGACGCGGTCGGCGATGTCCAGGAGCAGCCAGCTCGGCTCGACGCCCGCGCGCAGCGGACGCTTCGCCGCGAGCGCGTCGGTGAAGAGCTTGCCCTGCGCGGCGACCTCGGTGCCGGTGTAGCCCGCGCCGACCACCACGAAGGTGCAGCGGGCCCGGCACTCGCCCGGGTCGTCGGCGGCGGCCGCGAGCTCCAGCTGCCGGGTGATGTGGTCGCGCAGGTAGAGCGCCTCGGGCAGGCCGCGGAAGCCGTGCGCGTTCTCCGCGACCCCCGGCACCGGCAACAGTTTGTTGACGCTGCCGACGGCCAGGACCAGCCGGTCGTACGCGAGCTGCCCGCGCCCGCCCTCCGGGTCCCGGTAGTGCACGCGCCGCCCGTCCAGGTCCACCTCGTCCGCCTCGCCGAGCACGAGCCGTACGCGGGGCAGGGTGCCGGGCAGGGAGACGGTGACCCTGCGTGGTTCCAGCACGCCGGTGGCGACCTGGGGGAGCAGGGGCAGATACAGGAAGTAGTCGGTGGGGTTGAGCAGGACGACCTCGGCCCGGTCGTGGGCCACCCTGCTGAGCGTGCGGGCGGCCCGGTAACCGGCGAAGCCGGCCCCTACGACGACGACACGGGATCGGCTCACGGAACGCCTCCGGGGGTTGCGGTCGGACCCGGCTCCGGGTGCCCCTGGGGGCAGGCGCCAAACGTGGACATACGGGATGTGGGGCGCCCTGGTCGTCGAGGGCCGGGGGAGGGCCGGGGAGGTCGAGGGAGGTTCGGGGCGGTCCCGTGCGGCCCGATCCGGTCGAAACGATCACACGTTCCGGTGGGGCCAACTACCCTGCCCCGTATGGAGATCCTGGGAACCACGCTGCGTATCTGCGTCGAGGACCTGGACGCCGCCGTCGCGTTCTACGAGCAGCTGACCGGCACCGCGGCGCAGCGGTTCGACCGCGGCGGGGTGTCCGTGGCCGCCGTCGGCTGCTTCCTCCTGATGAGCGGGCCCGCGGCCGAGCTGGACGTGTTGCGGAAGGTGACGGCGACGGTGGCTGTGCCGGATGTCGACGAGGCGCACAAGACGCTCACCGCGTCCGGGGCACAGGTCGTCGCGGGGCCTGTGGCGACGCCGGTCGGCCGCAATCTGATCGCTCTGCACCCGGACGGTTCCATCTTCGAGTACGCGGACCGCAAGCCGGTGGCCTGAGCTTTTCGGGGCTGCGCCCCGCCCCCGGTTTCTCTTCGGCTGCCGCGCCGTCGTGGTCGCTCGCGCAGTTCCCCGCGCCCCTGTCGGGGCACAGCTCACCCACGACGCACCCCGATAGCCCCTCCGGCGATTGAGGAGCCGGGGGCCGGGGCGGAGCCCCCTGGGGGACGTCAGTCGGGGTAGGCGGAACCGGTCTCGCGTCGGACTCGTACCCGTACCAACACCGGCCCCCCACCGGCAGGTTCCAGCGCCCGCAGCAACTCGGGCCGAAGCCGTTCCGGGGTCTCGATCTCCGTGGACGGGCAGCCGAAGGACGTCGCGAGGGCCGGGAAGTCGATCCCGGTGATGTCCGTGCCCGGCACGGACTCCGCCCCGAGCCGCCGCCCCAGCGCCTTGACGGCCTCGTATCCCCCGTTGTCGAGCAGCACGAACGTGACCGGAGCGCGGTGCCGTACCGCCGTCCACAGTGCCTGGACCGAGTACAGCGCCGACCCGTCGCCCACCACGCACACCACCCGCCCGTCCCCGGCGAGCGCACGGCCGACGGCCAGGGGCAGGCCCCAGCCGAGGGCGCCGCTGCCGGTGGTGAGGAACGCCCCGGCCCGCCGGACCGGCACCCGCGCGTGCAGCGCCTCCCGGTGACTGGGCGCCTCCTCCACCAACACCCGTTCCGGCGGCAGCAGTTCGGCCAGGGCGTCCAGGACGTACGCGGCGGACGGCGGGTCCGTCGGCACCGCCCGCGCGACCTGCGGGCGCGGGGGAGGCGTGGGGCGGGTCGTCGGTTTCAGCAGCGACGTGAGGCTCTCCACGCCAGCCCGCAGCGTCGTCAGGACGCTCGTGCCGACCGGCAGCCACGCCGCCTGCGCCGGGTCGCAGTCGAGGTGGAACAGCTCGCAGTCGTCGGGCAGCAGTGGCCCGTCGCCGCTGACGTGGTACGTGAACAGCGGCGCGCCGAGCGCCACCACCACGTCGTGCCCGGCGAGCCGGTCCGCCAACTGCCCGCGCACCGGCGGCAGGAAGCCCTGGAACAGCGGATGCGTCTCGGGGAAGCCGGAGCGGCCCGACATCGGGCTGATCCACACCCCGGCACGGGTCCGCTCGGCGAGCGCCACCACCGCGTCGACCGCTCCCTCGTCGTCCACGCCCGGCCCGACGACCAGCGCGGGCCGCGCGCAGTCGTCGAGGCGGGCGGCGAGCTCGGCGAGCGCGTCCGGGGCGGCCGTGAAGGCGCCGTGCACGGCACGCGGCGGCACGGGCGCGGCGGGCGCGTCCCAGTCGTCCTCCGGCACGGACAGGAACACCGGCCCGCGCGGATGCGTCATCGCCACCCGGTGCGCCTCGGCGAGCGCGGCCGGTACGTCCTCGGCCCGCGCGGTCTGGCGGCTCCACTTCACGTACGGGCGCGGGAACTCGGCGGGTTCGTCGGCGCCGAGGAACGGGTGCAGGGGCAGCAGCGAGCGGGACTGCTGCCCGGCGACGACCACCACGGGCACTCGGTCGCGGTACGCGTTGAACACCGCGCCCAGGCCGTGTCCGACCCCGCCCGCCGAGTGCAGGCTCACAAGCCCGGCGCGGCCCGTGCCGAGCGCGTGCCCGGCGGCCATCGCGACGGCCAGGGACTCCTGCAGCGCGAGCACGTATCGGAAGTCGGCGGGCCAGTCGCGGAGCATGCGCAGCTCCGTGGAGCCGGGGTTGCCGAACACCGTGGTCATGCCGGTGCGGCGGCACAGGTCGAGGACCGCTTCCCGCACGGTCGTCGTCGGTGCTGTCGTCATGGGCAACTCCTTTGCTCCGAAGGGGAGATGGTCACAGGCCGTACGGGGTCAGCCGCCCCGCGCCCCCGTGTGCCACGCGAGGGCCCGCCGCTCCACCGCGAGCAGCGCCGCGTTGCACAGGTACCCGAGGACGCCGAGGAGCACGATCACCGACCAGACGGTCAGCAGGTCGGAGCGGCTCTGCGCGTCGGTGAGCTGGAAGCCGAGCCCGTCGGCCGTGCCGGGCAGCAGCTCGGAGAAGACCATCAGGATCAGCGACAGCGACAGCGAGAGCCGCAGGCCCGCGAAGATCTTCGGCAGCGCGGCGGGGATCAGCAGCAGCCGCACCCGCTGCAGCCCGCCGAGCCCGTACACCCGGGCCGTCTCCAGCTGCACCGGGTCCACGGACCGCGCCCCCTCCGCCGTGTTGATCAGCACCGGCCACACCGCGCTGAACACGATGGACGTCACCTGCATCTGCGTACCGAACTGCAGGAACACCACGAACACCGGCACCAGCGCGGGCGGCGGCACCGCGCGGGCGAACTGCAGCACCGGGTCGAGCGCCGCGTGCGCGTACGCGGACCGTCCGACGGCCAGGCCGAGGGCCACGCCGAGCGCTGCGGCGATCAGGAACCCGGCGCCCATCCGGGCGACGCTCGGCAGGATGTTCCCGACCGCCGTGTCGGACAGGAAGGCGTGCGCGACGGGCCCGTCGAACCACATTCCGTGCATGTGCGCGGCGATCGTCGCGGGCGGCGGGAAGAACACGCTGCCGTGCGCCCCGGCCGTCAACTGCCAGGCGAGGACGGCCAGGACGAGCACGCCCCAGCGGTGCAGATGCGTCACCGGCGCCGCCCGCCCCTCAACGGCCCGTCAGCTCGGCCGGTTCGACGGGCTTCTTCAGCAGCCCGTCCCGCACCATCAGGTCGACCAGCTTCCGCAGCCGCGCCGGGTCCGTGTCGTCCGGGTAGCCGGGCAGGGTCAGGTCGCGGGCCTGCTCGGGGCTGATGCGCGCGTACCCGGGGAGGACCGCGTCGACCGCCGCGCGGTCCCGCTCGGCGAGCGCCTGCGCCTTGCGGATCGCCCGCCCGAACGCGGCGGCGGTACGCGGGTTCTGCTCGGCGAACGTGTCGGTGCTGACGTACCCGCTGATCGGCAGGCCCTCGACGGGGGACGCCCCGCCCTCGGCGACGACGCGCGCGCCGAGCTTCCTCTTCAGGTCCGACAGGAACGGCTCCGCGACATGCGCGGCGTCCACCTGCTTCTCCTCCAGGGCGACGCCCATCTGCGGGAACGGGATCTGCCGGTACTTCACCGGCCCGGCCTTCCGCTGCGCCAGCACCGCGTCGAAGGTGAGCGACTGGATGTTGTTGAGGATGTTCACCGCCACCGACTTGCCCTTGAGGTCGGCGGCGTCCTTGATCGGGGAGTCCTTCGGTACGACGACGTCCATCATCCCCGCCGAGAGCGTGGCGCCCTCGGCGAGGATCCGTGGTGCGAGCGTTCCCTTCTCGCGGGCCTGCAGGAACGTGACGTAGTTGGCGCCGGCGATGACGTCGAGCTGCCCGTTGGCGAGCGCGGGCAGGGCCTGCACGGACTGCTGCACGGGCTTGACCCGCACCGTCAGCCCCTCCTTCTCGAAGAGCTTCCGGTCGAGGGCGACATGCAGCGGCGCCACGTCCACCAGCGGCAGCGAGGCGACGGTCACCGTGCTCTTCTCCAGGCCGCCCGCCTTGCCGCCGGATCTCTCCCCGGACCCGGAGCAACCGGCGGCCGCCAGCGCGAGCCCGACGGTCGCGGCCGTCGTGGCCATCAACTTTCCCCGTGCCGAACCCAGTTGAGGCTGCATGCTCGGCGAGGCTAGTTGCTCACTGAATCAACTGCCAGGGGTGCTTTCCGGCCGCGTGTCGGTTCCTGTTCCCCAGGGCGGAGGGGTGCTCAGACCCGGCAGAGCAGCTCCCCGTGCAGCACCGCGAACCAGCCGTCCGGCGCCTCGCCCCACGTGCGCCACGCGTCCGCGATCTCCGCCAGCTGCGCCTCGTCCGCGTGCCCGCCCTCGGTGGCGCGGCGGGCGTACGCGGAGTCCGTGGTGCGCTCCGCCCACAGGCCGCTCCACCAGGCGCGCTCCTCGTCCGTGGTGTACGTCCAGGTCGAGGACGTCGCCGTGATGTCCGTGAACCCGGCCTCGAGCGCCCAGGACTTGAGCCTGCGGCCCGCGTCCGGCTCGCCGCCGTTGGCCCGGGCCACCCGCTGGTACAGCCCGTGCCAGTCGTCGAGGCCCGGCACCTGCGGGTACCAGGTCATCGCCGCGTAGTCGGAGTCCCGTACGGCGACGATGCCGCCGGGCTTCACCACGCGCCGCAGCTCGCGCAGCGCCTGCACCGGGTCGCCGACGTGCTGCAGCACCTGGTGGGCGTGGGCCACGCAGAACGTGGCGTCCGGGAAGTCGAGCGCGTGCACGTCGGCGACCGCGAACTCCACGTTGTCCAGGCCGCGTTCGGCCGCCGTGGCGCGGGCCCGGTCGAGGATGCCGGGCGCCGCGTCGACGCCGGTGACCCGGCCTTCGGGGACGAGGGCGGCCAGGTCGGCGGTGATCGTGCCGGGACCGCAGCCGACGTCCAGGACGGCCATGTGCGGCTTGAGCTCGCCGAGCAGATACGCGGCGGAGTTGGCGGCGGTCCGCCAGGTGTGCGAGCGCAGCACGGACGCGTGGTGCCCGTGGGTGTAGACGGCGGTCTCCTTCGACATGGCGCGGTCTCCTCACTCGAACGCGACGAACCCAGGGCCCGTACGGCCCGGGGGCGATGACAGCACCGTACGCGATCATGTCGAATAATGAGACCCATCGTCTTGCCATGTGGACACCATGGCTGGGTCGGGAAACGCGTTTGCCCCGCTCGCCGCCGCCCGTCGAGAATGCGGAACCATGGGTCATCTGGAAGCCGCACACCTCGAGTACCACCTCCCCGACGGGCGCACGCTGCTCGGCGACGTCTCGTTCCGGGTGGGTGAGGGCGCGGTCGTCGCGCTCGTCGGCCCGAACGGCGCGGGCAAGACGACCCTGCTGCGGCTGCTCTCCGGCGAGCTCAAGCCGCACGGCGGCTCCGTCACCGTCACCGGCGGCCTCGGCGTCATGCCGCAGTTCGTGGGCTCCGTGCGCGACGAGACGACGGTCCGCGACCTGCTCGTGTCCGTCGCCCCGCAGCGCATCCGCGAGGCCGCGCAGGCCGTCGACGCCGCCGAGCACCTGATCATGACCGTCGACGACGAGGCCGCCCAGCTCCAGTACGCGCAGGCCCTCTCCGACTGGGCCGAGGCGCAGGGGTACGAGGCGGAGACGGTCTGGGACATGTGCACCACGGCCGCCCTCGGCGTGCCCTACGACAAGGCCCAGTTCCGCGACGTGCGCACCCTCAGCGGCGGCGAGCAGAAACGCCTCGTCCTGGAGTCGCTGCTGCGCGGCCCCGACGAGGTCCTGCTGCTCGACGAGCCCGACAACTACCTGGACGTGCCGGGCAAGCGCTGGCTGGAGGAGAAGCTGCGGGAGACCCGCAAGACCGTCCTCTTCGTCTCCCACGACCGTGAACTCCTCGCCCGCGCCGCCGAGAAGATCGTCAGCGTGGAGCCGGGCCCCGCGGGCGCCGACGCGTGGGTGCACGGCGGCGGCTTCTCCACGTACCACGAGGCGCGACGCGAACGCTTCGCCCGCTTCGAGGAGTTGCGGCGCCGCTGGGACGAGAAGCACGCCCAGCTGAAGAAGCTCGTGATCAACCTCCGCCAGGCGGCCGCCGTCAGCCACGAGATGGCCTCCCGGTACGCGGCCGCGCAGACCCGGCTCCGCAAGTTCGAGGAAGCCGGACCGCCGCCCGAGCCGCCCCGCGAGCAGGACATCACGATGCGCCTGCACGGCGGCCGCACCGGCGTCCGCGCGGTCACCTGCGCCGGGCTCGAACTCACCGGCCTGATGAAACCGTTCGACCTGGAGGTGTTCTACGGCGAACGGGTCGCCGTGCTCGGCTCCAACGGCTCCGGCAAGTCGCACTTCCTGCGGCTCCTCGCCGGGGACTCCGTGGCGCACACCGGGGAGTGGAAGCTCGGGGCGCGCGTCGTCCCCGGCCACTTCGTGCAGACCCACGCGCACCCGGAGCTCTTCGGCCGTACGCTCCTCGACGTCCTGTGGCGCGAACACGCCCAGGACCGCGGGGCCGCGATGTCACGACTGCGGCGGTACGAGCTGACCGCCCAGGCCGAGCAGACCTTCGACCGGCTCTCCGGCGGCCAGCAGGCCCGCTTCCAGATCCTGCTGCTCGAACTGGCGGGCTGCACGGCCCTGTTGCTCGACGAGCCGACGGACAACCTCGACCTGGAGTCCGCGGAGGCCCTCCAGGAAGGCCTGGAGTCCTTCCAGGGCACGGTCCTCGCCGTCACCCACGACCGCTGGTTCGCCCGCGCCTTCGACCGCTACCTGGTGTTCGGCTCGGACGGCCACGTACGCGAGACCCAGGAACCGGTCTGGGACGAACGCCGCGTCCAACGCCAACGCTGAGTCTTTCCTCTCCCCGTGCCCCGAAAGGGGCGCGGGGAACTGCGCGACCAGCCACGACGGCGCCGCAGCCGAACGAGCACCGCCGGAGGCTCTCGGGAAGGGGCGGGGTGGGGAACAAAGGCGCCGCAGGCGCGTCCTACCCCGGCGGAGGCGGGGGCTTCGGGGCGCCCTCCGGTGGGGCGAGCTTCGCGTACGTACGGGGGGCCGAGGGGGCCGCCCCCTCGTCCGGCGCCCCACGCGGAACGTACGCATCCCGCCCCGCCCCCGGAACCCACCCCGCATCCACCACCCGCCGCTGCACCACGACCGCCGCCCCCAGCACCACGAGCCCGACCGCCAGCATCAGCACGACCCCGCCGACCGAACCCCCCTTCGCCGCGTTGCCGACCAGCGCGCCGAACCACCCGAAGTCCGCGTCGCCGAACGTCGTGTTCTCCTCGCCGAACGCGCCGAGCACCTTCAGCAGCAGCGCCGGCAGGAACGTGATGAGCACGCCGTTGAGGAACGCCCCGACGACCGCCCCGCGCCGCCCGCCCGTCGCGTTGCCGAACACTCCGGCCGCGCCGCCCGTGAAGAAGTGCGGTACGAGACCCGGCAGGACCAGCGCGAGACCGAACGCCGGGTTGAACACCGCGGACAGCAGCCCGAGGCTGACCAGGCCCCCGACGAAGCTGGAGACGAACCCGATGAGCACCGCGTTCTGCGCGTACGGGAAGACGATCGGCGCGTCGAGCGACGGCACCGCACCCGGCACCAGCCGCTGCGCGATGCCCTGGAACGCGGGCACCAGCTCGGCGAGGATCGTGCGGACGCCGAACAGGATGACCGCGACGGCGATGCCGAACTGCAGGCCCTGCATGACCGACTGCATCAGGTAGTTCCCGACGTCCGTCGCCGCCGTGCCCCCGTCGCTCGCGAACGCCTCGAACGCGGCCTTCTCGCCGGCCTTGAGGAGGAACACGATCGCCATGACCAGATAGATGAGCAGCATCGACAGGGCCGTCGCCACCATCGAGTCGCGCAGGAACCGCAGCCCCTCCGGCAGTTTCATGTCCTCCGTGGACCGGCTGCGCTTCCCGACCAGCTGCCCGGCCGCGCCCGCCGCGATGTACCCGGCGGTGCCGAAGTGCCCGATCGCCACGGTGTTGTTGCCGGTCACGCGTTTCGTCCACGGGTGCGCGAACGCGGGCATCGCGACCAGCATGATGCCGAGCAGCACACCGCCGACCAGCACCACGACCACCGAACCGTGCCCTGCGGACGCCAGGACCATCGTCAACAGCGTGGCCATGAACAGCATGTGATGGCCCGTCAGGAACACGTAGCGCAGCGGCGTGAACCGCGCGAGCAGCAGGCTCACCGCGAAGCCGAGGATCATCAGCCACGCCACCCGCGCCCCGTACTCGGCCTGCGCGATGCCGACGATCGCCTCGTTGGTGGGGATCACGCCGTGCGCGCCCGTGGCGCCCTGGATCATCTCGCCGAGCGGCGCGAGCGAGCTGACGACCAGGCCCGCGCCCGCCCCGATCAGCAGAAACCCCAGCGTCGCCTTGATGGCCCCGCCGACGACCTGCCCGGCCGGTTTCCGTAGCGCGATCAGCCCCGCCGCGGTGATCAGGCCGATCAGATACGCGGGAACGCTGAGGATCTCGTTGACGAGGAACTTCGCGATCGACACGAGCACGTCCACGCGTCACTCACCTCCGTCCGTGCCGGTCACGTCGTACGTGTCGCGGAGCACCCGGTCCGCCTCCTTCGCCGAGGTGAAGTCCTCGACCACCCGCACCGGCACGCCCACGTCGCCGAGCGTGCGCGCGATCTCCCGCGACGTGAGGATCGCGACGGCCTCGGACGCCTTGCCCTTGGCGGAGATGGTGTCGGTGGCCTCCACCGTCACGTACGGGGTCCAGCCCCAGCGGTCGAGCACCTGCTCCAGGGTGTTCTTCAGGAACAGGCTGGTGCCGACGCCGTTGCCGCAGACGGTGAGGATCTTGTGCATCCCGTGCCGGACGCGCACGCTCCCGGTCCCGGTCCCGGTCCCGGACCCGGTCCCGCCGGGGTTTCCGCCGAGCACCGCGTGCAGCGCCTGCGGGGTGGGCGCCTCGCGCAGGGCGGCCGCCGTCGCCGGGTCGCCGAGCAGCCGGGCCAGGGCCGCCATCGCCGCGGTGTGCTCGCTCGCGTCCCGCGCGGCGAGGCCCGCCACCAGCTCCACCGGGTCGTTCGCCTCGTGCCCGAACTCCACCGGCTCGGCCAGCCGCACCCACGCCATCCCGGTCCGCAGCACGGCGGGCGAGGGCCGCGCGTGCGCGAAGGCGAAACCGGGGGCGACCACGATGTACGGGCCGTTCGCAGCGACGTTGTCGATCATCTCCGTGGTGTACGCCTCGGTGCTCGCGCCCGTCGCCACCAGCAGGTCGCCCGCGGCACGCACCGCGTCCCGCCAGCCGGCCGCGCGGACGTCGAGCCGCACCGCCTCCACGGGAAGCAGATCACTCAGCTCAGCCATGGGACGGATCCTCGCACGGGAGAGCGAGCCGGGGACCCCGTCGTAAGGGATCTTCCGGGACCCACCGCAGCGGGTGGCCTCGCCGTGCGTGATCGGTGCGGCCCGGGTACCCGTGGAGAGTAGGCATCACGGGCACCGCGCCCGACGCCCCGAAGGAGACGGCCATGACCGGAGTGGACCCCGCACAGCTCGACGACCGGACGCTGCTGCGGGAACTGCAGACGCTGCACAACACCCGCCACGACACACTCCTGCACGCCTCCGACGAGGCTCTCACGGCCCACACCCAGCGGCAGACCGCGCTGGAGAACGAGTATCTGCGCCGCCACCCGAACCGGCCGATCGCCGCAGCCCGCACCCGCGAGGGCGCGCGGTCGAGGGGAGAATGACCCGCCATGGCACACGAGACACTGCTCGCCCGGCACTCCGAGGCGCTCGACGTGTTCACCGACCGCGTGCACCAGGTCTCCGACGACCAGTGGGGCGCCGACACCCCCTGCACCGACTGGTCCGTGCGCGATCTCGTCAACCACCTCACCGCCGAACAGCTCTGGGTGCCGCACCTCGTACGGGACGGCGCGACGATCGCGTCCGTCGGCACGGCGTACGACGGTGACGTCCTCGGCGACGACCCCGTCGCCACCTGGGACAAGGCCGCGGAGGGGGCCCGCGCGGCGTTCGCCGAACCCGGCGCGCTCGACCGCTCCGTACACCTGTCGTACGGGCCGAGCCCCGCCGGGCACTACTGCGGGCAGATGATCACCGACCTGGTCGTGCACGCCTGGGACCTGTCCCGGGCGATCGGCGCCGAGGAGCAACTGCCGCGGCCGCTGGTCGACTTCGCGGTACGGGAGGTGTCGCCGTACGCGGCGGATCTCGCCAAGAGTGGGTTGTTCGGCCCGCCGGTGGAGCCGCCTCCGGGGGCGGATGTGCAGACGAAATTGCTGTGCCTGTTGGGGCGCCGTCCCTAGCCCCGTCCCGCCACGGGGGCTCCGCCCCCGGAACCCCCGCTCCTCAAACGCCGGAGGGGCTGACTCCAGCCGCCCGTCGTTTGTCTGCGGCGTCGTCGTGGCGGGTCGCGCAGTTCCCCGCGCCCCTGCCGGGGGTCCGGGGCGGAGCCCCGGGGGCTGTCCGCAGGACTTTCGGGAAGGGGCGGGGTGGGGAAAAGAGACGCCCGGGCAAGCACGAGCCCTACTCCCACCGTGCCGTCTCCGGATCCACCCCGTGCCCCCGTGCGCTCGCGTCCACCGCTCGGCGGAACCACGTCGAGAGGCCGGGGCGGATGGCGTCGTAGTGGGCGGCGAAGCCCGGGTCGGACTCGTAGCGGCGGGCCAGGCAGACCTGCATGGCGCGGGTCAGCGGGAAGTACGAGGCGAAGAGTTCGCGGTGGCGGTCGACCAGCGCGTCCGCGTCCGGGGTGCCGGGCCGGACCCCGGCGTCCATCGCGTCCGCGAGGGCCCGCTCCAGGCCGGCCGTCGCCTCGGACAGCGCCCGCCACTCCTCCGGGTCCCGCCCCGCCGCACCCTCCGCGAACTGCCGCCACTGCAGCGTGTCCCCGTACACCTCGCGGGCCCGCGCCGGACCCTGCGGGTCCCAGTCGGCGCCGAACAGCTCGGCCTGCTGCTCGGCGGTGAGGGGGAGGCCCCGCTCGTGGGCGTCGATCATCCGGTCCAGGCCCGCGCCGAGCTCCCGCAGCCGCTCGATCCGCTCGGTGACCTGCGCCCGCTGGGCCCGCAGCGCGCCCGGCACGTCCGTCGCCGCGTCGTCGAGGACGGCGCGGATGCGGTCCAGGCCGAGGCCGAGCTCCCGGTAGACGACGATGCGGTGCAGCCGCTGCAGGTCGGCGGCCGTGTAGAGGCGGTACCCGGCGGGTGTGCGCAGCGACGGCGTCGCGAGCCCGATCTCGTCCCAGTGGTGCAGCGCCCGGACCGTCACGCCGAGGCGGCCGGAGACCTGGCCGACGGTCAGGCCCTCGGCCGCGTCGGCGTCGCGGAACACGTCAGTCATGGTCCCCATGATCGCCCGCGGTCCGGCTGCCCGGAGGGTGGATTCCCACCGCCGCCATGTTCCGTGCCTCTTCGCTCGCCGGGTCGAACTGCTTCGCCGCGGTGACGACGACCCGGGCGTTCTCCGGCGTGATCACCTCCAGGTCCCGGGTGCCCCAGGGCATGTCCCGCGGCCCGTCCACCGAGTCCGGGCGCAGCGCACGGCACGCCTCCGCCACCCCGTCCAGCTGGCTCAGCACGTACGAGAAGCTCACGCTCATCGCCGGCGCCGCGTCCGGCACCCGTTCCGCCACGACGAGCAGCACGTCCTGGAACGCCCACCGGCGCAGATGGACCAGCACCCCGGGGATCGCGAACAGCTCGACGAACCCGAGCCCGCGGGTCCAGAACTCCACCGAGCCCGCCAGGTCGGTCGTGGGCACGGTGACGAAGGATGGCATGCCGTAGATGCCGAGGTACGGCTCCGGCGGCACGGCGTCCGGGCCGGGTACGGGGACAGGGCTGATCTCGAAGGCGTCGTAGTAGTCGCTCATGCACCTCACCCTGGAGCCTCACGCGGCGTGAGGGTCAAGTCGTGGTCGTACGGCGGCGCGCGGGCGGGCCGTGCCGCCGGTGCACGTTTTGCGCGCCCGGCGTCGGGCATGCGGACGGTGTGCTTCGGACCGGAGGCACGTCCGTGGGAGCCCCAGCGCGCCCCCGGGTGTGGCCGCCCCGCGCCGGTGTGCCGGCCCCACGGTGAACGGTTGAACGGATCAAGAACCCGCACCGATCAGGGAGTTGCAGCACCTATGCGCCCCAGCACAGCGGTGAAGCAGACCCACGACCAGCACCGTCCGCACGGGAACCAGACCCACCAGCACCCGCACGACGACGCCCCCGACACCTCGGCCGACTTCCACAGGCTCAGCGAGCTCGACGCCCTGCCCGCCCCCTCCGCCCGCGACGAGGCCGAGAAGGAGCGGCTGCGCGAGGACATCGTGCACGCCTGGCTGCCCATGGCCGACCGCCTCGCAGGCCGCTTCCGCAACCGCGGCGAGTCCTACGACGACCTGCGGCAGGTCGCCGCCCTCGGCCTCGTGAAGGCCGTGGACCGCTACGACCCGGCGCACGGCTCCGCCTTCGAGAGCTACGCCGTGCCCACCGTCACCGGCGAGATCAAGCGCCACTTCCGCGACCACACCTGGACCCTGCACGTCCCGCGCCGCGTCCAGGACCTGCGCAACCGCGTACGGTTCGCCCGCCAGGAGCTGTCCCAGAGCATCGCGGGCCGCGCCCCGACCGTCGCCGAGATCGCCGAGCACGCCGGCCTCACCGAGGACGAGACCCGCACCGGCCTCGAAGCCCTGGAGAGCTACACCGCGCTGTCCCTCGACGCCGAGATGTCCGGCAGCGACGACGGATACACCCTGCGGGACGCCATCGGCTCCGACGACCCGGCGCTCGACGTCGTCGTCGACCGCGAGGCCGTCAAGCCCGAGCTGCGCCAACTGCCCGAGCGCGAGCGGGACATCCTCTACATGCGCTTCTTCGGCGACATGACGCAGAGCCGCATAGCCGAGCAGCTCGGCATCTCGCAGATGCACGTCTCCCGGCTCCTCAACCGCTGCTGCGCCCGCATCCGCGACCGCGCGGAGCGCCGGGAAGCGGCCTGAGGCACACACGAGGCGACCGGCCCGCGCCCGCCCACCCACGCGGGCACGCTCCGGTCCCCGAAGAGCGCCCGCTCGCGTGCGGCCGGGGGCGGTCGGCGCCGGTCAGGCTTCGACGACCGCACGGCGCCGGGCACACCGGCGGCCCGCCCGAGGAGCCACCCGTACGCACCTCGCGCCCAGCCCGCGCCCCGCCGCCCAGGCCCGACGCCGCACCGCACGAGCCCGCGACCGCGCGGAGCGTCGGGAAGCGGTCTGAGCGGCACACGCGGCGAACTGAGCGGCAGCCCGGGCGACTTCGCCCGTACGCGGGACCGCCCGCGCCGCGCCCGGGGCCCGACGGCCGCACCGCCCACCCGCACCCGACAACACCCGGACCTGCCAGCCCCGCTCACCCGTGCGGGCACGGGCGGGTCCCTGAAGGGCGCCCGTTCGCGCGCGGCCGGGGGCGGTCGGGGCCGGTCGGGCTTCGACGACCGCACGGCGCCGGGCGCACCGGCGGCCCACCCGAGGAGCCACCCGTACGCACCTCGCGACCAGCCCGCGCCCCACCGCTCGAGCCCGCGACCGCGCGGAGCGGCGGGAAGCGGCGTGAGGCACACGCGAGGCGACCGGCCCGCGCCCGCCCCGGCCGGTCAGGCTTCGACGGCCGCACGCCCCGGGTCCCTGCGCCCCACCGGGCGCACCGGCGGCCCGCCCGAGGAGCCACCCGTTCACACCTCGCGAGACCAGCCCGCGCCCCGCCGCCCGAGCCCGAGCCCACGCCGCGCCGTCCGGCCCGGGTGTGCGGACTGATCCCGGCCCGCCCGTATCAGCCGCCCCGTCCCGGGCATGGATACGGGCGGCGGCGCGCGTGCGCCCCGCACCCGCGCGGACGCCGTGCGCTGCGGCGGGGCGCGGACGGCGGTACGTATGGACGTACGGAATGGACGTACGGAAGCAGGCGGACGGACCGGCGGGCGCGCGGGCGCTCACGACTTCGCGGAGGCGGGCATGCGGCGGACGGACCCGGCGGGCCACGGACCCGTCCGCTACGCGCCGCCCGCGCCCGAGCCGGGACTCCCCGTGCTGCCCCGGCTCGCGGAGGTCCTGGCCGCGGCGGCCGACCGCGGGCCCGCCGAAGTGCCCGGCGGATCGATAGCGTTGCGGGAGGCGGCGAGCGGCTACTGGCGGCGCCGCGGTCTGACCGCCGACCCCGGCCACAGCGCGGCGGCGCCCGGCGCGGCCCCGCTGCTGCTCGCCGTGACCGCCGCGCTCGCCGGCGACGTGCTGCTGCCCCGGCCGTGCCCCGCCTGGTGGGCGCCCGCCGCCCGGCTCTTCGGCCGCCGCACCTACTCCGTGCCCACGCCCGCCGAGTGCGGCGGCGTCCCCGACCCGTACGCCCTGCTCGAAACCGTTCGGCGGGTGCGGGCCGAGGGCGGGCGGCCGCGGCTGCTGCTGCTCAGCGTCGCCGACGACCCGACCGCGACCGTGGCGCCGCCCGAGGTGCTGCACGAGACCGTGGAGGCCGCGCTCGGCGAGGGCCTGCACATCGTCTCCGACGAGACCTGGCGCGACACCCTGCACGACCCGCGCGACACCGTCCTCATCAGCCCCGCCGAGATGGCCCCCGCCCACGTCACCGTCCTCGCCGACCTCGCCGGCGGATTCCTGCCCGGCGACTGGCCCGCCGCGATCGCCCGTTTCCCCGACACCCCGGACGGCGCCGAGCTGCGCGCCCGCGCCCTGGACGCCCTGACCGGGCTCGGCGCGGTCGTCGCGGGCCCGGTCGCGGCCGCCGCCGCGTACGCCCTCGCGGAGCCCGACGAGGTCACCGCCCGCCGCGCCGCCGCCGTCTCCCTGCACGCGCGCGTGGCGGCCGCCGCGTACCGGCTCGTGCGGGACGCCGGGGCGTTCGCGCGTCCGCCGCAGGCCGGCCGGCACCTGTACGCGGACCTGGAGCCGCTGCGGGCCGCGCTCGCCCGGCGCGGCGTCGGCGACGCGATGGAGCTGGAGGACCACCTCACGCAGGAGCTCGGCACCCCCGTGCCCGGCGGGCACCGCTTCGGCGACGACCTGGCGGCCCTCCGCGTACGACTGCCGCTCGCCCCGCTCATCGGCGGCACCGCGCAGGAGCAGCTGGCGTCGCTCACCGCACTGGAGCCGCTCGAATTGCCGCACGTACAGGGAGCGTTGAGCATGTTCGGATCGGCCCTGGACGCGGTCCGGGACGCCGCACCACGAATGGAGCCGCCTCGATGACGCAGCAGTCCGAGTCGACGACCTCTCGTCCCGCGCAGGCCGCGCCCCCGGCCGGACCGCCCGCCGCCCACCCCGCAGCCCGACCCGTACCTCAATCCGCGCCCCAGTCCGCCGCACCGCCCGTCCTGCCGTCCGGGCCCGACCGGCTCGCCGAGCCTCGGCCGCTGGGGGAGGAGCGCCGCTGGCCCCGGTCGTTCGCGGACCGGCTGACCGCGCCGCTGCCCGGCGTGCAGGCCCTCGCCCGCTTCGCCCGCGAAGGCGCGACACGGCCCGACGCGGAGGGCCTCGCCGACATCCCGCTGCTGCCCTTCGAGCCCGGCCCCCTGCCCCGGCCCACCGCGACCGACCTGGCCGTCACCTGGGTCGGGCACGCCAGCTGGGTCGTCGGCATCGGCGGCCTGACCGTACTCACCGATCCCGTGTGGTCGCGCCGCATCCTCGGCATCCCGCCGCGCATCACCCCGGCGGGCGTGGCCTGGTCGGCGCTGCCCCGCGTGGACGCGGTCGTGATCAGCCACAACCACTACGACCACCTCGACGCCCCCACCCTGAAGCGGCTCCCGCGCGACACCCCGGTGTTCGTGCCGGCCGGGCTCGGCCGCTGGTTCCGGCGCCGCCGCTTCACCTGCGTGACCGAGCTCGACTGGTGGGAGGCGGCCCGCCTGGGAGGGGTCCGCTTCGACTTCGTGCCCGCCCACCACTGGTCCAAGCGCACCCTCACCGACACCTGCCGTTCCCTGTGGGGCGGTTGGGTCCTCACCGACCCGGCGGGCCGCAAGCTGTACTTCGCGGGCGACACCGGATACGGCCACTGGTTCGCCGAGATCGGCCGCCGCCACCCCGGCATCGACCTGGCGCTGCTGCCCATCGGCGCGTACGACCCGCGCTGGTGGCTCAGCGACGTCCACTGCGACCCGGAAGAGGCGGTCCGCGCGGTCACCGACCTCGGCGCGGCCCGCATGGCCCCGATGCACTGGGCGACGTTCCTGCTCTCCGCCGAGCCGGTCCTCGAACCGCTCCGCCGGGTCCGCCGCGCGTGGGCCCGGGCCGGCCACCGCCGCGAGGACCTGTGGGACCTGGGCGTCGGAGCGTCCCGCGTGCTGGCCCCGGACACCGGCACCGGCACCGAGACCGACACCGGCACTGAGACCAACACCGGCACCGAGACCGGCACCGGCACCGGCACCGGCACCGGCACCGAGACCGAGTCCCTGACCCCGCCCGGCCCCTGATTCCCCGTGGGCCTGCTTCTCGTACGCCCGACTACTCGTACGGGGACAAGCCCGCCGTCGTACAGGGGTACGGTCCTGTCATGTCTCCATCGACCGGCTCCGCCCAGCACCCCGTCACCGCCGACGACCTCGACCTCGCCGTGCAGTCGGCGGTCGCTGTCCTGCGCACCGCCCCCGGGGACGCCTGGCGGGGGAGGGCCGGTTCGCTGGAGTGGGACTGCTGGGAGACGGTCGAGCACCTCGCCGACGACCTGTTCGCGTACGCCGTCCAACTCGGGCCCAGGAAGCCGCCGTCGGCCGGTGAGGTGCCGTTCGTCTGGGAGAGCCGCAGGCCCGGCGGACCGGCCAACGCCGTGCACGCCGACCGCACGGCCGGGCCCGACGGGCTGCTACAGGTCCTGGAGGCGAGCGGCGCGCTGCTCGTCGCGATGGTCCGGACGACGCCGCCGGACACCCGCGCGTACCACGTCTTCGGCACCTCGGACCCCGAGGGCTTCGCCGCGATGGGCATCGTGGAGACCCTCGTCCACACCCACGACCTCGCCGAAGGCCTCGGCCTGCCCTGGGCACCGCCCGCCGACCTGTGCGCCCGCACACTCGCCCGCCTGTTCCCCGACGCGCCCGCCGACACGGCCCCGTGGCCGACGCTGCTCTGGGCCACGGGCCGTACGGAGCTGCCGGGCCACCCCCGTCGTACGAGCTGGCGCTGGGACGGGCGGCCCCGGGGCGAGCGGGGAACGCCGGCCTGAGCAGTCCCGGACCTACGCCTCTTCCGTACGTCCTACGCCTCCTCGGTGCGCGTACGCCGCATCCGCCGCCACACCGCCGGGCCCACGCTGATCAGCACCGTCAGAACGACCGCGGCCACCACGCCCTGCCACGGCTCGGGGAAGAGGGAGCCGCCGAGGATACCGATCACCTGGTACGTCGCCGCCCAGGCCAGGCAGGCCGGGGCGTTGCCGCGGACGAAGCCGCGCAGCGGCATCTTCGCGAGCAGACAGGCCAGCATCACCGGGATCCGGCCGGCGGGCACGAGCCGGGACAGGACGAGGACGGCCACGCCGTGCGCGTGCAGCTTCTCCTGCGCCTGCGTCAACCGCTCCTCGGGCGCCCGTTCGCGCAGCGCCCGCAGCCACCGCGAGCCGTTCCTCGACCGCAGGCCGCGCCGGCCCAGCCAGTACAGGCCGACGTCCCCGAGGAACGCCGCGCCCGCCGCCACCAGGAACACGAACAGCAGCGACAGCGGCGCCGAGTGATGGAACGCCACCACCGCCGCCGAACTCACCACCGCCCCCGTCGGCACGACCGGCACGAGCGCGCCGATCACCACGAGCAGGAACAACGACGGATAGCCGACCGCCTGCTGCGTCGACTCGGGCGGCACCACCGCCGTCCAGCCGGTCGCGAGCTGCTCCAACGCCCGTACGCCGAGGCTCACTTGGCGACCTCCGGGCGTACGCTCTCGCCGTGCGCGAGCCGGTGCACCGCCACCTCGGGGGCGAGCCGGGCCGCCTGGCGGGCGAACTCGTCGCCGGGCGCGTGGAATTCGTGCGGCCGGACCGCGTCCAGGCCGATCGGCCAGTACGTGCCGTAGTGCACCGGCACCGCCGCGCGCGGCCCGATCCGGGCCAGGGCCACCGCCGCCCGGCCCGCGTCCAGATGGCCGTGCCCCAGGTACGGGCCCCAGCCGCCGACCGGCAGCAGCGCCACGTCCACCTCCCCGACCTCGTCCGCGAGCGAGTCGAACAGGCCGGTGTCACCCGCGAAATACGTCCGCGCCGCGCCGGTCACGACGAAGCCGAGCGCCGGGCAGCGGTGCGGGCCGACAGGCAGCCGCCGCCCGTCGTGCAGCGCGGGCACCGCCCGTACCGTCACATCCCCGACGCGCACCTCGTCGCCCGGCGCCACCTCCGTGACGTCCAGGCCGGGCAGCCGGCGCAGCCCCGGCACCGCGGCCCGCGCGCCGAGCGGCACCAACAGGCGGGTGCCGGGGGAGAGTTGGGCGAGCGACGGCAGATGCAGATGGTCGGCGTGCAGATGGGACACCAGGGCGACGTCGGCGCTGCGGGCGCTCGGCGCGGGCGGCCGGCCGCGGCGGCGGCGCAGATGCGCGAGCCGGCGCGCGAACAGCGGGTCCGTGAGCACCCGCACGCCCGCGTCCTCGACCGTGCACGTGGCATGCCCCCACCAGGTGATCTCCACCGCCACCGACGGCCTCCCTCCACGCTCACCCGCACGGCGTCCCGTACGGCGCTCGTACGGTGCTCGTGCCTCGCTTGCACGGCGCCCGCACGGCACTGCTCCGAGCCTACGGCGAGTAGTAGGGTCGGCGGCGGAGCCGGAGGCCGGGCGGAGGAGGGGCGGCATGGGGGAGCTGAGGGTGGCGGCCATCGCCAGCCTGACCCCGCTGGAGGAGCTGGACCGGGACCCGTTCCTGGTGGACTCCCGCAGCCAGTACGCGATGTGCGCCCGCTGGGCCGCCGACCGGGGATACGTGGTGACACGCGAACTCCTCGTGCACCGGCTGCGCGCCGACCACCTCAGCCTGTGGACGGACGTGGAGGCGGGCCTCGTCGACCTGTTCGTCACGCCGAGCCGCCGCGTCCTCGAACGTGCCCTCGCCTCGGCGGACGCGTTCGTGAGCGAGTGTGCGCGGCGGGGAGTGCGGTTGGAGACGGCGGGGCTCGACGAGCCGGCGTACGACGCGGAGATGAAGGCTCAGGTGCACCGGCGGCTCTCGATGCCGACGGCGGGGTACGACGGCTGCTGACCCCAGGGGGCTCCGCCCCCGGCCCCCCCGCTCCTCAATCGCCGGAGGGGCTCCATCCGGGTCGGTTGTTCGTCTGCGGCTTTCGTCGTGGTTGCTCGCGCAGTTCCCCGCGCCCCTGACGGGGCACGCCCCTGCCCCCTCGGCCCGTCACCCGGCTCCGGCGCCGCCGTGGTTCCTCGCGCAGTTCCCCGCGCCCCTATCGGGGCATGGACACCCGCCCCGCCCCTCCCGCCCCGCCGCCGCTGTGGGCAGGCGTTCCGCAGGGCGGAACGGGTGGGCACAGCGGCCACCACGACGGCGCCGCAGACGAACGACCCCCCGGAGGGGAGGCGCAGGTCGGCGTGGGGCGTGGCACGCTGGGACCGGGGTCGTCGGCACGTGAGGTGGACGTGGGTGAGGGCAGGTGGGCGCGGGCCGGCAGGTCCGCGTGGCGCATCGGCGCCGTATGGGCGATCAGCACCGTCACGATGCTCGTCCTCGCCGGCCTCCTCCCCGACTTCCGCCTCCAGTCCGCCGCCGGCGACAGCGCCACCCGCATCGGCGTCACCGCGGCCATCGGCGCCGGCGTCTTCGGCCTGCTCACCGCTCTCGTCTGGCCGCTGATCGTCCGCGCGCTGCTGCTCGTACCGGCCCTGGTCCTCGGCCTGTTGGTGTTCTTCCTCAACGGCTCGCTGCTGCTCGTGGCGCTCAGTCTGATCCCGGACGGGCGTGGCGAGGCCGACCCGGAGACCGCCGTGGTCGTGGCGGCCGTGATGTCCGCCGTGGCGTCGGCCGCGTCCACGGCGCTCGCCGTCCGGGACGACACCGCGTACCGCCGCAGGCTCTACCGGCTCGCCGACCGGCGCCGCAGACGGGCCGTCGCGGTCGCCGGGCCGCGCACCCCCGGCACCGTGTTCCTGCAGCTCGACGGCGTCGGCCACGACGTCCTGCGGGACGCCGTCGACGAAGGGCTGATGCCGACCGTCGCGAGCTGGCTCGGCCACGGCCCCGACGGGCACGCCACCCCGCCCACCCACCGCCTCACCCCATGGCGCACCGACTGGTCCAGTCAGACCGGCGCCAGCCAGCTCGGCATCCTGCACGGCTCCAACCACGACGTCCCCGCCTTCCGCTGGTACGAGAAGGACACCGGCGAGGTCGTCGTCTGCAACCGTCCGTCCAGCGCCGCCGAACTGCAGCGCCGGGCCGTCGCCCGGGCCGGGGACGCGGGCCTGCTCACCGTCGACGGCGCCAGCCGCGGCAACCTGTTCAGCGGCGGCGCCGACCAGCTCGCCCTGGTCCTGTCCGTGTCCGCCCGCCGGGGCCGCGCCAACCGCTCCCGCGCCGGGTACTTCGCGTACTTCTCCGACCCCGCCAACGCCGTCCGCACCGCGATGTCCTTCGTCGCCGAGGTGGTCCGCGAACTCGGCCAGTCCACCCGCGCCCGGCTGCGCCGGACCCGCCCGAGGGTGGGCCGCGGCGGGCTCTACCCGTTCGTGCGGGCCTTCGCGACGGTCGTCGAGCGGGACGTCGTCGTGGCCGCGGTCATCGGCGACATGCTCGCCGGCCGCAGCGCGATCTACGCGGACCTCGTGGCGTACGACGAGGTGGCGCACCACTCCGGGCCGCGCAGCGCGGACGCCGAGCAGGTCCTCGCCCGCCTCGACCGGTCCATCGCGCTGCTCGCCAAGGTCGCCGAGCACGCGCCGCGCCCGTACCGCATCGTGCTGCTCTCCGACCACGGCCAGAGCCCGGGCGAGACGTTCCGGTCCCGGTACGGCCTGACCCTCGGCGACCTCGTGCGGGCCGGCTGCGGGCTGCCCGTGCCGCGTCGGGCCCGGCGCACCCACAGCGGCGCGGAGGCGCGGGCCGCCGTACGGGCCGCGCTGCGCCGGCCGGTCGAGGAGGGCGCCGAGGAGCGGCGGCCCGCGAAGGGCCGCGAGCCCGTCGTCCTGGCCTCCGGCAACCTCGGCCTGGTGTCCTTCCCGGACGTGCGCGGCCGGATGAGCCGGGAGCAGATCGACCGCCGCCACCCCGCCCTGCTGCCCACCCTCGCCAACCATCCGGGCATCGGATTCCTGCTCGTCCGCAGCGAGGAGCACGGCCCACTGGTGCTCGGCGCGCGCGGCGCCGAGATCCGCCTCGACGAGCTCCCCGACGACCCGGAGCCCGGTGAACTCCCCGAGCCGCTCCGGGAGTTCGGGCCGGAGGCGGTCGCGGCGGTGCGCCGCACGGACGGCTTCCCGCACGTCGCGGACATCATGGTCAACTCCTCGTACGAGCCGTACGCGGAGGGTGCGTCCGGCGACGGGGAAGTGCTCGCCTTCGAGGAGCAGATCGGCTCGCACGGCGGGCTCGGCGGCGCCCAGGGCCGGCCCTTCCTCCTGTCCCCGTACACGCTCTCCCCGCCCGCCGCCGACGGGGCGGAACCCGTCGGCGCCGAGCAGGTGCACCGGGTGCTGCGGCGCTGGCTCCGGGAGGCGGCGGACGGGCCGCAGATCCCGCTGAGCGTCGAACGGCCCCCGCACGGGGGTGCGGAGAATCCGCGCCCGGGCGAACCCGCGGAAGAACAATTTGCGGCCGACGACCGCGCCGTGGAGGACAAAACGCACTGATTTGGTGCAGCGTTCAACGTGCCTGACCATGGGCCGTCGCCCGGCGATCCCGAGCGGCCCCAGCACAACGAGAGGCGCACCACCCCATGCACGACACCGGAACCGCATCGACGCCGGCTCCGGCAGACCGAGGCGAAGCCGCGGCCATCGAGCTCCCCCAGCTACCGCTGGGAGGTGCCCCCAGCGGCGAGATCGGCAAGCACGCCCGCCGCTTCGGACTTCCCATCGCCACCTGCCTGGTCATGGGCAACATCATCGGCGGCGGAATCTTCCGCCTGCCGCACGATGTCGCCGCCTACGGCACCATCAGCCTCGTCGCCTTCGCCGTGCTCACGGTCGGCGCGATCGCCCTCGCCCTGGTCTTCGGCCGGCTCGCCCAGCGCGACCCGCGCACCGGCGGCCCGTACGTCTACGCCCGCGAGGCCTTCGGCGACTTCGCCGGGTTCCTCGCCGCCTGGTCGTACTGGATCACCTCCTGGGTCTCCAACGCCGCGCTCGCCGTCGGCGCCGTCGGCTACCTCAACCTGCTGATCGACATCGACGGCCACTGGTGGACGATGGGCCTCGCCGCGCTCGTCATCCAGTGGCTCCCCGGCCTCGCCAACCTCGCGGGCACGCGGTACGTGGGGGCGGTCCAACTCGTCGCGACCGTACTGAAGTTCGCGCCGCTGCTGCTCGTCGCCGTCGGCGGACTCTTCTTCTTCGACGCGGACAACCTCGGCCCCTTCCAGGCCGACCCGGACGCGAGCCCCGTCGGCGCGGTCTCGGCCGCCGCCGCGCTGCTGCTGTTCAGCTACCTCGGCGTGGAGTCCGCCGCCGTCAGCGCCGGCGAGGTCCGCGACCCGCGACGCAACGTCGGCCGCGCCACGATCCTCGGCGTGCTCGGCGCCGCATTCGTCTACCTGCTCGGCACGCTCGCCGTCTTCGGCACGGTCCCGCACGAGCGGCTGACGTCCAGCGAGGCGCCGTTCTCGGACGCGGTGAACGCGATGTTCGGCGGTACGTGGGGCGGCTCGCTCGTCGCCGTCGCCGCCGTGGTGTCGATCCTCGGCGCGCTCAACGGCTGGACGCTGCTCAGCGCCCAGGCGCCGTTCGCCGCGGCGAAGGACGGGCTGTTCCCGAGCGTGTTCCTGAAGAAGCAGCGCGGCGTGCCCACGACGGGTGTCGTGATCACCGTGATCCTCGCCTCGCTCCTCACCGTCTACAACTACGCCTCCGGCGGCGGCAACGGCGACGCCGAGGTGTTCACGCTCCTCGTCACGGTCACGACGTTCATGGCGACGGTCCCGTACCTCCTCGCCACCGCCGCCCAGATCTACTACCTCCTCTCCGGCCGCCGCGACCGAGTCCACCGCTCCCGCCTCGTCCGCGACGCGGTGATCTCGGCGATCGCCTGCGGCTTCTCCCTCTGGCTGGTCGGCGGCGCGGGCTACCAGGCCGTGTACCAGGGCGTGATCTTCCTGTTCCTGGGTGTGGTGGTGTACGCGGTGATGTCGGGCCGCAAGAAGGCCCGAGCACCCCAAGAGCACTGACCGCAGGGCCGATTGAGGACCTCGCACGACCGCCACCTGAGCTCGTACGGGCCCTGCCCCTGCCCCTGCACCGAACCCAGGAGCCCCCTTGCCCCGAAATCCCCGCCCACAGGCCGCCCAGCCGACCGCCCCAGGGACGCGGCAGCCGGACCTGTCCACCCAGCTGGAGGTCCTCGCCTGGGCGGTGGCCGGGGTCACGGCCTGGGTGCTCCTGTACCTCACGCTGAAGCAGGGCAGCTTCCAGTGGCTCGGCGTCCTCAACGTGCTCACCGCCTTCTTCGGCCTGTTCGCGTCCCTCAACGCCCGCCGCCTCGCCCGCCCCACCCTGGCCCACGCGGGCCGCATCGCAGGGGCGACGACCCTGGTGGCACTCGTGGCGGCACTGGCCCTCGCCGGGTAGCACGCGCCGGGTGACACTCGCCTGGGCTCACCGATCGCGGTCCCGGCCGTGGGGACCCCGGCGTCGCACGGTGCACGCCGGGTGAGGGGGCGGCTTAGGCTTCCCTCGACCGGTCATCGTCGCCCGACCCTGGAGTGCAGCCCCGTGTTCGACCCCGCCCCCGAGTACCCGTACGCCGAAAGCCTCGACGCCGAAGGGACGCCCGCGCCGCACCCTCTGCTCGCACCCGTGCTCGGGCTGCTCGGGGAGTGGCGGGGGCGCGGGGAGGGCGGGTATCCGACGCTGGACGGGGACTTCTCGTACGCGCAGGAAGTGCGGTTCAGCCACGACGGGCGGCCGTTTCTGCGGTACGAGGCGCGGGCCTGGCTGCTCGGGCCCGACGACGCCCCGCTGCGCCCGGCCGCGCGGGAGAGCGGCTGGTGGCGGCTGCAGCCCGACGGCCGGGTCGAGGCCCTGATCACGCAGCCCACCGGCATCGCCGAGATCGCCTCCGGCCACGCCTCCGACGGCACGGTCGACCTCGCGACGGACCAGGTGGCGACCACCTCCACCGCCAAGGACGTCGAGTCCACCCGCCGCCGCTACACCCTGGCCGACCCCGACACCCTCACCTTCACCCACGACCTCGCGGCGGTCGGCCAACCGCTGCAACACCACCTCTCGGCCCACCTCCACCGCCTGCCCTAGGCGCGCCGCGCAGGTCCGCCTCGATCTCCGCCGCCGTGCGGACGAGCGCGAACCCCTTGCGCAGGACGGCCAGTTCGGGCTCCTGCCTGGTCTCGTCGTCCGTGGCCGTGACATCGGAGCCGAACACCACGTGGTAGCCGCGCTCGTACGCCTGGCGGGCCGTCGTGCCGCAGCAGTAGTTGGTGAGTGTGCCCGTGACGATCACCGTGTCCCGGCCGAGGTTGCGCAGCATCGTGTCCAACGGGGTGTCGTAGAACGCGCCGTACGACGGCTTGCGGATCAGCGGCTCGTCGTCCCGCCGCCCGAGCTCGGCCCACACCTCTGCAGGTCCGGGCCGCCGCCAGTCGGAGGCGCCGTGCGGGAGGGAACGCAGCGCGCGCGGGCGGTCGAGGCCCAGGTGGGTGTCGTCGAAGACCGTCCACACGACCGGTAGCCCCAGCTCCCGGCAGGCATCCACGAGCCGTCCGAGCCGCGGCGCCATCCGGGTCGCCGCGGGCACCCAGTACGGGCTCCACCCGGGCCGTACGAACTCGTCCTGCATGTCGATCACGAGCAGCGCGGTCCGCTCCGGCCGCACGTCGAACTCCGCCCGCCCGTGCTCGTACGCGTGCCGCGCGCGGGCGAGCACCCACTCCTCGCTGTACGTGGACATGTCCCGTACCCCCTCGTCCCCGAACATGTGCCTCGAATCGAGGTACCTCGATTCGATGTGCGAGGGTAGCAGCATGCTGGAACTCGCGATCCTGGGATTCCTGGCCGAGGGGCCGCTGCACGGGTACCAACTGCGCCGCCGCATCGCCCGGTTGTCCGGCCATGCCCGCCCCGTCAGCGACGGCAGCCTCTACCCGGCGATCAACCGCCTGGTCGCCGCCGGTCTGCTCGACCGGCGCACCGAACCCGGCGCCTCCGCGGCCCGCCGGCACACGCTGAGCCTCACCGCGGCGGGCCGCGAGAAGCTGCTGCGGCGGCTGCGCGAGCCGGAGCCGCTGGACATCAGCGACGGCACCCGCTTCTTCACCGTCCTCGCCTTCCTCTCCCTGCTCCCGGACGCCGCCGAGCAGCACGCCGTGCTCCGCCGCCGCCTCGCCTTCCTCGACGAGCCGGCGAGCTTCTTCCACGACGGCGGGGACGGCGACCGGCCCCTGGCCGCCGAGGAGACGACCGACCCGTACCGCCGCGGCATGCTGCTGCTCGCGCGGGCCGCCAGCCGCACCGAGCGGGAGTGGCTGCGGGGTGTCCTCGGCGAGGGAGAGGCGGGGCACGCGGCGCGCCTTTCGGGTATGTAGTGTCCGGTCGGCTCCGGTGTGGTGCGATGGGGGAGGCGCTCTCGTAGCGCTCGTACCGTCCGCAGAGGAAGGAACCGTCGTGGCCACGATGCGCACCGCGCACACCGTCTGGGAAGGCAACCTGCTGGAGGGCTCCGGCAAGGTCGCGCTCGACTCGTCGGGGATCGGGCAGTACCCGGTGTCCTGGCCGTCCCGGGCTGAGGAGCCGAACGGAAAGACCAGCCCGGAGGAGCTGATCGCCGCCGCGCACTCCAGCTGCTTCTCCATGGCGCTCTCGCACGGCCTGAGCCAGGCCGGCACCCCGCCCACCAGGCTCGTCACGCAGGCGGAGGTCACCTTCCAGCCGGGTGAGGGCATCACCGGCATCCTGCTGATCGTCGAGGGCGAGGTGCCCGGACTCGACCAGCCCGCGTTCCTGAAGGCCGCCGAGGACGCCAAGGCGAACTGCCCGGTCAGCCAGGCGCTCAAGGGCACGGAGATCTCCCTCAGGGCGCAGCTCTCCTCCTGACCTCCCGCCCCGCACTGCCGCCGCCCCGCCCCTCCACCGGGCCGGGCCGGCGGCAGTGGTGCGTCCGGGCCGTGGGTACGCCCGTACCCGGGCGCCCGTACGTCGCCGGATCGAGGCATTGACATCCCGGTACTCAAGTTTTGTGCTGGATGTATGGAAGTGGACTGATCCGGGGCCCGGAAGGGGACTGTCATGGCACGTGCGGTCGGGATCGATCTCGGTACGACGAACAGCGTGGTCGCGGTCCTCGAAGGCGGCGAGCCCACCGTCGTCGCCAACGCCGAGGGGGCACGCACCACCCCCTCCGTCGTGGCCTTCGCGAAGAACGGCGAGGTCCTCGTCGGCGAGGTCGCCAAGCGGCAGGCCGTGACCAACGTGGAGCGCACCGCCCGCTCCATGAAGCGCCACATGGGCGACGCGGACTGGCGGTTCCCCGAGCAGGGGCAGGTCGACGGCAGCCGTTTCACCCCGCAGGAGCTGTCGGCCCGCGTCCTGCAGAAACTGAAGCGGGACGCGGAGGCGTACCTCGGGGAGAACGTCACGGACGCCGTCGTCACCGTGCCCGCCTACTTCGACGACCACCAGCGGCAGGCCACCAAGGAGGCCGGGGAGATCGCGGGCCTGAACGTCCTCAGGATCATCAACGAGCCGACCGCCGCCGCCCTCGCGTACGGGCTCGACCGGGGCGACGAGCAGACCGTCCTGGTCTTCGACCTGGGCGGCGGCACCTTCGACGTGTCGCTCCTGGAGATCGGCGACGGCGTCATCGAGGTCAAGGCCACCAACGGCGACACCCGCCTCGGCGGCGACGACTGGGACCAGCGGATCGTCGACCACCTCGTACGGCAGTTCAAGAACGCCAACGGGATCGACCTCGCCCAGGACAAGATGGCCCTGCAGCGGCTGCGGGAGGCCGCCGAGAAGGCGAAGATCGAACTGTCCGCGGCCGGTGAGACCCAGGTCAACCTGCCGTACGTGACCGCCTCCGAGGCCGGGCCGCTGCACCTGGAGGAGAAGCTGACGCGGCCTCAGTTCCAGGAGTTGACGGGGGAGTTGCTGGAGCGGTGCAAGGCGCCGTTCCACCAGGCGATCAAGGACGCGGGGATCGAGCTCGGCGACGTCGACCACGTCATCCTCGTCGGCGGCTCCACCCGCATGCCCGCCGTCACTGAACTCGTCAAGGACCTCACCGGCAAGGAGCCGCACAAGGGCGTCAACCCCGACGAGGTCGTCGCCGTGGGCGCGGCTTTGCAGGCGGGCGTCATCCGCGGCGACGTGAAGGACGTACTGCTGCTCGACGTGACGCCGCTGTCCCTCGGCATCGAGACCAAGGGCGGCATCATGACCAAGCTGATCGAGCGCAACACGACGATCCCCACGCGCCGTTCGGAGGTCTTCACGACCGCCGCCGACAACCAGCCGTCGGTCGGCATCCAGGTCTTCCAGGGCGAGCGGGAGATCGCCGCGTACAACAAGAAGCTCGGCGTGTTCGACCTGACCGGGCTGCCGCCCGCGCCGCGCGGGGTGCCGCAGATCGAGGTGACGTTCGACATCGACGCGGACGGGATCATGCACGTCTCCGCGAAGGACCTCGCCACCGGGCGCGAGCAGAAGATGACGGTCACGGGCGGGTCCGCGCTCCCGAAGGACGACATCGACCGCATGATGCGGGACGCCGAGCAGTACGCCGACGAGGACCGGCGCCGCCGGGAGGCCGCCGAGACACGCAACGAGGCGGAGCAACTCGCGTACCAGACCGAGCGGTTCCTGCGGGAGAACGGGGAGAGGGTGCCGGAGGGGACGCGCGCTGAGGTGACGGAGGCGCTCACCGAGCTGAAGTCCTGGCTCGACGCGGAGGACACGTCCCCCGACGCGCTGCGCGCCGCCGCCGACAAGCTGTCCGCCGCGGCCCAGCGGATGGGGCAGGCGATGTACGCGGCCCCGCAGGGGGAGGCGCGGGAACGGCAGACTTCGGACGAGGAGGAGGTCGTGGACGCGGAGGTGGTGGACGAGGAGAAGAAGTAATCCCCTCCCCGCCCCTTCCCGAAGTCCTCAGCGGACGGCTCCGAGGGCTGCCGCCCCCGGCCCCCGTGGTCGTTGTTCGTCTGCGGCGCAGCTCTGGCTGGTCGCGCAGTTCCCCGCGCCCCTTTCGGGGCACGTACACCAGCCCGTCCGGCGTTTGAGGACGAGCCCCTCAGCGCGATACGGGGCCCGGGGCGGAGCCCCGGAAGCCGTCCGCTGAGGAGGTCGGGAAGGGGCGGGGAGGGGGAGATCAAAGCTTGCTCTTCTCCCACCCCCGCCGCTCCGCCCGTGCCCCCAACTGCCCTTCCTCGCGGGAGCGGTACACCACGTACGGGCGGAACAGGTACTGCACCGGCGCGCTGAACATGTGGATGAGGCGGGTGAAGGGGATCAGGGCGAGCAGGAGCAGGCCGACCACCGCGTGGATCTGGTAGGTCAGCGGGACGCCGGTCATGCGGTCGATGTCCGGCTGGAGCGTGAACAGGCTGCGCACCCACGGCGCGATCGTCCGCCGGTAGTCGTAGCCCTCGCTGACCGTGGAGTTGGCGAGCTTCGCCCACATGCCGAGGACGATCGCCGCGAGCAGCACCAGGTACATCACCTTGTCGTTGGCGGTGGTCGCCCGGAACACGGGGGCGTTGGTGCGGCGCCGGTACAGCAGCAGCAGGATGCCGAGCACCGCCAGCGCCCCGGCCGCGGTGCCGCCGTACAGGGAGATCAGGTGGTACGTGTGCTCGTCGAGGCCGATGTCGTCCGTCCACCGCTCCGGCACGAACAGGCCCACGAGGTGGCCGACGAGGACGAAGAGGATGCCGTAGTGGAACACCGGCGAGGCCACGTTGAGCAGCTTCGACTCGTACACCTGCGAGGAGCGGGTGGTCCAGCCGAACTTGTCGTAGCGGAACCGCCAGACCGTCCCCGCGACGAGCAGCACGACCGCGAGGTACGGCAGCACACCCCACAGCAGCGTCTTCATCGGGGTCCTCCGGCGGGTGCGAACGGTTCCAGGCCGACCTCCTCGCGCGGCGGGCCCGAGCGGGCGAGTGCCCGTGCCTCCGCGCGGTCCTTCGGGGACGGCCCGGGCAGCGTGCCGCAGACCGCGTCGAGGACCGTCGCGTACGGGGTGCCGTGCTCGGTGAGGGCGAGGCGGAGGAGTTCGAGGCCCGCCCGGTGTTCCTGGAGGAGGACCGGGCCGGCGTGCGCGGAGAACTCCAGGACCGCGGGCAGGAAGTCCGGCAGCTCCTCACCGGTGAAGTGCAGGCCGTGCGCCCGGTACGTCTCCTTGAAGCCGACGAGCGTCATGCCGCGCCGCCGCGTGTCCCCGTCCCGCCACCAGCTCAGGTACAGGGAGTGCCGGTTCTTGAAGTCGAAGACCTGGACGTAGTGCGCGGCGAGCTCACCCTCGGGCGTGGTTTCCGCGTATGTGAGGAACGCGTCCAGGGCGGGCGGGGACGCGGCGCGCAGCAACGGCAGGCGGGCGTGGAACTCCTCGTCGGGGTAGGCGAGGCAGAGCGCGGCCGCCTGGTGGAGGACGGCGTGCTCGGTGCGGACCTGGCTCACTGCTGCTCCCGTACGTCGTCGGGCTCTTCGTCGGAGGTCTGGCGTCTGCGGGCGGCGTGGAAGTTCTCGATCGTGACGAGCGGCAGCCGCTCGTGACCCGGGCCCGAGTCCTGGCCGAAGGGCCCGTCGCCGCCCATGCCGGGCCCGTCCGCGTGATCGAGGGAGCAGGTGTCGGGCACCGCGGACTCCTCCAGGCGGCGGGCGTCGCCGACGGCCGCGGTCGGGATGACGTACCGGTCCTCGTACTTGGCGACGGCGAGCAGGCGGTACATCTCCTCGATCTCCGGCCCGTCCATGCCGACCGACTCCGCCACCGACGGGTCGGGCCGCTCGCCCAGGTTGATCGCCCGCATGTGGGCGCGCATCGCCGCCAGCTTGTTCAGGGACGAGCGGACCGGTCCCACGTCGCCCGCCGTGAAGATCTCCGCGAGGTACTCGAGGGGGATGCGCAGCGTGTCGATCGCGCCGAACAGGTTGCCCGCGTCCTCCCCGTCGTGCCCGGTCTCGGTGAGCGCGTCGACGACGGGGGAGAGCGGCGGGATGTACCAGACCATCGGCATCGTCCGGTACTCCGGATGCAGCGGAAGCGCCACCTTGTACTTGCTGATCAGCGCGTGCACGGGCGAGCGGCGCGCCGCCTCCACCCAGTCGTACGGGATGCCCGCCTCCTCGGCGGCGCGCCGCACCTCCGGGTCCTCCGGGTCGAGGAAGACGCCCAACTGGGCCTCGTACAGCGCCTGTTCGTCCTTGGTCGAGGCGGCCCGCGTGACCTGGTCGGCGTCGTACAGGATCACCCCCAGGTAGCGGAGCCGGCCCACGCAGGTCTCCGAGCAGACCGTCGGCAGGCCCACCTCGACGCGCGGATAGCAGAACGTGCACTTCTCCGCCTTGCCGGTGGCGTGGTTGAAGTACACCTTCTTGTACGGGCAGCCCGTCACGCACTTGCGCCAGCCGCGGCAGCCGTCCTGGTCGACGAGGACGATGCCGTCCTCCGCCCGCTTGTACATCGCCCCGGACGGGCACGACGAGACGCAGGACGGGTTGAGGCAGTGCTCGCAGATCCGCGGCAGGTAGAACATGAAGGTCTGCTCGAACGCGAACTTCACCTTGTCAGCGGCCTGTTGGCGGACCTTCGCGACCATCGGGTCCAGGTCGCCGTACTCGGGCGCGCCGCCCAGGTTGTCGTCCCAGTTCGACGACCACTCGACCTTCATCGGTTTGCCGTCGATCAGCGAACGCGGCTCGGCCACCGGATAGTCGTCGCCGAGCGGGGCCTCGGTGAGGTTCTTGTAGTCGTACGTCCAGGGCTCGTAGTAGTCCTTGATCTCCGGGAGCTTCGGGTTGGAGAAGATGGTCAGCAGGGACTTGACGCGGCCGCCGTTCTTCAGCTTCAGGGCGCCGCGCCGGTTGAGCTCCCAGCCGCCCTTCCACTTCTCCTGGTCCTCGTAGCGGCGCGGATAGCCCTGTCCGGGGCGGGTCTCGACGTTGTTGAACCAGACGTACTCGACGCCGTTGCGGTTGGTCCACGCCTGTTTGCAGGTGACCGAGCAGGTGTGGCAGCCGATGCACTTGTCGAGGTTCATGACCATGGCCACCTGTGCCATCACGCGCATGCCTAGTACTCCACGTCTTGCTTGCGGCGGCGGATGACCGTCACCTCGTCGCGCTGGTTGCCCGTAGGGCCCAAGTAGTTGAAGGCCCAGGAGAGTTGGGCGTACCCGCCGATCAGATGCGAGGGCTTCATCAGGACCCGGGTCAGGGAGTTGTGGATGCCGCCGCGTTTGCCGGTGGTCTCGGCGCGCGGCACATTGACGGTGCGCTCCTGGGCGTGGTGCATGTAGACGGTGCCCTCGGGCATGCGGTGCGAGACGATCGCGCGGGCCACGACCACGCCGTTGCGGTTGACCGCCTCGATCCAGTCGTTGTCCTCGACGCCGATCGCCGCCGCGTCCTGCGGCGACATCCAGATGCACTGCCCCCCGCGGGACAGCGACAGCATGAACAGGTTGTCCTGGTACTCGGAGTGGATCGACCACTTGTTGTGCGGGGTGAGATAGCGGACCGTCACCTGCTTCTGCCCGTCCGGGCCCAACTCCGGCTCCCCGAACAGGCGGTTCATGTCGAGCGGCGGCCGGTACACGGGCAGCGTCTCGCCGATCTCGTGCATCCAGTCGTGGTCCAGGAAGAAGTGCTGCCGCCCGGTCAGCGTGTGCCACGGCTTCAGATGCTCGGTGTTGAGCGTGAACGCCGTGTACCGCCGCCCGCCCGACTCGCTGCCCGACCACTCCGGCGACGTGATCACCGGTACGGGCGCGGCCTGCGTGTCCGCGTACGTGATGCGCTTGCCCTCCGCCTCCGCCGCCAGGTGGGCCATCTCCTGCCCGGTGCGCTGCTCCAGGGTGTGGAAGCCCTGTGTGGCGAGGCGGCCGTTGGTGGTGCCGGACAGGGCGAGGATCGTGTTGCAGGCCTTGACCGCGGTGTCCAGGAGCGGCCGCCCGTCCGCGGGCCCGCCGCGCACCCGCCCGTTGCGCTCCCCGAGATCCTGCACCTCCCGGTCGGGGCGGAGCGCGATGCCCTTCGCGGGCAGGCCGAGCTCCTCGGCGAGCGGGCCGAGCGCCGCGAACTTGTCGCCGACCGCCGTGTAGTCCCGCTCCACCACGGTCAGGTTCGGCATCGTCTTCCCGGGCACCGGTTCGCACTCGCCGCGCCTCCAGTCCCGTACGACACCGCCCGGCTGGGCCGTCTCGCCCGGGGTGTCGTGCTGCAGGGCCGTGGCGACCAGGTCGCGGCGCACACCGAGGTGCGGGGCAGCCAACTCGCTGAATCTGCGGGCAAGTTGGAGGAACGTGTCGAAGTCGGTGCGCGCCTGCCACGGCGGGTCGACGGCCGGGGTGAAGGAGTGCACGTACGGGTGCATGTCCGTCGACGACAGGTCGTGCTTCTCGTACCAGGTGGCCGCGGGCAGGACGACATCGCTGAGCAGTGTGGACGAGGTCTGCCGGAAGTCCAGGGAAAGCAGCAGGTCGAGCTTCCCCTCGGGGGCCTCGTCGCGCCACGTCACGTCCCGCGGCCGCTCGTCGGGGCCCGCCTCCTCGGCACGCAGCGAGGAGTGCGTGCCGAGCAGATGCTTCGTGAAGTACTCGGCGCCCTTCGCGGACGAGCCCAGGAGGTTGGCCCGCCACAGCGTCAGCACACGCGGCCAGTTCTCCGGCGCGTCCGGGTCCTCGCACGCGAACTTCAGTCTGCCGTCCCGGAGTTGGGCCACCGTCTCGGCGACACCCTGCTCGCCGAGCTCCAGGGGGTTGCGGTCGAACGTCGGGTACGACGGCATCCAGCCGAGCCGCGCCGACTGGGCCAGGCAGTCCGCGCCCGTCATGCCCGCGAACCGGCCCTCGCCGAGCGGGGATGCGAGCACGTCCGCCGCGAAGCGGTCGTAGCGCCACTGGTCGGTGTTCAGGAACCAGTACGCGGCGCCGATCATCTGCCGCGGCGGCCGCGACCAGTCGCCCGCGCCCGCGAGCGTCGCCCAGCCCGTCGCCGGACGGCACTTCTCCTGCCCCACGTAGTGCGCCCAGCCGCCGCCGTTGCGGCCCTGGCAGCCGGTGAGCGTGAGCAGCGCGAGAAAACCCCGGTAGATCGTCTCCGAGTGGAACCAGTGGTTGGTGCCCGCGCCCATCAGGATCATGCAACGCCCGCGCGACTGCTCCGCGGTCCGCGCGAACTCCCGGGCGATCCGCACCGCCTTCGCCGCCGGCACCGACGTGTGCGCCTCCTGCCAGCCCGGCGTGCCCGGCGTCGACGCGTCCTCGTACGAAGCGGGCCACTCGCCCGGAAGCCCGGCCCGCCCCACCCCGTACTGGGCGAGCAGCAGGTCGAAGACCGTCGTGACCAGCGGCCCGCCCCGGCCGCCGAGCCGCGTCGCCGGCACGCCGCGCGCGAGGACCTCGCCGCGGCCCTGCCCGTGCGCGCCGCCGTCGGTGTCGAAACGCGGAAGCAGCACCTCGACGCCCGCCGCGAACTCCTCCCCGTACAGGGACAGTTGCGGCTCGACCGACCCCAGCTGGAGATTCCACTTGCCCTTGCCGGACTCGGTCCAGCGGAAACCGAGCGAACCGTTGGGCACGGCCGGCTGCCCGGTGGCGCGGTCCAGGACGACGGTCTTCCACTCGGCGCCCTCCCCGTCGTCGCCCAGGTCGGAGGCGCGCAGGAACTTGTCCGGGACGTAGGAGCCGTTCCTTTCCTTGAGGGTCACCAGGAACGGCAGGTCGGTGAACTTCCGCACGTAGTCGTCGAAGAACTCCGTCTTCCGCTCGACGAAGAACTCCTTCAGGATCACGTGCCCCATCGCGATCGCGAGGGCGCCGTCCGTGCCCGGATGCGGGTGCAGCCACTCGTCGGCGAACTTCGCGTTGTCCGCGTAGTCCGGCGCGACCACCACGACCTTCTGGCCCCGATAGCGTGCCTCCGCCATCCAGTGCGCGTCCGGAGTCCTGGTCACCGGCACGTTGGAGCCCCACATCATCAGATACGCGGCGTCCCACCAGTCCCCGGACTCCGGCACGTCGGTCTGGTCGCCGAACACCTGCGGCGACGCCACCGGCAGATCCGCGTACCAGTCGTAGAACGACAGCATCGGCGCACCGATCAGCGAGTGGAACCGGGCGCCCGCCGCGTGCGACACCATCGACATCGCCGGGATCGGCGAGAACCCGGCGATCCGGTCCGGCCCGTGCCGCGCGATCGTGTGCACATGCGCCGCCGCGACGACCTCCAGCGCCTCGTCCCACGTCGCCCGCACCAACCCGCCCTTGCCGCGCGCCACTTGGTACGTCCTGCGCCGCTCCGGGTCGTCCTGGATCGCCGCCCACGCCAGCACCGGGTCCTTGTGCTCCCGCTTCGCCTCCCGGTACAGGTCCAGCAGCACACCCCGCACGTACGGGTAGCGCACCCGGGTCGGCGAGTACGTGTACCAGGAGAACGCCGCCCCGCGCGGACAGCCCCGCGGCTCGTACTCGGGGCGGTCGGGGCCGACGCTCGGATAGTCCGTCTGCTGCGTCTCCCACGTGATGATGCCGTCCTTGACGTACACCTTCCAACGGCAGGAACCCGTGCAGTTCACCCCGTGCGTCGAGTTCACGACCTTGTCGTGGCTCCACCGGTCCCGGTAGAACGCGTCGGCCTGCCGCCCGCCGACCTTCTCGATGCTGTGCAGATCGGCCGCGGCCTCGCCCCGCCGGAAGAACCTCCCGGCACGCAACAACGCGGCCCCCGGTTCCGTCACATGCTCGGTCACCGTCGAGCTCCCTCGTCGCGTGCGGTCGTCTCGCCTTCGGCGAACGTAAGCGGGACGGAGGCAGGTGACATCTCTGCGGGGGCCGTCTGTGTCTTCCCCACCCCGCCCCTTCCCGAAAGCCTCCGGCGGTCCGTCCTTCGTCTGCGGCTTTCGTCGTGGCCGATCGCGCAGTTCCCCGCGCCCCTGCCGGGGCGCTTACCTCACACGTAATCGACCTCCCCACCCCCCTCCCGGCAGGGTGTTCGTGCAGGCAGTCGTCGGTGTGATCGGGAGAGGGTGGTGGAGATGTCGACTTATCTGCTCAGTGGGGTTGCTCGGACTGCGGAGGCGCGGGTGGGGCTGCGGCGGTTTCTCGGGGCCGATGCCGTCGTGACCGGGGTCAACGGGCTGGTGTACGCGGTCGCTTCCGGGCCCGTCGGGCGGCTGCTCGGGGTGGAATCCGGGCTGCTGTGGGGGCTCGGCGTGGGGCTCGTCGTGTTCGCTGTCGGGGTCGGGGCGCTCGCCGCGCGGGCCGAGCCGCCGCGGTTCGGGGTGCAGCTCGTGGTCGAGGTGAACGCGGCCTGGGCGGTGCTCAGCGTGCTCGGCCTCGTCCTGTGGTTCGCGCCGACCGGGGTCGGGGCCGTGTGGATCGCGCTGCAGGCGGCCGTCGTCGGGGCGTTCGCGGGGGCGCAGTACCTGTCGCTCAGGGCATGAGCTCACGCAGGTGCTTGACCGTCGCCGGGTCGGCCGGGAGCAGCGTCTCCACGGCCAGCTCGGCGACGGTCACGTCCATCGGGGTGTTGAACGTCGCGATGGACGACACGAACGACAGCAGCCGGCCCCGGTGTTCGAGCCGCAGCGGCAGCGCGAAGTACGGCAGCGGCGGCTCGTCCGGGTCCGGCCGCTCGCCCGGGTCGGCCACCGGGTACGCGGCGACCTCGTCGTACAGCTCGCGGAGCGCGGGGGAGCGGTGCAGGGCGATCTGGCGTTGCATCTGGTGCAGCAGATGGCCGCGCCACTCGCCGAGGTTGCGGATCTTCCGGGCCAGGCCGTCCGGGTGCAGGGTCAGGCGCATCGCGTTGAGCGGCGGCGCGAGCAGATGTTCCGGCACGTCCTCGATGAGCAGCGCGACGCCCCGGTTGGCGGCCACCACCCGGTACGTGGCGTCGACGACGAGGGCCGGGTACGGCTCGTACCCCTGGAGCAGCTGGTCGAGGCCGGCGCGCAGCGCGTCCAGGGACGGGTCGTCGAGCGGGGTCTCCGGGAAGCGCGGCGCGTACCCGGCGGCCAGGAGCAGTGCGTTCCGTTCGCGTACGGGGACGTCCAGGTGCTCGGCGAGGCGGAGCAGGAACTCCTCGCTGGGCCGGGACCGGCCGGTCTCCACGAAGCTGATGTGCCGGGCGGAGGATTCCGCGCGCAGCGCGAGGTCCAGTTGGCTGATGCGGCGCTGCTCCCGCCAGCCGCGCAGGAGCGGCCCGACTCCCTTGCCCGGTACGGCAGTTGGCGTGCGCCGGTCGCTGGTCATGACAGGACGGTATCCGATGACGGGCCGGTGACCGATCCGGTCCGGGCGGGCTGTGGCAGGCTGGCGGCGGGAGCCCCTCCCGCCTCTGTACGTCATACGCAGACCCTCGTGAGGAGCACGGTCATGGCGCTGGCACCGCTGTCGCAGCAGGAGATCGACGACCGGCTCGCGGAACTGCCCGGCTGGGCGGTACGCGAGGACAAGCTGACCCGCTCGTACCGGCTGGGCTCGCACTTCGCGGCCGCCGCGCTCGTCGTGCACATCGCGCAGGTGCAGGACGAGCTCGACCACCACTCGGACCTGACCCTCGGCTACAACTCCGTCGACCTGTCCGTGAACACGCACAGCGTCGGCGGCGCCGTCACCGAGAAGGACTTCGGCCTCGCGAGCCGCGTCGAGCAGCTGGCCAAGACGCACGGCGTGAGGGACTAGGGCGCACCGGCGAGTCAGCCCTTCTCGGCCGAGTTGAGGCGGGCCGCCTGCCGGGTCAGGTGGTCGCGCTCGGCCAGGTTGTCGGCCTTGCGGGCGGCCTCCGCGTACAGCCGTGCCGCCGTCGTCCGGTCGCCGTCCCGCTCGTGCAGGTAGGCCGCGGCGGCCGTGTGCCGGGGCAGCGAGGCGTCGAGCCGCGCGAGTGCCGCGAGGCCGGCGCGCGGACCGTCGGCCTCGCCCACGGCGACGGCGCGGCCCAGGCGGGCCACGGGGCTGTCGGTGAGGCGGACCAGCTCGTCGTACCACTCCACGATCTGCACCCAGTCCGTCTCGTCGGCCTTCGGGGCGTCGGCGTGCAGCGCGGCGATCGCGGCCTGCGCCTGGAACTCGCCGAGCCGGTCCCGGGCGAGCGCCGCCTGCAGGATGCCGACGCCCTCCGCGATCAGACCGGTGTCCCAGCGGGAGCGGTCCTGCTCGGCGAGCGGCACGAGGCTCCCGTCGGCGGCGGTACGGGCGGGACGGCGGGCGTGGTGAAGCAGCATCAGGGCGAGCAGGCCCGAGACCTCGGGGTGGTCGACGGCGGCCGCGAGCCGCCGGGTGAGGCGGATGGCCTCGGCGGCCAGGTCGACGTCCCCGGAGTAGCCCTCGTTGAAGACCAGGTACAGGACCCGCAGCACGGTCGCGACATCGCCGGGCCGGTCCAGTCGGGCCGTGGACACCGTGCGCTTGGCGCGGCTGATGCGCTGCGCCATCGTCGCCTCGGGCACGAGGTACGCCCGGGCGATCTGCCGGGTGGTGAGCCCGCCGACGGCGCGCAGCGTGAGCGCGACCGCCGACGACGGGGTGAGCGACGGGTGCGCGCACAGGAAGTACAGCTGCAGCGTGTCGTCCCGCGACGGGGCCGGGCCGGGCGGCGGCTCCGCGTCGACGCGGTCCTCGCGCCGGCGGCGGGCCGAGTCCGCGCGGGCCGCGTCGAGGAACTTCCGCCAGGCCACCGTGACCAGCCAGCCCTTCGGGTCCCGCGGCGGCTCGCCCGGCCACACCCGGACCGCTTCGACGAGCGCGTCCTGCACGGCGTCCTCGGCCGCCGCGAAGTCGGCTCCGCGGCGGACGAGGACCGTGAGGACGGTCGGCGTGAGGCTCCGCAGCAGGGCCTCGTCCATCCCCTTCGCCGGCTCCGGCTCTCCGTTCACGGGGCCCGTCACTCCGTGGTCGTGGGCGACTCGTTGAGGAACGGGCGCAGCTCCAGCCACTCGTGGATCGGCCTGCCGCCCGCGCCGGGCGCCGCCGACAGCTCCGCGGCGAGTTCGAGGGCCCGCTCGTAGGTGTCGACGTCGATCACCATCCAGCCGGCGATGACGTCCTTGGTCTCGGCGAACGGCCCGTCGGTGACGGGCGGGCGGCCCTCCCCGTCGGACCGGACGAAGGTGCCCTCCGGGGAGAGCGCCTGGCTGTCGACGTACTCGCCGCTCTTCTCCAGGCGGGCCGCGAAGTCGTTCATGTACTGCACGTGGGCCGAGATCTCCTCGGGCGTCCACCGGTCCATCGGCACGTCGTTCACGGCCGCCGGGGCGCCGCGGTAGTGCTTGAGGAGCAGGTACTTCGCCATGGTGTTTCCTCCTCGCTGGTGCGACCCATTGTGGTCGCGTTCACCCCGGGGACGGAGCCGGTCACGGGTTCTCGACATCGCCGCCGGAAATTTTCTCCACGAGTTTTTTCCACGGTCGGGCCGGTGCCGCTGCCTTGCCGGAAGCGCAACGCCCTTGCTGGAACGGCAACAGCCTTGCCGGAACCGCAACAGGATTCGCCTCCGCCGCCCGGCGGGCGCACGCTGTCCCGGACATCGAGCGGAGAGGACGTAAGAGATGAGCGGTCACGGGCACGGACAGGGACACGGGCACGGACAGGGACACGGGCACGGACAGGGACACGGACACGGACGGGGACAGGGGCACGGACAGGGACAGGGACACGGGCACGGGCACGTGCACACCGACGTGGACTGGGAGGAGGTGAGCGGCCCCCTGGAGCGGCGGGCGGAGGCGTACGCGCCGCTGACCGAGCGGATCATCGAGCAGGTGCGGGCCGTGCAGCCCGAGCCGCGCCGGATCGTCGACGCGGGCAGCGGCCCCGGCGTGATCGCCTGCGCGCTCGCCGAGGCCTTCCCGAAGGCCGAGGTCGTCGCCGTGGACGGCACGCAGGCCCTGCTCGACCTGACCGCGCGGCGGGCCGGGCACGCCGGGGTCGGCGACCGGGTCCGCACGCACCGCGCCGAGCTGCCG
This sequence comes from Streptomyces sp. Da 82-17, assembly GCF_046098215.1. Lineage (NCBI taxonomy): Bacteria > Bacillati > Actinomycetota > Actinomycetes > Kitasatosporales > Streptomycetaceae > Streptomyces > Streptomyces sp. Da 82-17. The sequence continues at coordinate 164,512 of NZ_JBJURH010000021.1, forward strand.
GGCGGCCTGGCGGAGGTCGGCGAGGCGGACGTGATCTGGCTCGGCCTGGCCCTGCACCACCTCGGGGACCAGGGCGCCGCGCTCGCCGAGTTCGCCCGGCGGCTCGCGCCCGGCGGGGTCCTCGTGCTCCTGGAGGGCGGGCTTCCGGCGCGGTACCTGCCGCGCGACATCGGCATCGGCAGGCCCGGACTGCAGGCCCGCATCGACGCCGCCGACGCGGCCCGGTTCGACGCCATGCGCACCTCGCTGCCCGGCGCGAAGGCCGAGGTGGAGGACTGGGGCGCGCTGCTGACCGCCGCCGGGCTCACCCACGTCGAGACGCGCACGCATCTGCTCGACCTGCCCGCGCCCGTGTCCGACACGGTCCGCGCCCACGTCGCCGACGTCTTCGGACGGCAGGGCGGCGGCCCACGCGAGGACCTCGACCCGGACGACACGGCGACCGTCGCGCGACTCCTCGACCCGGACGACGCAGCGGGCATCGACCAGCGGCCCGACGTGTTCCTCCTCGCCACGCAGACCGTGCACGTGGGCCGAAGGGACACCTGACCGGAGGGGCATCAGGGGCCCGTACGGGGAAAGCCCGCCTGCCCGGAGCGCCCGGCGCGCGGCAGATCGCCTGCCTGGAGTTGCCGGGTGCGCGGCAGGCTGGCTGCCTGGGGTCGCCGGGTGCGGGGCAGCCGCCTGGTGGGGACGCCCGGTGCGCGGCAGGCTGGCTGCCTGGAGTCGCTCGGTGTGCGGCAGGCTGGCTGCCCGGAGTCGCTCGGCGTGCGGCAGACCGCCCGCCGGGAGTCGCCGGGTGCGGGGCAGCCGCCCGGTGGGAAGTCCGGTGCATGGCAGGCCGCCTGCCCGGAGTCGCTCGGTGTGCGGCAAGCCGCCCGCCAGAAGTTGCCGGGTACGGGAAAGCCGCCTGGTGCGGGAGTCCGGTGCGCGGCAGATCGCCTGCCTGGAGTCGCCCGGTGCGCGGCAGGCTGGCTGCCCGGGGTCGCCGGGT
>NZ_JBJURH010000022.1:0-158960 GCF_046098215.1 Streptomyces sp. Da 82-17
CCCCACGCCCTCCTCAGGCCCGGTAAGGGCTGACCCCCAGGTGTCTCGTCGCGAAGTCCAGCTCCAGGCGGACCTGCTTGATCCGTTCCTCCACGACCAGCGAGCCGTGCCCCGCGTCGTACCGGTACACCTCATGCACCGCGTCCCTCGCCGCCAGCCGGTCCACGTAGTTCTCGACCTGGCGGATCGGGCAGCGCGGGTCGTTCACGCCGGCCGAGATGTAGAGCGGCGCCCGGACGCGGTCCACATACGTCAGGGGCGACGACGCCTCGTACCGCTCGGGGACCTCCTCGGGCGTACCGCCCATCAGTGTGCGGTCCATCGACTTCAGGGCCTCCATCTCGTCGTGGTACGCCGTCACGTAGTCCGCGACCGGCACCGCCGACAGGCCGAGCGCCCACGCGTCCGGCTGCGTGCCGAGGCCGAGCAGCGTCAGGTACCCGCCCCACGAACCGCCGGACAGCACCAGCTTCTCCGGGTCCGCCAGACCGGAGGAGACGGCCCACTCCCGGACGACCGCGATGTCCTCCAGCTCGATGAGCCCGACGCGGTGCTTGAGCGCGTCCGTCCACTCCCTGCCGTAGCCCGTCGAACCGCGGTAGTTGACCCGCACCACCGCATACCCGTGGTCCACCCAGGCCGCCGGGCCCGCCGCGAACGCGTCGCTGTCGTGCCAGGTCGGACCGCCGTGGACCTCGAAGATCGTCGGGAACGGGCCCTCGCCCTCCGGCCGCTGCACCAGCGCGTGCACCCGGCCGCCCGGGCCCTCGACCCACACATCCGTCACCGGGACCGAGCCCGGAGCCTTCATGCCGGGCGGGTCGAGCACCACCGCACCCGTCGTCGACCGCACCTGCGGCGGCTCCGCAGCGGACGACCACAGGTACTCCACCGTGCCGTCCGGCCGTGCCGTCGCCGCCGACACCGAGCCCTTCGGCGTGGGCACCTCGATCAGCTCGCGCTCCGCCAGGTCGAACCGGAACATCTCGCTGCGCGCCTCGAAGCTGTGCACGACGAGCAGCGCCGAACCGTCCGGATACCACTCGGCCGCCACGTCACCGGGCAGTTCGAGGGCCAGGTCCAGCTCCTCGCCGGTGGCGACGTCCCAGATCATCGGCTCCCAGCGCCCGCGCCGCTGGTGCCCGACGAGCAGGCGGGTGTCCCCCTCGACGGGAGCGAAGCCCAGCACCTCGAGGCCCAGCTCCTCCACGCCGCCCTTCGAGTCGTCGAGCTCGGCGACCGTGCTGCCGTCGAGCCGGACCACGCGCAGCGCCGAGTGCATCGCGTCCCCGTGCTCGGTGTGCTCGACGGCGATCAGCGTCCCGTCGTACGACAGGTCCCCGACGCCCGCCGACTCGCGGTGACGGTAGATCTCCACCGGCGCCTCGCCCGCGCGCACGACATGGATCGTGGAGCCGTCCTCGTCCGTGGACCGGCCCACGACGGCCGTTCTGCCGTCCCGGCCGATGGCCAGGCCCGCCGGATACGAGGGCTCAAGTCCCGGGGTCGCCGGCTCGTCCGCCCCGCCCACGTCCGAACCGTCGGCCTCGCCGGCCCCGTCTCCCGACGTCTGCCCGGCCGCGCCCGACCTATCGCCCGCTGCGCCCGCAAAGGGCTGGCGCATCCACACGCCGAACTCGTCCCCGTCCGTGTCCGAGAACCACCAGATCCACTGGCCGTCCGGGCTCAGGACGCCGTCCGTCGTACCGTTCGGCCGGTCCGTGACCTGGCGTTGCTCGCCCGTGGCCCGGTCCCATGCGTACAGCTCGAATGTCCCCGTCGCGTTCGAGACGAACAGCGAGCGGTCCGGCGCGTCCTCCGCCCACTCGGGCAGCGACACACGCGGCGCCCTGAAGCGCTTCTCCCAGTCCGGCCAGTCCGGCATCTCCGCAGTCATGGCCCCATACTGCCTGGCCCGACCGACAGAGCGCCGCCGAGGCCCTCAGCCTGTGGATAACTCTGCGGGCAACTAATCACACCGGCTGTGGACAACTCCCCACCGCCGAACCGGAATGTCGGCCCCCGGCTGCAGACTCGCAGCATGACTTCGGAACTGAGTGCATACGACATGGCCGGGGGCCCGACCCGGCGTGCGGGTCAGGCCCCTGGCGGTGATCATTCGCGACGACCGTGGTTCGAGGGTTCGAGCTCGGGCGGGCGGCGGCCTCTCAGCGGTTGCCCTGGCGGCGCGCCTGGGACTTCTGCTGCATCCCCCGCGTCTTCGCCGAGATCGACTTCATCTCGGGCCGCGTGCCCTTCTCCCGCGCCTGCTGTGCGGAGAGCTTCGAGTGCTGGGGGTCCTTCGGATGCCCGTGGGCGTTCTTGGGCATGTCCACTCTCCTCCTCGCATCGGAGCGTCATACCTAACCCACTGTCCCCCCGGCCGCCCCCATCGGCATCTCGACCTTGGTCCAAGCCCACACGCGCAACGCTGACCTGCACTGATGCCCTCACGAAAGACGCGAACCGTGACTGACAAACCCTTCCTGTACGTCGTCGTCTGCGCGGCCGGAGTCGCCGCCGACATCGGCAAGTTGATCACCGCTGCCCAGGAACGGCAGTGGGACGTGGGCGTGATCGCCACCCCGCAGGGCCTCGGCTTCATAGACGCGGAAGCCGTCGAGGCGCAGACGGGTTGGCCGATCCGCTCGGCCTGGCGCGCCCCGGGCGACCCCAGGCCGCTGCCGGACCCGGACGCGATCGCGGTCGCCCCGGCCACGTTCAACACGGTCAACAAGTGGGCGGCCGGCATGGCCGACACCCTGGCCGTGGCCACCCTGTGCGAGGCGTACGGAAGCGGCGTCCCCACAGCCGTACTGCCGTGTGTGAACGCGCAGTTGGCAGCGCATCCCGCGTACGCGGCGAGCCTGGAGAGACTGCGGGGGATGGGCGTGGCGATAGCCGACGGCACTCCGCTGCCGGGCGCCGACGCGTTCCCCTGGGAGCGCGTGCTCGACGCCCTTCCTTCCGCGAGGGCGCGGTGATCGGTTCCGCGGTGGCGCGATGAAGGGACCGGCGCGGGCGGTAATTCCTCGCCCGCGCCGGGAAGTTGACGCCCCACGGAAGGGGCCTATTTCGGAAGCGGCGGCGCAGCCGGGTTCAGAGGCGGCGCAGCCACGTGGCTATGCCGTGGCCCAGCGCCAGGTAAATCACAGCCGGGAGGCCGTAGTTGAGCAGAATGCGAAGCCATTCGACTTCCATCGTGAAGATGTCCTGGGCCCACCAGCCGAACCACTCGGCCGTGCCCTGCACGAATTCCACGAAGGGGTTCGCTCGGTTGGCGTCGAGCAGGTACAGCACGATCCAGAGCGCGAGAAAACCGGCGGCGATGTCGCCGATCGCCTGGACCACGAGAGCCGTGCGGCGCTGTCCGGAGCCGTCACGGGGGCGTTCGCGGCGGCCGCCGTAGGCCGGCTGCGGGGCCGGAGCCGGAGCGGGCGCGGGGTACGGCCCGTGGCCGGGTGCGGGTGCGGGTGCGTGACCGTACGGGGCGGGGCCGTTGTGCGGCTGCCGGGGCATGGGTTCGGTGTCACTCACGGGGTTACCAATCCGGCGTATGCACGCCTCGGATACAGAGAGGAACCACGGCCGGCGTCTTCGTCCGGGAGTTCCGTCAGAAGCCGGCTGCCGTGGCTCGTTTCGCGGGGCGCCGCCCGCACTGCCCTCAGCGCCGATAAGCGGCCGGTGCGTTACACGGATGCGCCTGTATTCCGGGGCGTACGCAACTGGGAGAGGTACTCCGCGGCACAGATCGTTCGCGGCTCGGTTGCGAAATGCGCACAACCGGGGCCGCCACCCCCCACAGGAGAAGACCCCGGTTGTGCCGCTCACGGCCGTTTCGTGGACGTGCCGCATTCCGTTCAGCGGCACTAGGGGCCGGGGTGTTACACACCCGCACGAAGTGGGGCTGAAACGCCCGCATGTGAAGATCTGGCGAAGGCGAGAATTCGACGGCTCGTAATCGCCGAGTGGCCGGAATCCGGATCTTGGGAGCCGTGAACTTGGCGAGAACCCCTCTTGCGTAGAACCGACTACCCCTCTTCAACCGTTCATTAGGTTAGGCTAACCTTCGCGTCGTGAGAGTTGGTGAAGAGACCTCCGAGGCCACCCCTGTACGCGGCCACGCGCTGTCGGCGACGGGCGTCACCGTGGCGTACGACGGTGCCGATGTCCTGCACGACGCGTCGGTGAGCCTGCGCCCGGGCGAAGTGACCGTGCTGGTGGGCCCGAACGGCAGCGGGAAGTCGACGCTGCTGCGCACCATGGCCCGGCTCCAGCGCCCGCGGAACGCGCAACTGACCCTCGACTCCGACACCGACGGCCTCGCCCTGACGACCCGTGAGTTCTCCCGCTACGTGGCCCTGCTGACCCAGGCCCGCCCCACGCCCAGCGGGTTGACGGTGCGTGACGTCGTCGAGTTCGGCCGCTACCCGTACCGCGGACGCTGGGGCAAGGCGGACCCCGGCGGGCGGGAAGCCGTGGACCGCGCGCTCGCCCTGACCGGCGTCGCGGAGTACGCGGACCGCGGCGCCGAACACCTCTCCGGCGGACAGCTGCAGCGAGTCTGGCTCGCCGGCTGCCTCGCCCAGGAGACCGGCGTCCTGCTCCTCGACGAACCGACCACCTACCTCGACCTGCGCTACCAGGTCGAACTGCTCGACCTCATGCGGGACTTGGCGGACGACCACGGCATCGCCGTCGGCGTGGTCCTGCACGACCTGGACCAGGCCGCCGCCGTGGCCGACCGGATCGTGCTGCTCCGCCAGGGACGCATCGTCGCCGACGACGTCCCCGAGCAGGTCCTGACGGCCGAGCGCCTCACCGACACGTACGGCATCCGTATCGAAGTCGACACAGACCCCCTCACAGGACGGCTGCGCACTCGTGCGATCGGCCGGCATCACACCCGAACCGAAAGGCTGAACGTCCCCTCATGAGACGCCTCCTCCTGACCGCCGCCGTGGCCTCCGCCGCGGCGCTCACCCTGACCTCCTGCGGCACCACCGAGCCGGCCGCCGACGACGCGAAGAAGGGCGCCGAGCCCATCACGCTCACCGACGCCACCGGCGCGAAGGTGAAGCTGGACGGCCCGGCGAAGAAGGTCGTCGGCACGGAGTGGAACGTCGTCGAGAGCCTGATCTCGCTCGGCGTCGACCCGGCCGGCGTCGCCGACGTCAAGGGCTACAAGACCTGGGACACCGCCGTACCGCTGAAGAACAGCCCCAAGGACATCGGCACGCGCGGCGAGCCCAGCATGGACACCGTCGCGTCCGTCAAGCCCGACCTCATCGTGGCGACCACGGACCTCCCCGAGGCCGCCGTGAAGCAGCTGCGCAAGGTCGCCCCGGTGCTCGCGGTCAAGCCCGCCGACGCCGCGGACCCGATCGGGCAGATGACGAAGAACCTCGACCTCATCGCCGAGGCCACGGGCACCACCGAGAAGTCCGCCGAGCTCAAGAAGGACTTCGAGGCGAAGCTCGCCGAGGGCAGGAAGAAGCTCGCGAAGGCCGACCTCAAGGGCGCCGACTTCGCCTTCGCCGACGGGTACGTGACCTCCAACCAGGTCTCCATCCGGCCCTTCACGAGCGGCTCCCTCGTCGGCGCCGTCAACGAGGAGCTCGGCCTGAAGAACGCCTGGAAGGTCAAGGGCGACAAGGCGTACGGCCTCGGCGCCACCGACGTCGAGGGCCTCACCGAGCTCAGCGACGACACCCACTTCGCGTACATCGGCAACGACGGCGACAAGGCCAGCACGCCGTTCACCGGCAAGCTCGCCAAGGACAAGGTGTGGACCTCGCTGCCGTTCGTGAAGAAGGACAACGTCCACCGACTGCCCGACGGCATCTGGATGTTCGGCGGTCCCGAGTCGATGAACCAGTACGTCGACTCCGTCGTCGAGGCGCTGACGAAGTAGCACCATGGCCGTCACCGCAACCACCCCGACCCGTCCGTCGACAGCCGCAACCCCCTCCCGGGCGGGCGCGGTTGCGGTGACGGCCGCCCTTCTCGTCCTCGTCGCCGCGCTGGCGGTCGTGGACATCACCCAGGGCACCGCGGCGGTCGGCGCTTCCGATGTCGTCAAGGCGCTCACCGGCCGCGCGGACGCGAGCGACGCAGCCGTCGTCATCGCGTCCCGGCTGCCGAGAATGACCGCGGGCCTGCTCGTCGGCGCCGTGCTCGGCATGGCGGGCGCCGCCCTCCAGGCGGTCAGCCGCAACGTCCTGGCCTCGCCCGACACCCTCGCCGTCAACGCGGGCTCGTACTTCGCGCTCGCCCTCGCCGCCGCAACCGGAATCTCCCTGCCGCTGTTCGCCTCCTCCGGCGTGGCGTTCATCGGCGGGCTGGCGGCGGCCGCCGTCGTGCTCGGTCTCTCCGGCCTCGGCGCGGGCACCGTACGGCTGGTCCTCGCGGGCAGCGCCCTCACCCTCGGACTCACCGCTGTCACCGAGGGGCTGCTCCTGCTGTTCCCGGAACAGACCGAGGGCATCTACAAGTGGAACCAGGGCAGCATCGCCCAGAACGGTTTCGACGGCGTGCTGCAGATGGCCCCGATCGGCGCGCTCGGACTCGTCGGCCTGATCCTCATATCCCGCCGAGTCGACGCCCTCGCGCTGGGGGACGACGCGGCGCGCGGTGTCGGCGTCTCCGTGCGCTCGACCCGCATCGTCGCGGTGGTCCTGGCGGCCCTGATGTCGACGGCGGCTGTCACGCTCGTCGGCCCCATCGGCTTCGTCGGCCTCTGCGCCCCGGCGCTCGTACGGTTCCTGGCGCGCAGGTTTCACGCGTTCACGAAGTCGCGTGTGCGGCTGCCGCTCGCGGGGCTGACGGGCGCTGCCCTCGTGCTCGGCTCCGATGTGCTGCTGCGGGCCGCCGTGTCCGCGGAGACCTCGGTGGCCGTGCCGACCGGCGTGGTCACGAGCCTCGTCGGCGCGACCTTCCTGATCGTCATGGCCGCGCGGATCAAGGACACGGCCGAAGCGGCGTCGGCGGAGCGGCTGCGGATCCGCAGCAGAACCGTCTTCCTCGTCACGACGGCCGTCCTGGTCGCCCTGCTCGTCGGCGTGACCATCGCCTCGGTCCTCCTCGGCGACAGCAAGCTCCTCCTCGGCGATGTCCTCAACTGGGCTCAGGGCAGGGCGGGTCAGACCGTCTCCTTCGTGCTCGACACCCGCGTGCCCCGCGTCGTCGCCGCCCTGCTCGCGGGCGCGGCCCTCGCCCTCGCGGGCACGCTGATCCAGGCCGTGACCCGCAACCCCCTTGCGGAACCAGGGGTGTTGGGCGTCACGAACGGTGCGGCCCTGGGGGCGGTGCTGCTCGTGACGACGGTGCCGCTGGCGGGTTCGTGGAGTGTGGCGGCCGGGGCGTTCGTCGGCGCCGCGATCAGCTCGGTGCTGGTCTTCGGGCTCGCAGCGCGCGGCGGCTTCCGGCAGAACAGACTGGTCCTCGTCGGCTTCGGCATGGCGACCGGCGCGTCCGCGCTGACCAGCATGCTGATCATCCTCACCGACCCGTTCAACGCCACGAAGGCCCTGACCTGGCTTTCCGGCTCCACCTACGGCCGTACGTTCGCCGACGCGGCGCCCCTCGCGGTCGTCCTCGCGGTCGGCGTGGCCGTCGCGGTGTCGCGCCGCACCGAACTCGACCTGGTGTCGCTCGACGAGGACACGCCACGGCTCCTCGGCCTCGATCTGGGCCGCGGTCGCCTGGGTTTCCTGGTCGTCGCCGTCCTGCTGAGCGCGACCGCCGTGGCCGCGGCGGGCACGATCGGCTTCGTCGGCCTGGTCGCCCCGCACGCGGCCCGCGCCCTGGTCGGCCGGCAGCACGCCCGCGTGGTTCCGGTCGCGATCCTGCTGGGCGCGCTCCTGGTCTGCACGGCGGACCTCATCGGCCGTACGGCGATAGCCCCCGGCCAGCTCGGCGCGGGCCTGATGACGGCGACGATCGGCACGCCGTACTTCCTGTACTTGCTGGTCCGTAGCCGCCGCTAGCGCGTCTTCGGTTGCCCGCACCACCCGCCATGGGCTGCGGGCAACCGACCCATCTGCCCCCCCCCGGTGCACCCGCGTACCAAATACAGAAAGGGCCCGACCCGCGAAGCGGATCAGGCCCTTGCCTGCTGTTACGGCTGTCGGGGTGGCGGGATTTGAACCCACGACCTCTTCGTCCCGAACGAAGCGCGCTGCCAAGCTGCGCTACACCCCGATGTCGCTGCTGTGTTTGACCACGTCGCGGCGACATCGATTACTTTAGCGGACCGGCGCCCGTAGACGAAATCCGGTTCTTGCGAGGGCTCAGGTCGGGGCGGATCCGGTCCACGGCGACCAGGGTGAGGGCCAGGGCGTAGAAGAGCAGGCCGAAGATCACGGAGTTGCCGAGGGCGCCTGCGTACCCGTGCTGCTCGACGTCGACGAAGGGGTACGGGTAACGCGCCGGGGAGCCCGGGGGCAGGAGGGCGCCGCGGGTGAGGGCGAAGAGCAGGTAGGCCAGCGGGTAGAGCATCCACAGGCCCGCGTGGCGGAGGCGCAAGGCGCCGGGGCGGGTCAGGAGCAGCCAGATCAGGGCCGTGCCGATGGGCGTGACCGTGTGCAAGAGGTCGTTCGCGGCGGTGTGCCAGGGGCCGGAGGGTTCGACTCCGGCGCCGTTGGTCATGGAGAAGCGGCTGTCCGCGTCGGCGAGGACCAGGTGGTAGACGAGGCCGGTGATCGAGATGAAGAGGGTCGTGCCGCCGAGGGCCCAGGCGGGTAGGGGCGGGCGTCCGGCCCACGCGCGGGCGGCCGTGCCGGCGAGCACCGCGGCCACGGCGATGTTGCTCTGCACCGTGAAGTAGGAGAGCACGCGCAGCGGACTGCCGAGGAAGAGGTAGATGACGATGCCGGTCAGGGCGGCGAGGGCGATCAGTGCGCAGGCGGAGGCGGTAAGCGGGCGGCGAGCGTCGGCCCCTGCGAGGTCGGCCTCAGCGAGGTCAGCGGGGCCTGCGCCGAAGGCGCCCCTCGGACCCGGCCCGGGGGCTGCCGCCACCGGCTCCGCCACCGGCTCCGCCACCGGCTCCGCCACCGGCTCCCGCCCCGCCCCGTCCTCAGCAGCCTCCGACCGATCCCCCGCAAAAGGCACATTCATGCCCCAACGGTAAGCGTGGCCCCGCGGACCGAGGCCCTCACCGCACCCTCAACCGCGACGCCGGCCGCAACCCACGGCGGCGACGCCGGCCGAGGCCCCCTCAACCGCGGCGCCAGCCCAAGCCCCCTCAACCGCGACGCGGCCGAAACCCTCAACCGGCGCCGCCAGCGGACCCCTCAACCCCGATGCCAGTCGGACGACCGAGGCGTCAGCGTCAGCAGCGTCGCCTCCGGGGGGCAGGCGAAGCGGACCGGGGTGTATCGGTTCGTGCCGCAGCCCGCCGAGACGTGCAGATACGAGTCGTGGCCGCCGGCCGAGTGCCGCGAGAGGCCCTTGACCCGGTCGGTGTCCAGGTCGCAGTTGGTGACGAGCGCGCCGTAGAACGGGATGCAGAGCTGCCCGCCGTGGGTGTGCCCGGCGAGGATCAGCGGGTAGCCGTCGGCGGTGAAGGCGTCGAGGGAGCGGATGTACGGGGCGTGCACGACGCCGATGGAGAAGTCCGCGCCCGACTCGGGACCGCCGGCCACCCGCGCGTACCGGTCGCGCTTGATGTGCGGGTCGTCCACGCCGGTGAGGCCGATCTCGTACCCGTCGATCTTCAGCGTCCCGCGGGCGTTGTTGAGGCCGACCCAGCCCGCCGCGTCGAAGGCGTCGCGCAGCTCCTCCCACGGGTTGTGGATGACGCCGACGGCGGGCGCGTTGCCGTTCAGGCCGTGCCGGCCCTGCAGCTTCTCGATCAAGTACCGGGCGGGGTTGCGGAGTTTGGGGCCGTAGTAGTCGTTGGAGCCGAAGACGTATGCGCCGGGGAACTCCATCAGCGGGCCGAGCGCGTCCAGGGCCTCGGGCACGCCGTCCGGGTCGGAGAGGTTGTCGCCGGTGTTGATGACGAAGTCGGGGCGCAGGCCGGCGAGGGACTGCAGCCAGCGCTGCTTCTTGCGCTGCCCGCTGACCATGTGGATGTCGGAGACCTGCAGCACCCGCAGCGGACGCATCCCGTCCGGAAGCACCGGCACCGTGACCCGTCGGAGCCGGAAGGAGCGGGCCTCGAACCCGGCCGCGTACACCAGACCGGCGGCCGTGGCCGCGGTGATTCCCAGAGGTACTCCGTATCGCGCGCGCATGCGCCCATCGTCGCAGAAGCGGCACCGCCGAGAAATCAGTGGGCGTCACGTACCGCGCACCTGCGACACTTGAGTCATGACCACGCTCAAGTCCAAGCTGCAGGAAGACCTCACCGCGGCGATCAGGGAGCGCGACGAGCTGCGCTCCTCCACTCTCCGGCTGACCCTGGCGGCCATCACGAAGGAGGAGGTCTCGGGCAAGTCCGCCCGCGAGCTCTCCGACGACGAGGTGCAGAAGGTGATCACCCGCGAGGCGAAGAAGCGCCGCGAGGCCGCGGACGCCTTCGCCAAGGGCGGGCGTGCCGAGCAGGCCGAGCGCGAGAAGGCCGAGGGCGACGTCCTCGCGGCGTACCTGCCGAAGCAGCTGAGTGACGACGAGCTGAGGGACATCGTCGCCCAGGCCGTCGAGGAGGCGAAGGCCGCCGGCGCCGAGGGGCCGCGCGCGATGGGCCAGGTCATGAAGATCGTGAACCCGAAGGTCGCCGGCCAGGCCGAGGGCGGCCGCGTCGCCGCGGTCGTCAAGCAGCTCCTCGCGGGCTGACCGCACCCACGGTACGCAGGTACGCCGCCGCCCGGGCGGCACGCGCGAAGCCACCGAGGCGGCGGCACGCACGAAGAGGGCGCCCCCTGGAATCACCTCCAGGGGGCGCCCTCTTTCCGTCGGACTTTCCGTCAGAAGCGCGTCAGCGGCAGCGGAACCTCAACGCGCCTGCGGCCACCGCCCGTTGCCGCCGCCGTTCCCGCCGCCGTTGCCCCCGCCGCCGAGGACGTCCGGCGGAAGCGTGAAGTCCGGCCAGGGGTTGTCCTCGTCCGGCTTCGGCTTGCCCGGCTTCTGGTCGTCCTCGTGCTCCTCCTCTTCCCCGTCCTTCGGCTTGTCCTTGGGGATGTCGACGAGGTTGAAGTCCGGTGCGGGCTTGCCGGTCAGGGCGCCCGCCATCGCCGCCTTCCAGATGGGGCCGGGGACTTCACCGCCGTAGACCTTGTCGTAGTAGCTGCCGCCGATGATGATGTCGGTCATCTGGCGCTTGTGGTCCGGGTCGCCGACCCAGACCGCGCCGGACATGTTCGGCGTGTAGCCCACGAACCAGGCCGCGTAACGGAAGTCCGTCGTACCCGTCTTGCCCGCGCTGGGGCGGCTGCCGAGGCCGGCCTGCTTGCCCGTGCCGTCCTCGACCACGCCCTTGAGGAGCGTGTTGACGGTGTCGGCGGTCTTCGGCGACATGGCCCGGTTGCACTTGGACTTCGGCACCGGCAGGGACTTGCCGTCCGCGTCGGTGACGGCCTCGATCGCGATCGGCGTGCAGTACGTGCCCCGGCTGGCGAACGTCGCGTACGCCGCGGCCATCGTCAGCGGCGACATCTCCTGCGTGCCCAGCGCGATCGACGGGGCCTGCGCCATCTGCTGCCCGTCCGCGCGGTTGACGCCCATCTTCTCGGCCATCGACGTCACCGGGCAGATGCCGATCTCGCTGATCAGCTCCACGAAGTAGGTGTTGACCGACTTCGCGGTCGCCTCCTTCATGCCGTACGGGCCGACCTCCGACTCGTTCTCGTTGGCCAGCTTCTCGTTCTGCGTGTTCGTCCAGTTCCCGGAACAGGTCGTCACCGGGCTCGGGTACGGCATCTCGTACGGCGAACGGTACTTCTGCGTCGGCGACTTGCCCTGCTCGATGGCGGCCGCGGCGACGATCGGCTTGAACGTGGAGCCCGGCTGGTAGCCCGCGCCGCCGCCCATCCGCTCGTCCACGGAGAGGTTGAGGACCGTCTCGTTCTTGTTGACGTCCGAGCCGTACGGGCGGGACTGGCCCATGCCGAGGATCTTGCCGGTGCCGGGCTCGACGATCGAGACCGCCGTCGCGACCTGGTCGTTCTGGCGGACGTTGTCCTTTATGGCCGCCTGCACCGATTCCTGCGCCTGCGGGTCGAGCGTCGTACGGATCTTCAGCCCGCCCTTGGCCCACAGGTCGGCCCGGTCCTCGCGGGTGTCGCCGAACGACGGCTCGTTCAGGAACGCCTTCTTGATGTAGTCGCAGAAGAACCCGGCGCCGCGCGTGGCCGTGATGCAGCCCTGCCGTGGGCGGCTGACCTCGAGCGCGACCGGCTTCTTCTTCGCCGCGTCGGCCTCCTCCTGCGTGATGTCCCGGGTGGCGACCATGCGCTGCAGCACGACGTTGCGCCGCTTCTTGGCCTCCTCCGAGTCGTTGACCGGGTCGTACCGGCTCGGGGACTGGACGATTCCGGCGAGCAGCGCGGCCTCCTCCAGCTTCAGGTCCTTCGCGGACTTGGAGAAGTAGCGCTGGGAGGCGGACTCGATGCCGTACGCCTGCTGCCCGAAGAACGTGATGTTGAGGTAGTTCTCCAGGATCTTCTTCTTGCCCAGCTCCTGCTCGACCTGGATCGCGTACTTCAGCTCGCGGATCTTGCGGCCGAGGGTCTGCTGGGTGGCCTGGGCGACCTTCGTCGGGTCGTCGCCCGCCTCCTCGACGAAGACGTTCTTCACGTACTGCTGCGTGAGCGTGGACGCGCCCTGCGAGACGCTGCCCGACTGGGCGTTCTCGTTGACCGCGCGCAGGATGCCCTTCATGTCGACGGCGCCGTGCTCGTAGAACCGCGAGTCCTCGATCGCGACGATCGCCTTCTGCATGTACGGCGAGATGTCCTTGAGGTCGACCAGGGTGCGGTCGCGCGAGAAGACCGTGGCGATCGTGCCGCCCTGGCTGTCCAGGATCGTCGTGCGCTGACTGAGCGGTGGCCGCTTCATGTTGGCCGGGATCTCGTCGAACTCCTCGACCGAGCCCTTCGCCGCCAGGCCGAGCGCGCCTGCCGCGGGCAGGGCGATGCCGGCGAGCACAGCTCCCGCGAGGGCGCTGACACCGAGGAACTTGGCTGCCTGCTGGGCCGGGGACAGGCCTCCGCCCGAGCGCTTGTTTCCCATGGGAGGCAGCCTAATCCGTGGTCAAGGCTGTTCCCGTAAGCACACCCGCTAAGCACACCTACGGCGGGAGCGAAAGCACTGGTCAAAGGCCTACGTTCCGAATCGCCGGACAGGCGTAACGCCTTGGCCTAAGCTGGTTGTCGCTGTCACAACAGCGCGGTTCCGCATCAGCAGCGCATCCGTACCCCGCCGTTCCCGAATCCGGCGGTAGCGGTGCCCGAATCCGCCGCATCCATCTGCGGATGTCCGTTGTGACTCAAGAGAGTTGTCCCGTTTCGCCGGGGATAGTCGCGCATGTCTCCGGCTCACTCCGTCGGGTGATCTGCCGCCTACGCATAGTCCGTTCGGGCCATTCAAGATTGGGCCCGAAGGGGGTGTTGCGCTGTGCCCACCTTCCGTAACGTCCTCAACTGGCGGCGGTGAATATGCCGCTGCCGCCGTGGGGGAGCCTCGATTCGGGAGAGGACGGCGCCGGTATGGGCTGGGTAACCGACTGGAGTGCGCAGGCGGCCTGCCGCACTACCGATCCGGATGAACTGTTCGTTCAAGGAGCAGCGCAGAACCGGGCCAAGGCGGTGTGCACCGGATGTCCGGTGCGCACGGAGTGCCTGGCCGATGCGCTGGACAATCGCGTCGAATTCGGCGTGTGGGGTGGAATGACGGAGCGGGAACGCCGCGCGCTGCTGCGCAGGCGTCCCACGGTGACCTCCTGGCGCCGGCTCCTGGAGACCGCGCGTACGGAGTACGAACGCAGCGCGGGAATCCTCCCCGTGGACGTCGACGAGCTCGACGAAGTCCACGAGCAGGAGCACTACGAGACGTACGCCGCAGTGGGATAGCCGGCCGGACGAGCGGGGGCAGGCCTGGGCACCGGCTCAGGTCGCCCCGGCCGGACCGTTGGCGGACGCCAGACGGTCGCCGATGTCGCGCAGGCCGGCGAGGTCATGGACATCGCCCGGCAGGGCGGCCACTTCGGTGACCGGGACCTCCGGGTGCAGCGCGGTGAAGCGATCGCGCGTGCGCTGTTCACGAGCGAGCAGCTGCATGCGTTCGGCGTGCAACCGCAGGAGCCCGGCGGCGAGTTGTTGTGCGGCGGTCGCTTCCGGTTGTTGTGCGGCGGTCACTTCCGGAGTGGTCGTAGCGCCTGAAGTGGCCGTGGAATCGGGAGAGTTACGCAGTTCTTTCCCGGCCTCCTGATCCACAATGCGAGGCTCGTCAAGATTTTCCGCCGCGGCCAGTGCCCGCTCGGCCGACAGCCGCGCGGCGCCACTGCCGTGCACCCGGTTGAGGACGAGGCCCGCGAGCGGCATCTCCTCCGCGGCCAGCCGCTCCACGAAGTACGCGGCCTCCCGCAGCGCGTCCCGCTCCGGCGCCGCCACCACCAGGAACGCCGTGCCCGGCGCCTGCAGCAGCCGGTACGTCGCGTCCGCGCGCGTGCGGAAACCGCCGAACATCGTGTCCATCGCTGCCACGAACGTCTGCACGTCCTTCAGGAACTGGCCGCCGAGCAGCTTGCCGAGCGTGCCCGTCATCACGGACATGCCGACGTTCA
This sequence comes from Streptomyces sp. Da 82-17, assembly GCF_046098215.1. Taxonomy (NCBI): domain Bacteria; kingdom Bacillati; phylum Actinomycetota; class Actinomycetes; order Kitasatosporales; family Streptomycetaceae; genus Streptomyces; species Streptomyces sp. Da 82-17. The sequence continues at coordinate 14,726 of NZ_JBJURH010000022.1, forward strand.
GGAACTTCATCCCGGCCCGCCCGCCGACCTTCGCCGGCGCCATCAGGACGCGGATGAACTTGCCGTCCAGGAACGAGCCCAGGTTCTTCGGCGCGTCCAGGAAGTCGAGCGCCGAACGCGACGGGGGAGTGTCGACGACGATCAGGTCCCACTCGTCCCGGGCCCGCAGCTGCCCCAGCTTCTCCATCGCCATGTACTCCTGCGTGCCCGCGAAGCCCGCCGAAAGCGACTGGTAGAAGGGGTTGTTGAGGATGGCCTCGGCCCGCTCCGGGTCCGCGTGCGCCTCGACGATCTCGTCGAACGTGCGCTTCATGTCCAGCATCATGGCGTGCAGCTCGCCGCCGCCGTCCACGTCCTTCACCTGGCGCGGAGTGTTGTCCAGCGAGTCGATGCCCATGGACTGGGCGAGCCTGCGCGCCGGGTCGATGGTCAGCACCACGACCTTCCGGCCCCGCTCCGCCGCCCGCAGGCCGAGCGCCGCCGCCGTCGTCGTCTTGCCGACGCCGCCCGCGCCGCAGCACACGATGATCCGCGTCCTCGGGTCGTCGATCAGCGGATCGACCTCCAGGGACGGTGCCTGATCCAGCGTCATGCGACCCCCTGCTCGCGCAAGTCCGTGGCCAGCCGATACAGCCCGGCCAGATCGATGCCCTCGGTGAGCAGCTCCAACTCGTGCACGGGAAGGCCCAGTTCGGTCAGCAGCCCGCGCTGCCCCCGCTCCAGGGCGACCCGCTCCTCGTACTCCGCGGCCTGCGCGAGCAGCGGGTCGACCAGCTGCTCCGCGAGGCCGCCCTTGCGCGCCCCGCCGAGCCCCACGCCGGACAGCGCCTTCGCGAGGTCCGCGCGGCGCACGTCCTTCGGCACCGGCACGTCCACCACCGCGGGCCGCACCATGTTCACCAGGATCCGGCCCACCGGCAGGCCCGCGGACCGCAGCTCGGCGATGCCGTCGACGGTCTCCTGGACCGGCATCTCCTCGAGCAGTGTCACCAAGTGCACAGCGGTCTCGGGGGACTTGAGGACCCGCATCACCGCCTGCGCCTGATTGTGTATCGGGCCGATCTTGGCGAGGCCCGCCACCTCGTCGTTGACGTTCAGGAACCGCGTGATCCGGCCGGTCGGGGGCGCGTCCATCACCACGTGGTCGTAGACGTACCGCCCCTGCTTGTCCTTGCGGCGGACGGCCTCGCAGGCCTTGCCGGTCAGTAGCACGTCCCGTACGCCCGGGGCGATCGTCGTCGCGAAGTCGACCGCGCCGAGCTTCTTCAGGGCGCGGCCCGCGCTGCCCAGGCGGTAGAACATCTGGAGGTAGTCGAGCAGCGCCAACTCGGCGTCGATGGCCAGCGCGAACACCTCGCCGCCGCCCGGCGCGACCGCGATCTTCCGCTCCTCGTACGGCAGGGCCTCCGCCTCGAAGAGCTGCGCGATGCCCTGCCTGCCCTCGACCTCGACGAGGAGCGTCCGCTTGCCCTCGGTAGCGAGCGCGAGCGCGAGCGCGGCGGCCACCGTGGTCTTACCGGTACCGCCCTTGCCACTGACGACCTGGAGCCTGCTCACGTATTCGAGCCTAATTCCTCGGCCCGCCCGTCGGCGGCTCCGGGTCCGATCACCACGGTGAGGTCGGTTACGTCGCCGGCAGGTTTAAGGCGGCCAGGAGCCCGTCCCCGGCGCGTCTGCGGCAGGCATTACAGTCGGCCGTATGACCAAGTGGGAATACGCGACCGTGCCCCTTCTCGTGCACGCGACGAAGCAGATTCTGGACACCTGGGGCGAGGACGGCTGGGAGCTCGTCCAGGTCGTCCCCGGCCCCAACAACCCCGAGCAGCTGGTGGCCTACCTGAAGCGGGAGAAGCAGGCATGAGCGGGGCGGTGGAGGCGAAGCTCGCCGAACTCGGCCTGACCCTGCCGGAGGTCGTCCCGCCGCTCGCCGCGTACCAGCCGGCGGTGCAGTCCGGGGCGTACGTGTACACCGCCGGGCAGCTGCCCATGGTGGACGGCAAGCTTCCGCAGGTCGGCAAGGTCGGCGGAGAGGTCACCCCGGAGGACGCCAAGGAGCTGGCCCGCACCTGCGCCCTGAACGCCCTCGCGGCGGTCAAGTCGGTCGCCGGTGACCTGGACCGGATCAAGCGCGTCGTGAAGGTCGTCGGCTTCGTGGCCTCGGCGACCGACTTCACCGGCCAGCCCGCGGTGCTCAACGGCGCCAGCGAGCTGCTCGGCGAGGTCCTCGGCGACAAGGGCGTGCACGCGCGCAGCGCCGTCGGCGTGGCGGTCCTGCCGCTGGACGCGCCGGTCGAGGTCGAGCTGCAGGTCGAGCTCGAGGACTGACACATCCGCAGTACGAGCAGTACGGGACGAGGGGCGGCCGTGATCCACGGCCGCCCCTCGAACATCCGCGCCACAGCGGATAGCCTCCGGCCATGGCGAATGGGCAGTGGTATCCCCCCGAGTGGCCGGACCGTATTCGCGCACTCGCGGACGGCACCCTGACCCCGGTGCGGCCGCGCCGGGCGGCCACGGTCATGCTCCTCAAGGACACCGCCGACGGCATCGCCGTCCACATGCTGCGCAGACGCGCCTCCATGGCCTTCGCCGGAGGCGCGTACGCCTATCCGGGCGGCGGCGTCGACCCGCGCGACCACGAGCGGCTCGTCGCCTGGGCGGGACCGGGCCGGGCCGAGTGGGCTCGGCGGCTCGGCGTCACCTCGGAGACGGAGGCCCAGGCGATCGTCTGCGCCGCCGTCCGCGAGACGTACGAGGAGGCGGGCGTGCTGCTCGCCGGACCGAACGGGAACTCGGTCGTCTCCGACACCACGGGCGCCGGCTGGGAGGCCGACCGCGAGGCGCTCGTCGCCCGCGACCTCTCCTTCGCCGAGTTCCTCGACCGCCGCGGCCTGGTGCTGCGCAGCGACCTGCTCGGCGCCTGGACCCGCTGGATCACCCCCGAGTTCGAGCCCCGGCGCTACGACACGTGGTTCTTCGTCGCCGCGCTCCCCGAGGGCCAGCGCACCCGCAACGTGTCCACGGAGGCCGACCGCACGCTGTGGGTACGGCCCGCGGAGGCCCTCGCCGGGTACGGCCGCGGCGACCTCCTGATGATGCCGCCGACGGTCGCCACGCTCCGCCAGCTCGACGCGTACGACAAGGCCGGCACCGCTCTCGGCGCCGCCGACGACCGCGACCTGACCCCCGTCCTGGCCCAGGCCCGCCTGGAGAACGGCGAGTTGGTGCTCGCCTGGCCGGGGCACGAAGAGTTCACCAAGCACCTCCCGGCCGCGCACGACGGCCCGAACGCCGAGGGACCCTCCGCATGACCGACGCCGCCGCCCTCCCCGGACAGCCGCGCGGCGGGGTCCTCACCGGCCCCGCCACCGCCCGTACGATCAACGTCCTCGCGCCCAACCCGTCGGCGATGACCCTGGACGGCACCAACACCTGGATCGTCGCCGAACCGGACTCCGACCTCGCTGTCGTCATCGATCCCGGCCCGCTCGACGACGACCACCTGCGCCAGGTCATCGGCGTGGCCGAGCAGGCGGGCAAGCGGATCGCCCTCACGCTCCTGACACACGGTCACCCGGACCACGCGGAGGGCGCGTCCCGCTTCGCGCAGCTCACCCGTACGAAGGTCCGGGCCCTCGACCCGGCGCTCCGCCTCGGCGACGAGGGGCTCGGCGCGGGCGACGTCGTCACGACCGGCGGCATCGAACTCCGTGTCGTCCCCACGCCCGGCCACACCGAGGACTCGCTGAGCTTCCATCTCCCCGCCGACCGGGCGGTGTTGACGGGCGACACGATCCTGGGCCGCGGTACGACGGTCGTGGCGCACCCCGACGGCCGCCTCGGCGACTACCTGGACTCACTGCGCCGGCTGCGGTCCCTGACGGTGGACGACGGCGTGCACACGGTGCTTCCCGGCCACGGCCCGGTCCTGGAGGACGCCCAGGGCGCCGTCGACTTCTACCTCGCCCACCGCGCGCACCGCCTCGCCCAGGTGGAAACAGCGGTCGAGAACGGCCACCGCACCCCGTCCGAGGTGGTCGCCCACGTCTACGCGGACGTCGACCGCTCCCTCTGGCCCGCAGCAGAACTCTCGGTCAGAGCCCAGCTGGAGTATCTGCGGGAGCACGGGCTGATCTGAGCCCGCCGACAGGGGCGCGGCGGGGCCTGTTGATGGGGGCGCGGGGAACGGCGCAAAGACCTCAGCCACAACGACCGCGCACAGGCCCGACAAGCAGAAGCGGGGCCCACCGGCCGCAACCGGTGGAACCCCGCACCGCAACGTCCGGGCAAGCCCCGCGACCAGCGGGACCGCGGCTAGCGGGACCGCTTCGCGAGCCGCTCCACGTCCAGCAGAATCACCGCACGCGCCTCGAGCCGCAGCCACCCACGACCGGCGAAGTCCGCCAGCGCCTTGTTGACCGTCTCGCGGGACGCGCCGACCAGCTGGGCCAGCTCCTCCTGCGTGAGGTCGTGCACCACGTGGATGCCCTCCTCGGACTGCACGCCGAAGCGGCGCGACAGGTCGAGCAGCGCGCGGGCCACACGGCCGGGCACGTCCGAGAAGACCAGGTCGGACATCTGGTCGTTGGTCTTGCGCAGGCGCCGGGCGACGGCACGCAGCAGCGCGGCGGCCACCTCGGGGCGGGCGTTCAGCCAGGGCTGCAGGTCGCCGTGGCCGAGGCCGAGCAGCTTGACCTCGGTGAGCGCGGATGCGGTGGCGGTACGCGGGCCCGGGTCGAACAGCGACAGTTCGCCGATCAGCTCGCCGGGGCCGAGGACGGCGAGCATGTTCTCGCGTCCGTCGGGCGAGGTGCGGTGCAGCTTCACCTTGCCCTCGGTGACCACGTACAGACGGTCACCGGGGTCGCCCTCGTGGAACAGCGCTTCGCTGCGTGCGAGGGTCACCTCACTCATGGAGGCGCGCAGCTCCGCCGCCTGCTCGTCATCGAGCGCCGCGAAGAGCGGGGCGCGCCGCAGAACGTCGTCCACGAGTTCTCTCCTATGTCGACCTGCTACAGGGGTCCGTGGTCCCCATGATGCCGGACGGTCCAAACAGTGTGATCAGTCACAAGTTTGCCGTACCGGCGCGGCGTCCCGTGCGACAGGGGGCCCAATCGGGGTCTGTTCACCCGGGTCACCGGCGGATGTCAGTGCCTGGCTTTACTCTGGCCGAGTGTCCAATACGCCGGTGAGAGCGCAGGACGAGGGGGCTGGGACGTTGGCGGAGCGCGCCTATTCCGCTGTGGGCGAACAGCGTTCAGCAACCGCAAAGATAGCCGCAAAACGGATGAACGGGAAGGGTGCGGAGAGAGTGCCAGAAGCACCCAAGAAGCCGACACCGACGAAGCAGACGGCACCAGCGAAGCAGACGGCACCGGCGAAGAAGACGACACCGGCGAAGAAGCAAACGGCGACGAAGAAGACCGCATCGCCAACTCCCAAGAAGGCGACGGTCGCGAAGAAGGCCACGGCCAAGAAGACGTCGACCACCACCAAGCCCGCCACCGCGAAGCAGAAGCAGCAGCAGACCCAGACCCGGAAGCAGACGCCGAAGCCCGCCCTGAAGGTCCCTCAGCACGAGTCCCGCCTCTCCCTCGTCCGCCGCGCCCGCCGCATCAACCGCGAGCTCGCCGAGGTCTATCCGTACGCCCACCCGGAGCTGGACTTCGAGAACCCGTTCCAGCTGCTCGTCGCCACGGTGCTGTCCGCGCAGACCACCGACCTGAGGGTGAACCAGACGACACCGCGCCTGTTCGCGGCGTACCCGACCCCCGAGGACCTGGCCGCGGCCAACCCCGAGGACGTCGAGGAGCTGATCAGGCCCACCGGCTTCTTCCGCGCGAAGACCAAGTCGATCATGGGCCTGGCGACCGCCCTGCGGGACGAGCACGGCGGCGAGGTGCCCGGCCGCCTGGAGGACCTCGTCAAGCTCCCCGGCGTCGGCCGCAAGACGGCCAACGTCGTCCTGGGCAACGCCTTCGGCGTCCCCGGCATCACCGTCGACACGCACTTCGGCCGGCTCGTCCGCCGCTGGAAATGGACCGACTCCGACGACCCGGAGAAGATCGAGGCCCTGGTCTGCGACATCTTCCCGAAGAGCGACTGGACGATGCTGTCGCACCGGATCATCTTCCACGGCCGCCGCATCTGCCACGCCCGCAAGCCCGCCTGCGGAGCCTGCCCCATCGCCCACCTCTGCCCGGCGTACGGCGAGGGCGAGACGGACCCGGAGAAGGCCCAGAAGCTCCTGAAGTACGAGAAGGGCGGCCTCCCCGGCCAGCGCCTCAAGCCCCCGCCGGACTACCCGGGCAAGCCCGCACCCCCGCTGGCGGCCGGATGACGCGTACGCGAACCGACAGGACGCCGAAGGGCCCGCGAACCGGGCCCGCGGACAGAATCGCGCCCCGGGGGCGGAACGAACGGGGCGCTCCACGACGTTGTGCAGCCATGGACGGACGGGGGTGCCCATGACGCACGGGCGACACGCAAGCCATACGTACGACACCGAGGTGCAGGCGTACGACACCGAGGTGAAGGTCAGCGCCGACGGCTTGCCCGAGTGGCTGGAGCCGGTGGCGCGCGCTGCCGCCACGGTCCGGCCCACCGAGCTCAGCCGCTTCCTGCCGCCGGAGAACGGCGAGGGGCGGCAGTCCGCCGTGCTGATCCTCTTCGGCGCCGGCAGCCCCGAGACGGGCCCCGAGCTGCTCCTGATGGAGCGCTCCAGCGCGCTGCGCTCGCACGCCGGCCAGCCGTCCTTCCCCGGCGGCTCCCTCGACCCGGAGGACGGCGATCCGCAGGGCGACGGCCCGCTGCGCGCCGCGCTCCGTGAGGCCGAGGAGGAGACCGGCCTCGACCCGGCGGGCGTGCAGATCTTCGGCGTGCTGCCGAAGCTCTACATCCCGGTGAGCGGCTTCGTCGTCACGCCCGTCCTCGCCTGGTGGCGCGAACCGAGCCCGGTCGGCGTGGTCGACCCGGCCGAGACCGCGCGGGTCTTCACGGTCCCCGTGTCCCATCTCACGGACCCGGCGAACCGCGTGACGTCCGTGCACCCGCGCGGCCACAAGGGGCCCGCGTTCCTCGTCGGACCGGCCCTGGTCTGGGGTTTCACCGCCGGGATCATCGACCGCCTGCTGCACTTCGCCGGCTGGGAGAGACCCTGGGACCGCTCGAACGAGGTCCCGCTCGACTGGCACGCATGACAGGCCGACCGGCACGCGTGACAGGCTTGGCCCTCGTGCCGGGCCGGCGCACCCGCACCGGGCGGACGTGCACCACCCCGGCACGGGACGAGGACGAACAGATGCGAGGCGAGGACTGAATTCGGTGAACGTGCTGGACATACTGCTGCTCGTCGCCGCCGTGTGGTTCGCGATCGTCGGGTACCGCCAGGGCTTCGTCGTCGGCATCCTCTCGGTGATCGGCTTCCTCGGCGGCGGCCTCGTCGCCGTGTACGTACTGCCGGTGATCTGGGACGCCCTCACCGACGAGCAGGAAGTGAGCACCACGGCCGCGGTCGTCGCCGTCGTCGTCGTGATCGTCTGCGCCTCCGTCGGCCAGGCCTTCACGACGCACCTCGGCAACAAGCTCCGCAGATACATCACGTGGTCCCCGGCCCGCGCGCTGGACGCCACCGGCGGCGCCCTGGTCAACGTCGTCGCGATGCTCCTCGTCGCCTGGCTGATCGGCTCCGCCCTCGCGGGCACGACGCTGCCGACGCTCGGCAAGGAGGTGCGCAACTCCAAGGTGCTGCAGGGCGTCTCCGCCGCGCTGCCCAGCCAGGCCAGCACCTGGTTCGCGGACTTCTCCTCGGTCCTCGCACAGAACGGCTTCCCGCAGGTCTTCAGCCCGTTCTCCAACGAGCCGATCACCGAGGTCCAGGCCCCCGACCCGAAGCTGCGCAACAGCCCGGTCGCGGACCGCGCCAAGCAGTCCATCGTCAAGGTGATGGGCACGGCCACGAGCTGCAACAAGGTCCTGGAAGGCACCGGCTTCGTCTTCGACGAGCGCCGCGTCATGACCAACGCGCACGTGGTCGGCGGAGTCGACGAGCCCACGGTCCAGATCGGCGGCGAGGGCCGGCGGTACGACGCGACGGTCGTGCTCTACGACTGGGAGCGCGACATCGCCGTACTGGACGTGCCGGACCTGCAGGCCAGGCCGCTGCAGTTCACCGACGAGGACGCGGTGAGCGGCGACAGCGCGATCGTCGCGGGCTTCCCGGAGAACGGCGCGTACGACGTCCGCTCCGCGCGCGTCCGCGGCCGCATCAACGCCAACGGCCCGGACATCTACCACCGGGACACCGTCCGCCGCGACGTCTACTCGCTGTACGCGACCGTCCGCCAGGGCAACTCCGGCGGCCCGCTGCTCACCCCGGACGGCAAGGTCTACGGCGTGGTCTTCGCCAAGTCCCTCGACGACCCGGAGACCGGGTACGCGCTGACCGCCGACGAGGTCCGTACGGACATCAAGCTCGGCCGCACCGCGAACCAGCAGGTCGACACGGAGGGCTGCGCGCTCTGAGGCCCTCTGAGACGTCTGAGACCTCTGAGGCCGCTGCGACCTCTGCCGTCCTCGCGTAGGTGAGGGCCGGGCCCTCGCGGGCCCGGCAGCCGGCGGTCAGTCCCTGACGGTGTGCCGCGGCCAGTCTCTGGCGGTGTGCCGCGGTCAGTCCCTGGCGGTGTGCCGCAGCCGCGCCGAGACCCAGCGGGCCCTGCGGCGAAGGATGCGGGGAATCCCCATGCCCGCCTGCGCGGGATGCTCGGGCCGGCCCGACGGGCCGCCCTTCCGGAGCGAGCTCAGCGCTGCGGCCGAGCGGCGATTGCGTGCTGCGTCACTGTAGTCGTGCGTCCAGCCCATACCGGGACGTCTGCCCGGGCCTCATGGTCGGTAACCGCACCGGCCGCCCCCAATTGGCCTATGCGCGGGGCAAGTGGCGTTCGACGTACGGTAGTTCGGCTCCGCGCTCCGACAGCCGCCGAGCCGCCGAACGGGCCGGGACGGCTGCGACCGGCACGGCTGTCGCCGGTCCCACGATTACCGGTCTCACGGTTACCGGTCCGGCGGCGGCTGGTCCAGCGGCTACCGGTCCGGCTCCGGGTCCTTCAGCCAGTTCACCAGCTCCGTGGAGAACGCGACCGGGTCCTCCTCGTGCGGAAAGTGCCCGAGCCCGTCGAACAGCCGCCAACGGTACGGCGCCTCGACGTACTCGCCGGAGCCCGCCGCGCTGCGTGTGCGCATGACCGGGTCGAGCGAGCCGTGCAGATGCAGCGTCGGCACCCGCACCGGCCGCTTCATCCGCCGGTTGAACTGGATCCCGTCCGGCCGCGCGAGCGAGCGCACCATCCAGCGGTACGGCTCGATCGAGCAGTGCGCCGTCGACGGAATGCACATCGCCCGCCGGTACGTCTCCACCGCGTCGTCCTCCGGCAGCCGCGGACCCGACCAGTCCCGGATCAGCCGGCCCACCAACGCGCCGTCGTCCGCGACCAGTTGACGCTCCGGCAGCCACGGCCGCTGGAAGCCCCACACGTACGAACCGGCGGCGGTCTGCTTGAAGTCGGAGAGCATCGCCGAGCGCCAGCGGCGCGGATGCGGCATCGAGGACACCGCGAGCCGGCGCACCAGCTTGGGCCGCATCACGGCCGCCGTCCACGCCAGATAGCCGCCCAGGTCATGGCCGACCAGCGCCGCGTCCGGTTCACCGAGCGAGCGGACCACTCCGGTGATGTCGAGCGCGAGGTTCGCCGGGTCGTAGCCGCGCGGGGTGCGGTCGCTGCCGCCGACCCCGCGCAGGTCCATCGCGACGGCCCGGAAACCCGCATCGGCCAGGGCCGTCATCTGGTGCCGCCACGTCCACCAGAACTGCGGGAAGCCGTGCAGCAGCAGCACCAGCGGTCCGTCGCCCACCTCCGCGATGTGGAATCGCGCGCCGTTGGCGGCCACGTCCCGGTGGATCACCTCCCGGTCGCCGGGCAGGTCGATCCGTACGACCGAGGGCGGAGGGGAGGATGCGGCGGGTGTGGCGGGTTCCGTCATGAGGACGAGCGTGCCACAGGCTGCGCGTCCGCCGGCTTGTCGAGGCTCGGGCCGGTGCTCGAAGCGGGGACGGGGCGCGGATGCGGCTTGACGTTCTGCAGTACGGCAGCCGTCTCCTTGGCCGAAGCGACCGCCTTCTGCGGGCCCTTGCCCTTCTTCGCCTTCTTGAACATGACGAGCCCGATGAGCGCCAGCAGCACCGCCACGAGCACATTCGCCGCGAAGGACAGCAGGAAGCAGACCGACAGGTGCCAGCCGCTCCACGCCTGGATGCCGTAGGCGAGGGCGAAGCTCAGCATCGGCAGCGAGAAGATCAGCACAGCGACGGCCGCGATGAACGCACCGCTGCCCATCCCGGCCCGCTTGACGTCCTGTCGCAACTGGGCCTTGGCCAGGGCGATCTCGTCGTGCACCAGCGCGGACATCTCGGCGGTCGCCGAGGCGACCAGCTGCCCGAGGCTGCGGTCGGCGCCATCGGCTGCGCTCATCGCTGTCTCCTTCTGCTTTCTCGACGGTGGCGGTCTGTACCGGCGGCCTGTTCGCACAGCGCCTGTGTCAGATCATGCCGGACTGTCGTCGTGCTCGCTTCCCCCGGTGGTCAGTTCGGCGATACGCCGGTGCTCCGCGGCCTTCTTCTCGTAGATCTCGGCCATGCGGAGGTGGTACTCGGGGGTGTCCCGCTCGTAGACGTCGGGGATGCCGGAGAGGTCCTCGTCGCGCTCCTCTTCCTCCCACAGCTTGCGGTACTTGGCGTTGCGCAGCTTGAGCAGGACGCCCGCGAGGAGCGTGGCGATCACGGAGCCGGCGAGGACGGCGGCCTTCACCTCGTCCGTCATGGCCGGGTCGCCCTCGAAGGCGAGTTCGCCGATGAGCAGCGAGACGGTGAAGCCGATGCCGGCGAGCGTGGAGACCGCGAAGACGTCGGGCCAGGACAGCTCGTCGCTGAGCTCGGCGCGGGTGAAGCGGGTGGTGAGCCAGGTGCCGCCGAAGATGCCGACGGTCTTGCCGACGACCAGGCCGAGGACCACGCCGAGAGTCTCCGGCTGGGTGAACACATCGGCGAGCGCGTCGCCGGACACGGCCACTCCGGCGGAGAACAGGGCGAACAGCGGCACCGCCAGGCCTGCGGAGAGCGGCCGCACCAGGTGCTCGATGTGCTCGCCGGGGGAGTGCGCCTCGTCGTCCTTCCGGCTGCAGCGCAGCATCAGACCCATGGCGACACCGGCGATCGTGGCGTGGACCCCGCTGTTGTACATCAGCGCCCAGATGACCAGCGCCAGCGGTACGTACACGTACCAGCCGCGGACGCCCTTGCGGAGCAGCACCCAGAAGACGACCAGGCCGACGAAGGCGCCGCCGAGCGCGGCGAAGTTCAGCTGGTGCGTGAAGAACACGGCGATGATGACGATCGCGAACAGGTCGTCGACCACGGCCAGCGTGAGCAGGAACGCCCGCAGGGCCGACGGCAGCGAGGTGCCGAGGACCGCGAGCACGGCGAGCGCGAACGCGATGTCGGTGGCCGTCGGCACGGCCCAGCCGTCCATCGATCCGTTCCCGGCGACGTTCGTCAGTACGTACACCAGGGCCGGGGTCGCCATGCCGCAGAGCGCGGCGACAACCGGCAGGACGGCGGCCTTCGGGTCGCGCAGGTCACCGGCGACCAGCTCGCGCTTGAGTTCTATGCCGGCGACGAAGAAGAAGATCGCGAGCAGTCCGTCCGCCGCCCAGTGCTGGACGCTCAGGTCGAGGCCGAGCGCGGCGGGGCCGATGTGGAAGTCGCTGACCGCTTCGTAGCTGCCGCTCAAGGGGCTGTTCGCCCAGACCAGCGCGGTGACCGCGGCGACGAGGAGCAGCACACCGCCGACGGTCTCCGTGCGCAGGGCGTCGGCCACATAGTTCCGCTCCGGGAGCGAGAGCCGGCCGAATGCCTTGCGGCGGTTCTGGGGCTGAGGCTGGGTCTTGTTCTGGTTCGGGGAAGGCGCGGACACAGGCGGGAACCTCCGGTCTTCGTGCGGCAACTTGGGGTCGTTGAAGCAGTTGCCGACCAGACTTCCCGGCGCACCTATTGCGTCTGCGTTGTCGTGTTCTTGACGCTCGACCCACTGTACCCGGCGGCTTCGAAGGTGCGTCCGGCGATCTTCACCCTAGGCGCGCGAAGGGCACCCGGCTCGTCGCCGAGTGCCCTTCGGGGGATGTGCGCGGCGACCCCTTCTTCGGCGGGGCCGGCGCGGGCGGGTCAGTCCTCGGAGCCCGCCGAGGGGAGCTTCGTCTGGATCAGGTCCATCACCGACGAGTCGGTCAGGGTGGTGACGTCCCCGAGCTCACGGTTCTCCGCGACGTCCCGGAGCAGGCGCCGCATGATCTTGCCGGAGCGGGTCTTGGGCAGCTCGGCCACCGGCAGGATCCGCTTGGGCTTGGCGATCGGGCCGAGGGTGGCGCCGACGTGGTTGCGCAGCTCTCCGACCAGGTCCTCGGACTCGGCGGCGCCGCCGCGCAGGATCACGAACGCCACGATGGCCTGACCGGTGGTCTCGTCCGCGGCGCCGACCACGGCCGCCTCGGCGACGGCCTCGTGCGAGACGAGCGCCGACTCCACCTCGGTGGTCGAGATGTTGTGGCCGGACACCAGCATCACGTCGTCCACCCGGCCGAGCAGCCAGACGTCTCCGTCCTCGTCCTTCTTCGCCCCGTCACCGGCGAAGTACTTGCCCTCGAAACGCGACCAGTACGTGTCGAGGAAGCGCTGGTCGTCGCCCCAGATCGTGCGCAGCATCGACGGCCACGGCTCGGTCAGGATGAGATAGCCACCGCCGCCGTTCGGCACCTCGTTCGCCTCATCGTCCACGACCGTCGCCGAGATGCCGGGCAGCGGGCGCTGGGCCGAGCCGGGCTTGGTCTCGGTGACGCCCGGCAGCGGCGAGATCATCATCGCGCCGGTCTCGGTCTGCCACCAGGTGTCCACGATGGGGCACTTGTCGGCGCCGATGTGCTTCCGGTACCAGACCCAGGCCTCCGGGTTGATGGGCTCGCCCACCGAACCGAGGACCCGCAGCGAGGACAGGTCGAACTTCGCGGGGATGTCGTCGCCCCACTTCATGAACGTACGGATCGCGGTGGGCGCCGTGTAGAGGATCGTGACGCCGTACTTCTGCACGATCTCCCAGAAGCGGCCCTGGTGCGGGGTGTCCGGCGTGCCCTCGTACATGACCTGCGTTGCGCCGTTGGCCAGCGGTCCGTACACGATGTACGAGTGGCCGGTGACCCAGCCGACGTCGGCCGTGCACCAGTAGACGTCGGTCGAAGGCTTGAGGTCGAAGACGGCGTGGTGGGTGTACGCGGCCTGGGTGAGGTAGCCGCCCGAGGTGTGCAGGATGCCCTTCGGCTTACCCGTCGTCCCCGAGGTGTAGAGGATGAACAGCGGCTGCTCGGCGTCGAACGCCTCGGGCGTGTGCTCGGCGCTCTGCCGCCCCACCGCGTCGTGCCACCAGACGTCACGGCCCTCGGTCCAGTCGACGTCCTGGCCGGTGCGGCGGACGACGAGGACGTGCTCGACGTTGTCCACGCGCGTGACCGCCTCGTCGACGGCCGGCTTGAGGGCGGCGGGCTTGCCGCGTCGGTAACCGCCGTCCGAGGTGATGACCACCTTGGCGTCGGCGTCCTTGATGCGCGTCGCGAGCGCGTCCGAGGAGAAGCCGCCGAAGACCACGGAGTGCGCGGCGCCGATCCGGGCGCAGGCCAGCATCGCGATGGCCGTCTCCGGGATCATCGGCATGTAGACCGCGACCCGGTCGCCCTTTTGAACTCCCAGCTCGAGCAGGGCGTTTGCGGCCCGCGAGACCTCGTCCTTCAGCTCGGCGTAGGTGATCGCGCGGCTGTCGCCCGGCTCGCCCTCGAAGTGGATGGCGACCCGGTCGCCGTTGCCGGCCTCGACGTGCCGGTCCACGCAGTTGTACGCCACGTTGAGCTTGCCGTCGGCGAACCACTTCGCGAAGGGCGGGTTGGACCAGTCGAGTGTCTCGGTCGGCTCGGTCGCCCACGTGAGGCGCCGCGCCTGCTCGGCCCAGAACCCGAGCCGGTCGGCCTTGGCCTGTTCGTACGCCTCCGCCGTCACGTTGGCGTTTGCGGCCAGATCGGCGGGCGGCGCGAACCTGCGCTCTTCCTTGAGCAGGTTGGCCAAGGATTCGTTGCTCACGACATCTCCCTTACGGTGCTTTGCCTGGGGGCGACCGTTGTGTTCCAAGCCACAGCTCATCAGACGGGCCCTGCTGGTGACAAGGCCTGTGGAAAAGTGGTTTAGACCTATGCGGGGGTCGGGTCCGGGGTCTCCGTCGCTCCGGGCGTCACCGAGGCCACCGGGGCCGAACTCCCGGGCGCCACACGGTCGAAGAGCTGCTCGGCGTCCGCCAGGAGATAGGCCTGCGCCTCACCCACGTGGAAGTACATGCCGTGCAGGCTGAGCCGCCCTTCCGCGACCCCGCGCCGCACCGACTCGTGCTGCCGCAGGTGCTCCAGCTGCTGGACGACGTTCGTCAGGCACAGCTGCTCCGCCGCGTCGGCCGGCGCCCGCCCGGCGAGCCGCGCCCACGCGTGTCCCTCGTCGGCCATCCGCTCCAGGCTCGGCCGGCCGTGCTGCAGCCAGCGCCGCAGCGGCGTCTGCCCGCCCTCCGCGGGGGAGTTGAGCAGCGCCTGCATCGCCCCGCACCCGGAGTGCCCGCACACGGTGATCGACTCGACCTGCAGCACATCCACCGCGTACTCGATCGCCGCCGCCACCGAGTCGTCCCCGCTCTCCTCGCCCGGCAGGGGCACCAGGTTGCCGACGTTGCGCACCACGAACAGGTCGCCGGGGCCGCTCGACGTGATCATCGACGTCACCAGACGTGAGTCCGCGCAGGTCAGGAAGAGCTGGGACGGCTTCTGGCCTTCCCGCGCAAGCCGCGCCAGCTCGCCGCGCACCAGGGGAGCGGTGTTGCGCTGGAACGAGCTGATGCCGTCGGAGAGGCGCCGTCCGCTGCCCGCCACCTCGGTCGACTCGTGGCAGCTGTGGTTGCGCCACGGCGTCCAGGGCCGGCAGCAGGAGTGCGCCGCGGACGCGGGTTCGGCGATCCGGCCGCCGTTCCTGCCGGTCCGCTCGACTCTCCCGCCGTGCGTGGTGTGCGCGTCCTCCCAGTCCTGCAGCGTCTCGAACGCCGCGTGGTCCATGAACGACCCGTCCAACTCCACTACGGCGTCGGCACCTTGAGGGATCAGATGCAGTGCCCTGCTCAGCCGCGGCACGGCGAGGAACGTCAACTGCCCCCGCACGCGCACGTGGTGCACGCCGTCGCGCACCTCGTGCGTGATCCGCGTACGAGCGAGGCGTTGCAGGGCGACCCCGACGGCCACGGCGACCCCGATGGCCACGCCTTCGAGCACGCCGAGGAAGATCACGCCGAGCGTCGTCGCCACGTACACCAGCACCTCGCGGTGGCGGGTGACCGTACGGATGTGGTTGATCGAGACCATCTGCACGCCGACCGCCATGACCAGCGCGGCCAGCGCCGCCAGCGGGATCAGGTCGAGCACCGGCACAAGCAGCAGCGCCGCGAGGACCACCCAGAGTCCGTGCAGCATCGCGGAGTTGCGGCTCACCGCGCCCGCGCGCACGTTGGCCGAACTGCGCACCGCGACACCGGTGACGGGCAGTCCGCCGAGCGCGCCGGAGACGATGTTCGCCGCGCCCTGGCCGCGCAGCTCCCGGTCCAGGTCGGCGCGCGGCACGGGCGGGCCCTTGCGCGCGGTGGCCAGCTTGTCCACGGCGACGGCGGAGAGCAGCGACTCGACGCTGCCGACCAGCGTGATCGTGAGCACCGCGGCGATCAGACCGAGCACCGGGCCCTCGGGCAGCCCGGCCAGCGCGTGGCTCTCCCACGACGGCAGGTCGACCCGCGCCAGCCGAAGCCCCCCGAACGCCGCGACCGCCGTGGCGGCGGCGACCGCGGCCAGCGCGGCGGGCACGACCCGCGCGACCCGGCCGAGTCTCCCGGGAAGGCGCGGCCAGCCCAGCAGGACCACCAGGGTCAGCGCGCTGACCGACAGCGCGACGGGGTGGACGTCGGCCAGCTGCGCGGGCAGCTGCTGCACGTTGTCGACCACGGAGCTGTGCGGATTGCCGCCGAGCACGATGTGCAGCTGCGCGACCGCGATGGTGACGCCGATGCCCGCGAGCATGCCGTGCACGATCGCCGGGCTGACGGCGAGCGCCGAGCGGGCCACCCGCAGGTACGCCAGGGCGAGTTGGGCGAGCCCGGCGATCACGGTGATGGCGCAGGTGGTGCGCCACCCGTACGTCTGGATGAGGTCGGCGGTGACCACGGTGAGACCGGCGGCGGGACCGCTCACCTGCAGCGGGGCGCCGCCGAAGCGCCCCGCGACGATTCCGCCGACGGCCGCGGCGACGAGCCCGGCCTGCAGCGGCGCCCCGGTGGCGAGAGCGATGCCGAGGGACAGCGGCAGCGCGATCAGGAAGACGGCGATCGACGCGGAGACGTCGGCACCGGCGATACGGAACCGGCCCTTGCCGTGCGGCGGGCCGTGCGGCCGGCGGGCGTCGGCGGGTTCTGAGAGGTCGTCGGTGCGGGTGGGGACGCAGGCAGACATGTTCCCGTCTCCTCCGGGCTACGCGGTCGCTTGGAACTGCCCCGAGCGAATGCCGGGGGCATGTGGGGACGCGGCCGTGGGTCACGGCGTACAGCGGCGGGATCTATCAACTCTCGGTAAATGAATCGTAATGGAGAGTAAAGGCTTCGACCGAATTTTCGGGGCAAATGGGGTAAGTGTTCACTCCGAGGAGTGATTAGTCGTTTTGTACGGCTTGTCGTGTCCTCGACTTCGGGTGGGCGTGCGACTTTGGCGGCGCCGTCGCTTTTAGGGCGCATTTTCTGTGTTTGGGCGTTTCTGTCTTCATGTCGGAATTCCTGGTGACGGCGACCGCGCCCGGCCATTTCACGCGCCGAAGAATCACGACCCGAAGGAAGAGGTGGGCGGATGGCCGCCACCAAGAAGCTCGCCGCGGGCGCCGTCGTCGCGGCCTGCGCCGTAGCACTCGCCGGTTGCGGAAGCGGTGAATCCGGCACCAAGGAAGGCGCCCAGGGCCCGAAGAAGGCACAGCCCGCGCCCGCCCCCAAGAGCGCGGTCCGGCTCATCGGCGACGGGTCCACCGCGTACACCGGGGCGCAGCCCAACCTGCCGAAGCCGGAGCGCCTGAAGCCGGGTCAGAAGCCCCCGCAGTTCGTGGTGTTCTCCTGGGACGGCGCGGGCGAGGACAGCCAGAAGCTGTTCTCGCACTTCCGCAAGGTGGCGAAGGAGAACAACGCCACCATGACGTACTTCCTGAGCGGCGTGTACATGCTCCCCGAGGACAAGAAGGAGCTCTACGAGCCGCCGCAGCACTCCGCGGGACGCTCCGACATCGGCTTCAACGACGCCGAGGGCATCCGCAACACCGTGACCCAGCTGCGCTCCGCGTGGCTCGAGGGCAACGAGATCGGTACGCACTTCAACGGCCACTTCTGCGGCAAGGGCGGCGGCGTCGGCGAGTGGTCGGTGGAGGAGTGGAAGTCGGAGATCCGCCAGGCCAAGAACTTCGTGAAGCGCTGGAAGACCAACACCGGCGACCGGCAGGCGGCCGCGCTGCCCTTCGACTACGACAAGGAGCTCATCGGCGCCCGCACCCCCTGCCTGGAGGGCCAGAAGAACTTCACCAAGGCCGCCCGCGACCTCGGCTTCCGGTACGACACGAGCGGCGTCAACAACCAGGTCTGGCCCAAGAAGAAGGACGGCCTCTGGGACCTGTCCCTGCAGCTCGTCCCGGTGCCCGGCCGGAACTTCGAGACGCTGACCATGGACTACAACTTCATGGTCAACCAGTCCGGCACCGACTCACAGGGCGACCCGTCCAAGCACGAGTACTGGGGCGACCAGATGCGCGACGGCCTGCTCAAGGGCTTCGAGCGCGCCTACAAGGGCAACCGCGCCCCGCTGATCATCGGCAACCACTTCGAGTCCTGGAACGGCGGCACCTACATGCGCGCCATCGAGGAGACCGTCGAGCGGGTCTGCACCAAGAAGGAGGTCCGCTGCGTCTCCTTCCGCCAGCTCGTCGACTGGCTGGACGCCCAGGACCCGAAGGTCCTGAAGCAGCTCGGCACCCTCCCCGTCGGCAAGGCGCCGAAGCAGGGCTGGCCGGACTTCCTCTCCGGCAAGCCCGCCCCGGCGCCCAAGGGCGTGCCGGGCGCCCCGGCCGTCAAGCCGGCTGAGGAGCACTCGAAGCACTGACCTGCGCGGACTCGGGGTTCTCGCGCAGTACGAAGTCGGGGTCGACCTGGTCCGCCAGGTCGGCCCCGGTCCGTTCGTTGCCCCAACTCGCCGCGTTCTTCAGGTGGAAGTGCACCATCTGCCGCGTGTACCGCTCCCAGTCACGGCGTTTGTACGACGCGTCCGCGGCCGTGAACATCGTCGTCAGAGCCTCGCGGTTGGCCGACTCCAGGAGCTCGAACCGCGGCGGCCTGCCCTTCTCCATCGCCCGCACCCAGTCCGAGTGCCCGACGGTCACCAGCAGGTCGTCGCCCACTTCCTGGCGCAGGAAGTCGACGTCGTCCTGGCCCTGGACCTTGTTGCCGACGACGCACAGGGCGACGCCGAAGTCCCGCGCGTACTCCTTGTACTGGCGGTAGACCGAGACGCCCTTGCGGGTCGGCTCGGCCACCAGGAAGGTCATGTCGAAGCGGGTGAACATGCCGGAGGCGAACGAGTCGGAGCCCGCCGTCATGTCGACCACGACGAACTCGTCGCGCCCGTCCACCAGGTGGTTGAGGCACAGCTCCACGGCGCCCACCTTGGAGTGGTAGCAGGCGACGCCGAGGTCGGACTCGGTGAAGGGGCCTGTGGCCATCAAACGGATGGCGTTGCCGTCGAGTTCCAGCGGGCGCGCGCACGCGTCGTAGACCGGGTTCTCCTCGCGCACCCGCAGCAGGCGCGAACCGCCGCCGGGCGGCGTGGTCTTGATCATCGTCTCGGCGGAGGCGATCCGCGGATTGGCGCCGCGCAGGTACTCCTTGATGAGCGGCAGCTGCGCCCCCATCGCGGGCAGCGCCGCGGCCTCCTCGTCGGTCAGTCCGAGGGCGGCGCCCAGGTGCTGGTTGATGTCGGCGTCGACCGCGACGACGGGCGAACCGGTGGCGGCGAGATGACGGATGAAGAGCGAGGACAGCGTGGTCTTGCCGCTGCCGCCCTTCCCCACGAAAGCGATCTTCATGTTCACGAAGGGTAGTGCCGTGATCGCTGTGCGAGGTCGCGCTGCGTGAAGAAGACCACTCCTTCGTGGGGCGGCCCGCCGAAGTGCGTAGGCTGCTTACTTATGAGTACGACAGCCGATCCGCTCGCCGTGCTCGGCTCGCTGCCGGGCGTCGCCGAGTCCGTGGAGTCCGTGCGCAAGAGCGTCGACCGGGTCTACGGGCACCGCGTCATGCGCCGCCGCAGCAACGAGATCACCTCCGAGGCCGCACTCCGTGGAGCGCGCGGTTCCGCGGCGCTCTCCGGTGCCGACTGGGCCCTCGAAGAGGTGCGCAGGCGCAGTGACTTCAGCGGGGACGACGAGTCCCGCACGGTCGGCGCCGCCCTCCGGTTGACGGCTGAGGCCGGGCAGCTGCTCTCCATCTGGCGCCAGTCGCCGCTGCGCGTCCTCGCGCGTCTGCACCTGGTCGCGGCCGGAGTGCAGGACGACACGGTGGGGCGGCCGCGGCTCGCGGGCGAACCCGTCGACGAGCCCGTGGTGGAGCTTCCGCTTCCGTCCGCGGACGAGGTGTCCGGGCGGCTCGAAGGGCTTTCCCAGCTGATCATCAAGGGCAGTTCGGCCCCGGCGCTCGTGACGGCCGCCGTGGTGCACGGCGAGCTGCTCGCGCTGCGCCCCTTCGGCTCGTACAACGGGCTCGTCGCGCGCGCGGCGGAGCGGCTGGTGCTGATCGGCAGCGGCCTCGACCCGAAGTCGATCTGCCCGGCGGAAACGGGCCACGCGGAGTTGGGGCGGGCTGCCTATGTGGCGGCACTGGACGGCTACGCGGCCGGTACGCCGGAAGGCATGGCGGCGTGGATCGCCCACTGCGGCAAGGCGGTTGAGCTCGGGGCGCGTGAATCGACCGCTGTCTGTGAGGCGCTGCAGCGCGGAGCGGCCTGACACGAAAACCGGCTCTTGGAGAGCCGGTTTTCCCCCTGAACAGGGTTGCGGCGGTACCAGTCCTGGTACCGCCGCTGGCATGTCCGTCCAGTTACCAAGCGTCCTCGAAGTGTTGCCCATCAGGTCGGAGAACTTTGCCCGATTCCTGGTGCGGCTGGCCCGTAATCGACGGGTCGACGTCGCGTGGGTGCTTGACGACCATGCTTCGGTCCGTGGGGCCATCGGTTGCGTTAAAGGTGATCCTCTCGGATGTCCTTGGTCTCGCGGGCCGTTGACTCCTTTGTACTCCAGTCATGGGGGATGCGAAAGTGGTGGGCCCACTTCTTTACTTTTAGGTTCAAATACGGGCGAATCGGCTTCGATGTGCGGTCCTCGTGAGCCTCTCTAGGAGGCGATCGCGCGCCGCTTGCTCGCGAACCAGACGAGCCCGGCCGTGGCCGCCGCGGCACCGACAGCCGCTGCCGCGACGAGCGCCGGCCGCGGCGGGGCCGACAGTGACGGCACCCGCTGCTTCAGACGCACCGGCCGATGGAAGTCCAGAATCGGCCACTCACGGGAGAGCGCTTCGCGGCGCAGTGCACGATCCGGGTTGACCGCGTGCGGGTGCCCGACCGCCTCCAGCATCGGCACATCCGTCGCAGAGTCGCTGTACGCGAAACAGCGCTCCAGGTCGTACCCCTCGGACTTGGCCAGCTCCCTGATGGCCTCGGCCTTCGTCGGTCCGTACGCGTAGTACTCCACCTCGCCGGTGAAGCAGCCGTCGTCCCCGACGACCATGCGCGTGGCCACCACCCGGTCCGCGCCCAGGAGTTCGCCGATCGGCTCGACGACCTCGGCGCCCGAGGTGGAGACGATCACGACGTCCCGGCCGGCCGTGTGGTGCTCCTCGATGAGGGACGCGGCCTCGTCGTAGATGATCGGGTCGATCAGGTCGTGCAGCGTCTCGGCGACGATCTCCTTGACCTGTTGCACGTTCCATCCCCGGCAGAGCGCCGAGAGATATTCGCGCATGCGCTCCATCTGGTCGTGATCGGCGCCGCCCGCGAGAAAGACGAACTGGGCATATGCGGTACGCAGCACGGCCCTGCGGTTGATCAGTCCCCCTTGGTAGAAGGACTTGCTGAACGTGAGCGTGCTCGACTTCGCAATGACCGTCTTGTCCAGGTCAAAGAAGGCAGCTGTGCGAGGCAAGGAGTGGTTTTCCACATGCCTGAGCATAGGGGCCAACCATTCGGCGTAAGCTGGGGCGCGTGGGTTTGCCTGAGAAGGCTCTCGGGTACACCATGGAAGTCACGGATCGTTCGCGACCGTGCTAACCCGGTCTGGCTCCTCCCCCCCCCGAGTCGGACCGTGGGGACGACCCCCGCTCTCCCCCCCGGCGGGGGTCGTCGCATGTCCGGGCCCGTTTTGGGCCCTTCTTCATGTCCGCGTCACGCCGCTCGGCGCCCGTCCGGCGCCCGCGCGCCGCATCCCAAGATCCGTCACCGTGCGTAGCGGCCAGGCTGCTCTGCGGCAGTTTTCCGGCCGTCACCGGTTTGGGTGACGGAGTTATTCACAACCGCTGAGTTGTCCACAGTTTTCGACCAAGATCCACACGATTTCCAGGCTCCGCCCATCGTGATTCCAGCCGCGAAGTCCGAGACCCGTTCATCGACTCGATCGCGGCCTGCGGGATTCACGACTTCACACGTACACAAGTGAGAGGGGGCCGAGTCATGACGGGTTCGATCGCGCATGACCGGGGGTCGGCCGACGAAGAAGAGCGCGCCGGGCCGCTGATCGTCACCGAGGACGCGGAGTTGCTCGACGACTTGTTGCGCCTGTGCGCCGCGGCGGGCGCGAAGCCCGAAGTCCGCCACGGACTTCCCCGGCACGGCTGGGACGCGGCGCCGCTGGTCCTCGTCGGGGACGACGCCGTGCACCGGGTGCGCGGGGCCACGCGCAGGCGAGGGGTGTGCCTCGTCGGGCACGACCAGGACGACCCGATGGTCTGGCAGCGGGCTGTGGAGATCGGCGCCGACCATGTGCTGCGACTGCCGGACGCCGAGGAGTGGCTCGTCGATCGGATCGCGGACGTGGCGGAGGGAGTGGGCCGTCCGGCCCTCACCGTAGGTGTGCTCGGCGGCAGGGGCGGAGCAGGGGCGTCGACGCTCGCGTGCGCCCTCGCCCTGACATCGGCCCGCTCCGGCCGGCGCACGATGCTCGTCGACGCGGATCCGCTCGGCGGCGGCCTGGACGTGCTGCTCGGCGGCGAGACGGCTGTGGGACTGCGCTGGCCCGCGTTCGTCGAGTCCACGGGCAGGGTCGGGTCCGGCGCCCTGGAGGAGTCGCTGCCGCGCCTGCACGACCTGCGGGTGCTGAGCTGGGACCGCGGGGACACCGTGGCGGTGCCGCCGGGTGCGATGCGGGCCGTCCTCGCGGCCGCACGGCGCCGGGGCGGGGCGGTCGTGGTGGACCTGCCGCGCCGGGTGGACGACAGCGTCGTGGAGGCGCTGGCCCAGGTGGACCTCGGGCTCCTCGTCGTGCCGGCCGAGCTGCGTGCGGTGGCGGCGGCCGGCCGGGTCGCGGCGGCCGCGGGGATGGTGCTGCGGGACGTACGCGCGGTGGTGCGCGGGCCCGGCACGGCGGGGCTCAGCAGCGACGAGGTGGCCCGGCTGCTCGGGCTGCCGCTGGCCGGCGAGCTGCCGACCGAGACGGGGCTCGCGACCGGGGGCCGGGCGCCGGGCACGGACACGCGCGGTGCGCTCTCCCGGTTCTGCAGCGCCTTCTGGACGCGGGTTGCGGCGGAGGGCGCGTCATGACGGCCGAACTGCTCGACGGCGTACGGCGGTGGCTCGCCGCGTCCGGCGCCGAGCCGACACCGGCCGGGGTGGCGCGGGCGCTGCGGGAACAGGGACGGGTGCTCGGTGACGCCGAACTGCTGCGTGTGGTGCGGGACTTGCGCTCCGAACTGGTCGGCACCGGGCCGTTGGAGCCGTTGCTCGCCGACCCCGAGGTGACCGACGTGCTGGTCACCGGGCCCGAGCAGGTCTGGGTCGACCGCGGTCGCGGGCTCGAGCTCACGGGGGTCTCCTTCGCGGACGCGGGTGCGGTGCGGCGGCTCGCCCAGCGGCTCGCGGCGGTCGCGGGACGGCGGCTCGACGACGCCCGCCCGTGGGTGGACGCGCGGCTTCCGGACGGGACGCGGCTGCATGCGGTGCTGCCGCCCGTGGCCGTGGGGTCCACGTGCCTGTCGCTGCGGGTGGTGCGGCCGAAGGCCTTCTCGCTGGGCGAGTTGGTCGCGGCGGGGACGGTTCCGCCCGGCGGTGACCGGATCCTGCGGGCGCTGGTCGACGCCCGGTTGTCGTTCCTGATCAGCGGCGGCACCGGGTCGGGCAAGACCACGTTGCTGTCGGCCCTGCTCGGGCTGGTCGAACCGACCGAGCGGATCGTGCTGGCCGAGGACTCCGCCGAGCTCCGGCCCGACCACCCGCATGTGGTCCGCCTGGAGACCCGGCCGGCCAACCAGGAGGGCGCGGGTCTGGTCAGTCTGCGGGACCTGGTCCGCCAGGCGCTGCGGATGCGCCCCGACCGGCTGGTCGTCGGGGAGGTGCGCGGAGCGGAGGTCGTGCACCTGCTGGCGGCTCTGAACACCGGCCACGAAGGCGGCTCGGGCACGCTCCACGCCAACGCCGCGACCGACGTGCCGGCCCGCCTCGAAGCGCTCGGCACGGCCGCGGGGCTCGACCGGGCGGCGCTGCACAGCCAGTTGGCGGCCGCCGTCCAGGTCGTCCTCCATCTCGTACGTGACCGTGCGGGGCGGCGGCGGATCGCCGAGGTGTGCGTGCTGGAGCGCGACGCCGCCGGGCTCGTGGTGGCGGAGCCCGCACTGCGGTGGGGCCCGGAGGCGTTCACGTACGAGCAGGGCTGGCCGCGGCTGCAGCGGATGTTGGGCGGTGCCGGGTGAGCGAGTTCGGGATGGTCGCCGTGGGCGGGCCGATCGCTCCGGTGTACGCGGCGGCGTTGTGCGTGGGGGCGGCGGCGTGGCTGTCCGTCGGGCACGACCGTGAGCTGCGCCGGGCTCGGCTGGTCCTCGCGGGGGCGGCGGAGCAGGAGCCGGCGTCCGAGCCGCCGTGGGAGCCGTGGCTTGCGCGTGTGCGGGGGCGGGTCGGGCCGGAGTGGTGGTGTCTGGCGGTCGGGCTTGTGCTGGCGGTCGTCGGGGAGTCGCTGCTTCCGTTGGCGGCTGGGGCGCTCGGAGTGCCTTTGCTGAAGCGGGTGTTGAGCGGTCGGCGGCGACGTAAGGAGAAGGAGGCGCGGGCCGATGCGGTGATCGCCTTGTGCGGTGCGCTGGCCGCAGAGGTGCGGGCAGGGCGGCAGCCGGGGGAGGCGATGCCTGCGGCTGTCCGGTCCATGGACGGCGAGTCGGGGCTCGGTGCGGCGGAAGCGGCGGTGCTTGCCGCGGCGCGGTTCGGCGGTGACGTGCCGCGGGCGCTGCGGGAGGCCTCGGCGGAGCCGGGCGCGGAGGGGCTGCTCGGGCTCGCCGCGTGCTGGCGGGTGGCGGTCGACCAGGGCGGCGGGCTCGCGGCCGGACTCGCGCGGCTGGAGGGCGCGTTGCGGGCGGAGCGGGACCAACGGGCCGACCTGCGCGTCCGGTTGTCCACCGCGCGGTCCACGGCCGTGCTGCTCGCGGGATTGCCGGTGGTCGGCCTCCTGATGGGGACGGGGCTGGGCGCGGACCCCTTGCGCGTACTGCTGCACACCCCGGCCGGCAACGGCTGCCTGATGGTCGGCGCCGCGTTGGAAGGCGCCGGGATCTGGTGGGCGGCACGGATCGTGCGCGGCGCGGAGGGGCTATGAGGAGGGGCTGTGAAGCGGGGCGATGAGGGAGGTGAGCATGACGGGCATGGACACAGGCGCGGGCGCCTGGCTCGCGTCGACGGGCGGGATCCGGCTGGGTGCGGACGTCATCCACAGGCTGGGGGTGACGGTGCTGCTGGCGGTGGTGCTGTTCGCCCTCCTGTGGACGGTCCTCACGGAACACGGCGAACGACGAGCGCGGCGGCGGGTGCGCCAACTCCTGGGCTACACCGAGCTATCGAGGCCGAGGCTGCGGACGAGATTGACCTCGATGGCGAGGCGAAGGGGTTCGCGCCCGGGCGAACTGCCCGGGTGGGTGCCGGTGTTGGGCGCGGCATGCGCAGGGTTCGTGATCGTGGGCGGTCTGCTCGGCGTAGGCCTCGGTGGCCTGGGCGGGTACGGCGTAGGGCGGTGGCTGCGGCGGCGCGAGCGGTCCTCGGACGGCCCGCGCCGGGACGGCACCGGCGGGTCCGAGGGCGCCGTGAGCGCGACGGAACTCGCCGAGGCGGAGCGCCAACTCCCGCTGGCGGCAGACCTGGTGGCGGCCTGCGTCACCGCGGGCGCGGGTCCGGCCGTCGCGGCGGAGGCGGTGGGGGAGTCGCTCGGCGGGCCGGTGGGCGACCGGCTGGCTCGGGCGGCCGTGGAGCTGCGGCTCGGCGGTGAATCGGCCCAGGTGTGGGGCCGGTTGGGGTCGATACCCGGCGCTCGGCCCCTGGCGCGCTGCCTCGCGCGGGCCTGCGACGCGGGGGCGCCGGCGGCCGAGGAACTGTCCTTGATCGCCGCCGACTGCCGCGCGGCCTGGAGCCGTGCGGCGGCGTCGAAGGCGCACAGGGCGGGCGTTCTCATCTCGGCCCCGGTGGGCCTGTGCCTGCTGCCGGCGTTCCTCGCGGTCGGAGTGGTGCCGGTGGTGATCGGGCTGGCCGGAGGGGTCCTGAACATCGATTGATCAGACGACATCGGCTGATTCGACGGCATCGGTCGAGTCGTCCCAGGTGGCTTGTCGAAGCAGGCCAAGTGCGTTGTCGGACATGGGGGTTCACATGGGTGTGCAGTACGGGAGGAAGCCGAGCGGCGTTGTGGGGCTCGGCCGGTGGCGGCGGGTGCTGCGGCGGGTGCGCGACCGGAACAGGGCTGCGGGTGACGCGGGGATAACGACGTCGGAGTACGCGGTGGGGACGGTCGGGGCGTGCGCTTTCGCGGCGGTGCTCTACAAGGTCGTGACGTCGGACGCGGTGCAGGCGGCGCTGGAGTCGATCGTCGGGAAGGCGCTCGGTGTCCAGGTCTGAGCGCGGCGAGCGGGTGCGGCCGAGGGACGGCGGATATGTGACCGCGGAGGCGGCCACGGTGATCCCGGTGCTCGTACTGCTGGGGGTGGCGCTGCTGTGGGGCCTGATGGCGGCCGTCGCGCAGATCCAGTGCGTGGACGCGGCCCGGGTCGGGGCGCGGGCGGCCGCCCGGCAGGAGCCGCAGCGCGAGACCGTCGCCGCGGCGAAGGAGGCCGCGCCGGAAGGGGCGGAGGTGGAGGTGAGGAGAGAGGGCGATCTGGTCCGGGTGACCGTCGCGGCGCACGCGCCGGGGCCGAAGGCGCTCACGTTGGAGATGGAGGCCGAGTCGGTCGCGCTGGCGGAGGAGACGGTGGGCCGGGCAGGGGCGGAAGAGACGGCGGGTCGGTCATGGCCGGAGCAGTGAGAGGTGGCCGGGGCGACCCGGAGCGTGACCGAGGCGGCCGGGGCGGCCGGGGCAGCCAGGGCAGTCGGGCCAGCCAGGGCAGCCGGGGCGGTGAGCGGGGGTCGGCGACCGTGTGGGTGGTGATGGTCGCGGGGGCGCTGTGCGTGGTCTTCGGGGCCGTACTGCTGCTGGCGCAGGCCGTCTTGGCGCGGCACCGGGCAGGCGGGGCCGCCGACCTGGCGGCCCTGGCCGCGGCGGACCGTGCGCTGCGGGGCCGGGCTGAGGCCTGCGCCGGGGCGGAGCGTGTCGCGGCGGCGCAAGGGGCCGAGGTGGTGCGGTGCGCGGTGCGCGGGGAGATCGCCGATGTGACGGTCCGCGTACGGGCGGGCGGTTTCCGGCCCGAGCTCCGCGCCCGCGCGGGACCACCGGATGCGGGGCCACCGGACGCGGGGCCACCGGATGCGGGCCCGACGGCGTCACCCGACCGGCCCAGTGCCCCGGCCCGAATACAGCCCTGGCGATCAGGCGTACGTCCCTAAGAGCCAGGCGCCGCCCTGAGCAGTTCGGTGAGGAGGCGGACCGCGCCGCGCTTGTGGAGCGGGTCGTTGCCGTTGCCGCACTTGGGGGACTGGACGCAGGACGGGCAGCCCGCCTCGCACTCGCAGGACGCGATGGCCTGCCGGGTCGCCGCGAGCCACTCCCGCGCGGTGTGGAAGGCCCGCTCGGCGAAGCCCGCGCCGCCCGGGTGGCCGTCGTAGACGAAGACGGTCGGCAGGAGGGTGTCGGGGTGGAGCGGTACGGACACGCCGCCGATGTCCCAGCGGTCGCAGGTGGCGAAGAGCGGCAGCATGCCGATGGACGCGTGCTCCGCGGCGTGCAGGGCGCCGCCGAGGATCTCCGGGTTGATCCGGGCCGCGTCCAGCTGGTCCTCGGTGACCGTCCACCACACCGCGCGGGTGCGCAGCGTACGAGGAGGGAGGTCGAGCTTGGTCTCGCCCAGGACCTCGCCGGTGATCAGGCGCCGGCGGAGGAAGGAGACGACCTGGTTGGTGACTTCGACGGAGCCGTAGCAGAGGCGGGCCGCGCCCCACGGGATCTCCACGTCCGTCTCCAGGACGGAGATGGCGGTGGTGTCGCGGGCGGTGGTCGAGTACGAGGGGTTGGCCTGCTCGACCAGGGCCACCGACTCCTCCAGGTCCAGATCGCGCACCACGTATGTGCGCCCCTGGTGGAGGTGGACGGCCCCGGTGTGCACGGCGGTGTGGGCGGAAGAGGCGTCGACGGTGCCGAGCAGCGTGCCGGTGCCCGCCTCCACGACCTGGACGGGGGTGCCGCCCTCGCCGCGGATGTCGGTGAGGTCGGCGGCGCGTTCGCGGCGCGTCCAGTGCCAGGCCCGCGTACGGCGGCGCAGCAGCTTGGCCGCCTCCAGCTGGGGCAGCAGCTCCTCGGTGGTCGGGCCGAACAGCTTCAAGTCGTCGTCCGTGAGCGGAAGTTCTGCGGCGGCGGCGCACAGGTGGGGCGCGAGGACGTACGGGTTGTCGGGGTCGAGGACGGTCGACTCGACCGGCTGGCGGAAGAGAGCCTCGGGGTGGTGGACGAGATACGTGTCCAGCGGGTCGTCCCGGGCGACGAGGACCGCGAGCGCGCCCTGGCCCGAGCGCCCGGCGCGGCCCGCCTGCTGCCAGAGGGAGGCGCGGGTCCCGGGGTAGCCGGCGATGACGACCGCGTCCAGGCCGGAGATGTCGACGCCGAGTTCGAGGGCGGTGGTGGCGGCGAGCCCGAGGAGCTCGCCGGAGTGCAGGGCACGCTCAAGGGCGCGCCGCTCGTGGGGCAGATAGCCGCCCCGGTAGGCGGCGACGCGCCCGACCAGCGAGCGGTCGACCTCGGCGAGCCGCTCCTGCGCGATCACGGAGATCAGCTCGGCGCCGCGCCGGGACCGTACGAAGGCGACCGAGCGGACGCCCTGGACGGTGAGGTCGGTGAGCAGGTCGGCGGTCTCGGCGGTGGCGGTGCGGCGGACGGGGGCGCCCTTCTCGCCGTGCAGCTCGGTGAGCGGGGGCTCCCACAGGGCGAAGACGAGTTCGCCGCGCGGCGAGGCGTCGTCGGCGACCTCCTTCACGGGCAGGCCGGTGAGCCGGCCCGCGGCTATGGACGGGTCGGCGGCGGTGGCGGAGGCGAGCAGGAAGACCGGGTCGGAGCCGTAGCGCGCGCAGAGCCGGCGCAGCCGCCGCAGGACCTGGGCGACGTGCGAGCCGAAGACGCCGCGGTACGTGTGGCACTCGTCGATGACGACATAGCGCAGGGCGCGCAGGAAGGAGGACCAGCGGGGGTGGGAGGGCAGCATGCCGCGGTGCAGCATGTCGGGGTTGGTGAGGACGTAGTTGGCGTACTGCCGCACCCACTCGCGTTCCTCGACGGGGGTGTCGCCGTCGTAGACCGCGGGGCGGACGGCGTTGCCGAGCGGGGCCGCCAGCTCCTTCACGGCCCGGCACTGGTCGGCGGCGAGGGCCTTGGTGGGGGCGAGGTACAGGGCGGTCGCGCCCCGCCCGTTCGGGGCTTCGGAGCCGTCCAGGAGCGCCGAAAGGGTGGGCGCCAGATAGGCGAGGGACTTGCCGGAGGCGGTGCCGGTGGCGACGACCACCGACTGGCCGTCGAGGGCGTGCTTGGCGGCTTCTGCCTGGTGGGCCCAGGGATGCTCGATGCCCGCCTGCTGAACGGCTGCGATCACTTCTGTCCGGATGCGATCGGGCCAGACGGCATGGCGGCCCTCTCTCGGGGGCAAGTGCTCCCTATGAGTGATGCGCGCAGCCCGGCTTTCCCCGGCGGCGAGGCGGTCGAGGACCGCACGCGGAGAGGGTCGCTCCCGGCTGCTCGCAGAGGGGAGATCGGGTCGGTGATTCTTGGCCATCGGCACCGAGTGTGTCACTGGCGTGACGGACAATGGTCCGAAGGCGTCGTGCACGCCCGCCGGTAAGTGATTGAATGCCATCGCGGCTGGCGACCGTCCCAGGCCTGACGTCAGGTGTCCGAGGGGCGAGCGCTCGATAGCAAGGTGCTGGAGGATCCGTGGACCTGTCCCTGTCGACCCGTACCGTCGGCGATCGTACGGTCGTCGAGGTCGGTGGCGAAATCGATGTATATACCGCGCCCAAGCTGCGCGAGCAGCTGGTCGAGCTGGTGAACGACGGCAGTTTCCACCTTGTCGTCGACATGGAGGGCGTGGACTTCCTCGACTCCACCGGTCTCGGCGTGCTGGTTGGCGGTCTCAAGCGAGTGCGGGCCCATGAGGGTTCGCTGCGCCTGGTGTGCAACCAGGAGCGCATTCTGAAGATCTTCCGCATCACCGGTCTGACCAAGGTGTTCCCGATCCACACCTCGGTCGACGAAGCGGTGGCGGCCACCGACTGAGGGCGGCCGGTGCCCCGGGCCGGCGGTCCGGGGCGGTAGGAGCAGGGGGTGCCGGGCCACAGTGCCCGGCCCCTTGAACATCACGCTCACACGTCCGAGGGGGATGCATGGCCACCGTTGAGCTCCGCTTCAGCGCGCTGCCCGAGCACGTCCGGACCGCCAGACTCGTGGCGGCCGCCGTGGCGCGCAGGGCCGGAGTGGACGAGGCCGTACTCGACGAGGTGCGGCTCGCCGTCGGCGAGGCATGTTCGCGCGCCGTCGGGCTGCATCAGAGTGCCGGCGTCACCGCGCCGGTGCGGGTGGCCCTCATCGAGGAGGAGAAGCAGTTCTCCATCGAGGTCGGTGACGAGGTGGCGCATCCCGACACCTCGGCCGGTGCCTCGTCCGCGGGCGAGCCCGGGGCGGACGACTCGGACGCCGAGGGCGAGGACGACATGGGCCTCGCCGTCATCAGCGGCCTGGTCGACGACGTCGAGGTGACGGCCGGACCGGAAGGCGGGCTCATCAAGATGAGCTGGCCCACGGCCCCGGCGACGCTTCCCTAGGCCTTGGCGACCTCGGTCCCTGGGCCGGAGGCCGGGCCACCGGCCACCCGGCCACCGCCCGACCCAGATCCGAACAACGGCGCCGCCCCCGAGCGAGGGGGCGGCGCCGTTGTCGTACGTGCCCGAATATCTTGGTTTCCGACGTTTATCGATCACCGCGTACGCATCGCCCCGGCGTCCCGGCACGTCAATGCCCCTGACGCATTACCACTTTCGAGGGCAATCGTAGGACGCGATCATTTGCTGATGAGCGAGTGCAGGCCAATTCCGTTTGTCGCGCACTGTTTTGATCAGGTCCCGCTCCCTACAATCCGTCCACATCTTGAGCTCAGCCCAAGCGTCAAGGAGGACGAATGGCGGGGCTTTCTACCCCTCATCAGATTGATCAGACCTCAACCTTCGCAGCCGCGGTACTCACCTCCGACAACCGCCTGATCGTGATGGCCATCGGCGTCGTCGCGCTCGCGGCGCTCGCGGTCGCCGGGGTCCTGGTGCGCCAAGTGCTCGCTGCGGGCGAGGGCACCGACAGCATGAAGCGGATCGCGGGTGCGGTCCAGGAAGGCGCAAACGCCTATCTGGCACGGCAGTTGCGCACCCTCGGCGTATTCGCCGTCGTGGTGTTCTTCCTGCTCATGCTGCTGCCCGCGGACGATTGGAATCAGCGCGCCGGACGTTCGATCTTCTTCTTGATCGGCGCGCTCTTCTCGGCGGCCACGGGCTATATCGGCATGTGGCTCGCCGTACGCAGCAATGTGCGCGTCGCGGCTGCCGCTCGGGAGGCGACACCGGCCGAAGGAGAACCGGCAAAGGATCTTACGGCCGTTTCTCACAAGGCCATGAAGATCGCTTTCCGTACCGGTGGCGTCGTCGGCATGTTCACGGTCGGGCTCGGCCTGTTCGGCGCCGCCTGCGTGGTTCTCGTGTACGCGGCCGACGCGCCGAAGGTGCTCGAAGGGTTCGGCCTCGGGGCCGCGCTGATCGCGATGTTCATGCGTGTCGGCGGCGGCATCTTCACCAAGGCCGCCGACGTCGGCGCCGACCTGGTCGGCAAGGTCGAGCAGGGCATTCCGGAGGACGATCCGCGCAATGCCGCGACCATCGCCGACAACGTGGGCGACAACGTCGGCGACTGCGCGGGCATGGCCGCCGACCTCTTCGAGTCGTACGCCGTGACACTGGTCGCCGCGCTGATC
Organism: Streptomyces sp. Da 82-17; assembly: GCF_046098215.1. NCBI lineage: Bacteria > Bacillati > Actinomycetota > Actinomycetes > Kitasatosporales > Streptomycetaceae > Streptomyces > Streptomyces sp. Da 82-17. Next base: position 46,627 of record NZ_JBJURH010000022.1, read on the forward strand.
CTCGGCAAGGCGGCGTTCGGCGACGCCGGGCTCGCGTTCCCGCTGATCGTGCCCGCGATCGGCGTGATCACCGCCATGATCGGCATCTTCGCCGTGGCCCCGCGTCGCTCCGACCGCAGCGGGATGAGCGCCATCAACCGCGGCTTCTTCATCTCCGCGGTGATCTCGCTCGCCCTGGTCGCCGCGGCGGTCTGGGTGTATCTGCCGTCCACGTACGCCGAGTTGAAGGGCGTCACCGACGCGGCGATCCAGGCGAAGGGCGGGGACCCGCGCGTGCTCGCCGTCGTCGCCGTGGCCATCGGCATCGTGCTCGCCGCGCTGATCCAGCAGCTCACCGGCTACTTCACGGAGACCAACCGGCGCCCGGTCAAGGACATCGGCAAGACCTCCCTGACCGGACCGGCCACTGTGGTCCTCGCCGGTATCTCCATCGGTCTCGAATCGGCCGTCTACACCGCCCTGTTGATCGGCCTCGGCGTGTACGGGGCGTTCCTGCTCGGCGGTGCGTCGATCATGCTCGCCCTGTTCGCGGTGGCCCTGGCCGGCACGGGGCTGCTCACCACCGTCGGCGTGATCGTCGCGATGGACACCTTCGGGCCCGTCTCCGACAACGCGCAGGGCATCGCCGAGATGTCCGGCGACGTGGAGGGCGCGGGCGCGCAGGTGCTCACCGACCTGGACGCCGTCGGCAACACCACCAAGGCCATCACCAAGGGCATCGCCATCGCCACCGCGGTGCTCGCCGCCTCGGCGCTGTTCGGCTCGTACCGCGACGCCATCGCGGCCGCGGCCAGGGACGTCGGCGAGAAGCTCGGCGACGGTGCGCCGATGAACCTCGTGATGGACATCTCGCAGCCGAACAACCTGGTGGGCCTCATCCTCGGCGCCGCCGTCGTGTTCCTCTTCTCCGGGCTCGCGATCAACGCGGTCTCGCGGTCGGCGGGTTCGGTGGTCTTCGAGGTGCGGCGGCAGTTTCGCGAGCACCCCGGGATCATGGACTACACGGAGAAGCCGGAGTACGGACGCGTCGTCGACATCTGCACCAAGGACGCGCTGCGCGAACTCGCGACGCCCGGTCTGCTCGCCGTGCTCACGCCGATCGCCGTCGGCTTCACACTCGGCGTCGGCGCGCTCGGCTCGTTCCTCGCGGGCGCCATCGGCACCGGCACGCTGATGGCGGTCTTCCTCGCCAACTCCGGTGGCGCGTGGGACAACGCCAAGAAGCTCGTCGAGGACGGCCACCACGGCGGCAAGGGCTCCGAGGCGCACGCGGCGACGGTCATCGGCGACACCGTCGGCGACCCGTTCAAGGACACCGCGGGCCCGGCGATCAACCCGCTCCTGAAGGTGATGAACCTGGTGGCGCTGCTCATCGCGCCCGCGGTCGTCCAGTTCAGCTACGGCGACGACGCGAGTCTCGGCGTACGCATGGGTATCGCGCTGCTCGCGATCCTCGTGATCGTCGTGGCGGTCTACGTCTCCAAGCGGCGCGGGATCGCCGTCGGGGACGAGAGCGAAGCCGACCGGGTCGCGAAGTCCGGCGATGCCGCGGTGGTGTCCTGACAGGAGGTCACAGAACGCTCAACAGGCGGGCGGACGAGGTGTGTTGATACCTCGTCCGCCCGCCTTGTTGCGCCATGCGCCGATTTTTTGTTGCAGTGACTCTCCTCTCCCTTGGTGCAAATGGCTGCAATGGGTGTTGAATCGGACTACCGCCCCGCGGTTGTCGCCCACATGGCGTGTATGTTCCGGGGCCGAGAGCCATGGAAGGGACCAATCCGGTGAACAAGAAGCTCGCAGCCGCACTGTCCGGCGGTGCGGTACTGGTACTGGCCTTGTCGGGATGCGGTGACAGCGACGAAGAGAAGCTCGACAACTGGGCCAAGTCGCTGTGCGGCCAGATCCAGCCGCAGCTCGAGAAGAGCGTGAAGGCGCAGCAGACCATCGTCTCGACGGCGGCCGACGGCAAGCCGGAGGAGATCCAGAAGGCCGACTCGGAGGCCTTCAAGGCCATCGCCGACGCCGACAAGGCGATCGCCGGAGCCCTGGAGAAGGCGGGCGCGCCGCCCGTCGACAACGGCGAGAAGATCCAGAAGGACGCCATCAAGGACCTCAACGAGGCGTCGAAGGCGTACGAGAAGCTGAAGAAGGACGTCGACGGGCTCGACGCCAAGGACCAGTCGCCGGAGGGCCTGAAGGCGTTCTCGGAGGGCCTGCAGAAGGTCGCCGACGACCTGGGCAAGATCCAGCAGCAGGGCGACGGCGCCCTGCAGACGCTGCTCGAGGGCGAAGTGGGCACGGCCATCAAGAAGCAGGACGGCTGCAAGGCCAGCCCGTCCAAGGCCCCCGGAGGGTCCGGCGCCTGAGCCCGAAGCACCCCCGCCACCGCCCCTGTTTCGCCCCCTATAAGGGCGCGGTTTTCGAAAAGGCCCGGCACACACGCGTGCCGGGCCTTTTCGCTGCCCTCGTGCGGGGCGGGCCGGTCGGCGTAGGCGCGCGCGAAGCAACTGCCCGGTAAGAGGACAATGGACGGGTGAGTACGACAACGCTGCCCACGACCGACCGCCCCGAAGTCGCCGCCCGCCTCAGAAAGGCCCTGCTCGACGCCGACTTCACCGCCGACGGACTGCTCGAACTCCTCGGCGCCCCGGCGTACGCCGCGCTCGCCCGGAGCGAGACGGTGCCCGCGCTGCGCGCCACCCGGGAGGACGGACCGCTGGCGGCGCTCGTCCGGCTCTTCCTGCTCCAGCAGAGCGTCCCGCACGCGCGCGTGGCGACGGTTCTGCCCGTCGAGGAGTGCCTCGCCGACGGCTGGCTGACCCTGGACGGCGACGAGTTGCGCGCCACGGTCGACGTCCGGCCGTACGGCGGGCCCGACGGCGAGGACTGGTTCATCGTCTCCGACCTGGGCTGCGCGGTGGGCGGCGCCGGCGGGATCGGGAGCCGGGACGAAGGGGTCGTGCTCGGCGTCGGCGGCGCCTCCACGACGCTCGCCGGGATCACCGTGCGCACACCGGTCGGCTCCGCGCTCGACCTCGGCGCCGGCTCCGGAATCCAGGCCCTGCACGCCGCCCAGCACGCCACGCGCGTGACCGCCACCGACCTCAACCCGCGCGCCCTCGGCTTCACCCGCCTCACCCTCGCGCTCTCCGGCGCCCCGGCCGCGGAGTTGAAGGAGGGCTCGCTCTTCGAGCCGGTCGGGAACGAGACGTACGACCTGATCGTGTCCAACCCGCCGTTCGTCATCTCGCCCGGCGCGCGCCTCACGTACCGGGACGGCGGGATGGGCGGGGACGACCTGTGCCGCACGCTCGTGCAGGAGGCCGGGGAGCGCCTGAACGACGGCGGGTACGCGCAGTTCCTCGCCAACTGGCAGCACGTGGAGGGCGAGGACTGGCAGGACCGGCTCCGCTCCTGGGTGCCGCGCGGCTGCGACGCCTGGATCGTGCAGCGCGAGGTGCAGGACGTCACGCAGTACGCGGAGCTGTGGCTGCGCGACGCGGGCGACCACCGCCAGGACCCGGCCGCGTACGCCGAGCGGTACGAGGCGTGGCTGGACGAGTTCGAGGCGCGCAAGACCAAGGCCGTCGGCTTCGGCTGGATCACGCTCAGGAAGACCGGCGCCGAGAACCCGTCGGTGACCGTGGAGGAGTGGCCGCACCCGGTCGAGCAGCCGCTCGGCGACGAGGTACGGGCCCACTTCGAGCGGCAGGCCTACCTGCGCGGCACCGACGACGCGGAACTGCTCGCCGGGCACTTCAAGCTGGCCGAGGGCGTCGTGCAGGAGCAGGTCGGCATGCCCGGCGCCGAGGACCCGGAGCACGTGGTGCTGCGCGCCCACCGTGGGATGCGCCGGGCCACCAAGGTCGACACGGTCGGCGCAGGCTTCGCCGGGGTGTGCGACGGGTCGCTCAGCGCGGGCCGGATCCTGGACGCCATCGCGCAGCTGGTCGGCGAGGACCCGGTGCTGCTGCGGGACCGCACGCCGCAGCAGATCCGCCTCCTCGTGGAGCAGGGTTTCCTGGAGCCGGTGCGACAGCCGGGCGAGTAGGGCGGCGGCAGCGGCATCTGTGGCTGAGGGGCACCGCGCGGGCGGAGATCGGTACCCGCGCGGTGCCCCGTTTTCACACGCGGTTCGCGTGGGGGACGCCCACACGTGTTCATGGCGTGTTCCGGACGTGTCAGCGTCCGAGCCCTGGGGACCCGGGGCGGGAGGATGCGGACATGGAGAGCGGACCGGCGATCTTCGCGGGAGCGGTGTTCACACTGTTCGGAACCGCGCTGCTGATGTGGACGGGAGTCCGGGTGCGGCACCGCGCGCCGGTCGCGCAGGGTGTGAGCCCGGTCGCATCGGTGGCGGTCACGACCACGGTCGGCGTGGCCTCGCTCGCGCTCGGGGTCTGGTGCTTCACGCGCCTTTGACCGGCACCGGACGCGCCCTGGGCCTGATCCGGGGGTGGACTTCCGGTGACCGCCGGGTGGAATCTGGGAGGCACGATTCCGGATATTGCCGAAAGGGCAGGTGGACACTCCGGGCGGCAGGAATGGCGGTAGTCGGGTTACCGTTCGAGTGGCCGTTGCGGGCTTTCCCCGTTTGACACGGGGGCGGGCTGTACCGTCACACTCCGCAGCGTCACCGTATGAACGCGTACGGCGTCACCGCAGGACGGTGGACGAGCCCGTGCGAGGCCGTACGGATCGAAGAGCGCCACCGCGGAGCCACCGCAGAGCCACCGAGCGTCGACCGGAGAGAAGAGCCAACGTTGTCCCCGACCAGCGAGACCGCACACGGCGGCCGCCGACTCGTCATCGTCGAGTCGCCTGCCAAGGCGAAGACGATCAAGGGCTACCTCGGCCCTGGTTATGTCGTCGAAGCGAGCGTCGGGCACATCCGCGACCTCCCCAACGGCGCCGCCGAGGTGCCCGACAAGTACACCGGCGAGGTGCGCCGCCTCGGCGTGGACGTCGAGCACGACTTCCAGCCGATCTACGTCGTCAACGCCGACAAGAAGGCGCAGGTCAAGAAGCTCAAGGACCTCCTGAAGGAGTCCGACGAACTCTTCCTCGCGACCGATGAGGACCGCGAGGGCGAAGCCATCGCGTGGCACCTCCTCGAAGTGCTCAAGCCCAAGGTCCCGGTCAAGCGCATGGTGTTCCACGAGATCACCAAGGACGCCATCCAGGGCGCCGTGCGCAACCCGCGCGAGCTCAACAAGCGCATGGTCGACGCCCAGGAGACCCGCCGCATCCTCGACCGCCTCTACGGCTACGAGGTCTCGCCGGTGCTGTGGAAGAAGGTCATGCCGCGGCTCTCGGCGGGCCGTGTGCAGTCCGTCGCCACCCGCCTCGTCGTCGAGCGCGAGCGCGAGCGCATCGCCTTCCGCTCCGCCGAGTACTGGGACCTGACCGGAACGTTCGGCACCGGTCGCGGCGGGGACGCCTCCGACCCCGCGCAGCTGGTCGCCAAGCTGACCACCGTCGACGGCAAGCGCATCGCGCAGGGCCGCGACTTCAACTCCGTCGGGCAGCTCAAGTCCGACACCCTGCACCTGGACGAGGCGAACGCCCGCGCGCTCGCCGCCGCCCTGGAGAACGCGCAGTTCGCGGTCCGCTCGGTCGAGTCCAAGCCGTACCGCCGCTCGCCGTACGCCCCGTTCCGTACGACGACGATGCAGCAGGAGGCCTCGCGCAAGCTCGGCTTCGGCGCGAAGGCGACGATGCAGATCGCGCAGAAGCTGTACGAGAACGGCTTCATCACCTATATGCGTACGGACTCCACGACGCTGTCGGACACCGCCGTGTCCGCGGCCCGTGCGCAGGTCACGCAGCTCTACGGCAGCGACTACCTGCCGGAGAAGCCGCGCACGTACGCCGGCAAGGTCAAGAACGCGCAGGAGGCGCACGAGGCGATCCGCCCCTCCGGCGACCGCTTCCGCACGCCCGCCGAGACCGGCCTGACCGGCGACCAGTTCCGGCTCTACGAGCTCATCTGGAAGCGGACCGTCGCCTCCCAGATGAAGGACGCGACCGGTAACTCCGTCACCGTCAAGATCGGCGGCACCGCCTCCGACGGTCGCGACGCCGAGTTCAGCGCGTCCGGCAAGACCATCACCTTCCACGGCTTCCTCAAGGCGTACGTCGAGGGCGCGGACGACCCGAACGCCGAGCTGGACGACCGCGAGCGCCGCCTCCCGCAGGTCAGCGAGGGCGACGCGCTGTCCGCCGACGACATGTCCGTCGACGGCCACGCCACCAAGCCGCCGGCCCGGTACACCGAGGCCAGCCTGGTCAAGGAGCTCGAAGAGCGCGAGATCGGCCGCCCGTCGACGTACGCGTCGATCATCGGCACGATCCTCGACCGCGGCTATGTCTTCAAGAAGGGCACGGCGCTCGTCCCGTCCTTCCTGTCGTTCGCCGTGGTCAACCTCCTGGAGAAGCACTTCGGGCGGCTCGTCGACTACGACTTCACCGCCAAGATGGAGGACGACCTCGACCGCATCGCGCGCGGCGAGGCCCAGTCCGTGCCGTGGCTGAAGCGTTTCTACTTCGGCGAGGGCGACGCCGCGGGCTCGGCCTCCGACGCCGGGAACGGCGACGGCGACCACCTCGGCGGCCTCAAGGAGCTCGTCACCGACCTCGGCGCGATCGACGCCCGCGAAATCTCCTCCTTCCCGGTAGGGGAGGGCATTCTGCTCCGCGTCGGCCGGTACGGCCCGTACATCGAGCGCGGTGAGAAGGGCGAGGAGAACCACCAGCGCGCGGACGTCCCGGACGACCTCGCTCCGGACGAGCTGACGGTGGCGTACGCGGAGGAGCTGCTCGCCAAGCCCAGCGGCGACTTCGCGCTCGGCAAGGACCCGGTCAGCGGCAACGAGATCGTCGCGAAGGACGGCCGGTACGGCCCGTACGTCACGGAGGTGCTCCCCGAGGGCACCCCGAAGACCGGCAAGAACGCCGTCAAGCCGCGCACGGCCTCGCTGTTCAAGTCGATGTCCCTGGACACGGTGACGCTCGACGACGCGCTGCGGCTGATGTCGCTGCCGCGCGTGGTCGGCACCGACGCCGAGGGCGTGGAGATCACCGCGCAGAACGGCCGGTACGGCCCGTACCTCAAGAAGGGCACCGACTCGCGCTCCCTGGAGACCGAGGAGCAGCTCTTCACCATCACGCTCGAAGAAGCCCTGGAGATCTACTCCAAGCCGAAGCAGCGCGGCCGCGCCGCCGCCAAGCCGCCGCTGAAGGAGCTCGGCGAGGACCCGGTGAGCGGCAAGCCGGTGGTCGTGAAGGACGGCCGCTTCGGCCCGTACGTCACGGACGGCGAGACCAACGCGACGCTGCGCGCGGCCGACTCCGTCGAGGAGATCACCGCGGAGCGCGGCTTCGAGCTGCTCGCCGAGAAGCGTGCCAAGGGCCCGGCGAAGAAGAAGACCGCCAAGAAGGCCCCGGCCAAGAAGACCGCCGCGAAGAAGACGGCGGCCAAGAAGACGACGACCGCCAAGAAGACCGCGGCCAAGAAGACGACGGCGAAGAAGGCCGCGGCCAAGACCGCCGCCGCGAAGAAGGCCCCGGCCAAGAAGACGGCGTCCGCGAAGGTGCCTTCCGAGGACTGAGCGCAGACCGGGGGCCCCGTCGGGGAACCGGAAGATCCACAACCGCGGGGCGGGCCGACATGTTCGGTCCGCCCCGCGGTCGCATACGGCCGTATGTTCGGCCGGACCCTCGGGATGTCAGTCGTTCCCGATAGGCTGACGGGATGACGCGTGCCGAGCAGCCAACGGTCGTGAGCCACGACCCCGACGACGCCCTGGTCGCCGACTCCCGAGAACGCGCCGTCCGCGCACTCCTGCGCAACCCGCCGCTCAAGCGGCTGTGGAGCGCACATCTCGTGGGCAGTGTCGGCGACGCACTCGCGCTTCTCGTCCTCGTCGTCCTGGCACTGCAGGCGGCGGTCGCGGAAGGCGCGTTCGGGACCGGATACCGCGGGGCGGCCTTCGCCGTCGCGGCGGTCTTCGGCGTGCGCGTCCTCGCCACGCTGCTGTTCGGCGCGGTCCTGCTCGGCCCGCTCACGTCGCTGACCTCCGCCTCCGGCCCGCTCGACCGCCGCTGGACGATGATCGCGGCCGACGGCCTGCGCGCCGTGCTGCTGATCATCGCGCCGCTGTGGATCGACTGGACGCCGGACAACGCCCTGGCGGCGCTGCTCGTCAGCGGCTTCGTCATCGGCGTCGCCGAGCGCTTCTGGACCGTGTCCCGGGAGAGCGCCGCCCCCGCCCTGCTGCCCGCGCCGCCGCCCGAAGGGGCCACGGTCCGGCCGCTGCCGGACCACCTGGAGGCGCTGCGCCGCCTCTCGCTGCGCACCGGTTTCGTCGCGCTGCCGCTCGCCGCGCTCGCCCTGATCGCGGTCACGCTGATCGGCAACATGATCGGCGCGGGCGTCGACTGGTTCGCGCTGCACCAGGCGGCCCTCGCCTCGTACGTGGCGGCCGGACTCTTCGCCGCCTCCCTCTCCGTCGTGTACTTCCTGGAGCTGCCGGACGCGCAGACGCCGCGCGCCCGCTCGCCGCTCGAGGGGCTGCGCCGCCCGAAGACCGCCTCCGGCGTGGACAAGGGCCGCACCAACGCCGCCCCGCTGCTCGTCCTCGCCTGCGCCGCCGTAGCCGGGGCGATCTCGGCCGCCGTCGCCGTGTCCGTGCTGCACGCCGTGGACCTCGACGGCGGACCGGTGCTGTTCGGCCTGCTGGTCGTCGGCCTGACCGGCGGCACGGTCGTCGGCATCCGCACCGCCCCCGCCGTGCTGCCCGCCCTGTCGCGGCGCCGGCTGCTCGCGCTCGCCGTCGCCGTCACGGGCGTCGGCCTGCTCGCCGCGGGCCTCGTCCCCGACACGACGACGGTCCTGCTGATCGTCACGCTCGCCGGGTACGCGGCCGGAGTCGCCGCCCACACCGGGCACGCGCTGCTCGACCTGGAGGTCGAGGACCACCGCCGCGTCCGTACGACCGAGCATCTGCAGGCCGTCGTGCGCGTCCTCGTCGCGCTCGGGGCGCTCGCCGCTCCGCTGCTCGCCGCGGCGATCGGACCACACCGCCTGGAGAGCGGCAAGTTCGTCTTCGCGCACGGCGGGGCGGCGTTCACGCTGATGCTGGTCGGCGCGCTGCTGCTGCCCGTCGCCGCCCTCGTCCTGGCGAAGACCGACGACCGCTCCGGGGTGCCGCTGCGGCGCGACCTCAGCGACGCCCTGCGCGGCGGTGAGCCCGAGCAGGCGCCGTCGAGCACCGGCTTCTTCATCGCCCTGGAGGGCGGCGACGGAGCGGGCAAGTCCACCCAGGCCGAGGCGCTCGCCGAGTGGATCCGGGCCAAGGGCCACGAGGTCGTCCTGACCCGCGAGCCCGGTGCGACACCGGTCGGCAAGCGCCTCCGCTCGATCCTGCTCGACGTCTCGTCCGCCGGTCTCTCGCACCGCGCGGAGGCCCTGCTGTACGCGGCGGACCGCGCGGAGCACGTCGACACCGTCGTCCGCCCCGCCCTGGAGCGCGGCGCCGTCGTCATCACGGACCGGTACATCGACTCGTCGGTGGCGTACCAGGGCGCCGGGCGCGACCTGTCGCCGACCGAGATCGCCCGCATCTCGCGCTGGGCGACGGACGGCCTGGTCCCGCACCTGACGGTGCTGCTGGACGTCTCGCCGGAGACCGCGCGGGAACGGTTCACCGAGGCCCCGGACCGCCTGGAGTCGGAGCCCGCCGAGTTCCACGCGCGCGTGCGCTCCGGTTTCCTCACCCTCGCCGCCGCCGACCCCGGCCGCTACCTGGTGGTGGACGCCGGCCAGGAGCCGGAGGCGGTCACCACCGTCGTACGCCACCGCCTCGACCAGATGCTGCCGCTCTCCGACGCCGAGGTGAAGGCGCAGGAGGAGGCCCGCAGGGCGGCCGAGGAGGAGGCCCGACGCAAGGCCGAGGAAGAGGCCGCCCGCAAGGCCGAGGAGGAGCGCCTCGAACGCGAGCGGCAGGAGCAGCTGGCGAAGCTGCGCGCCGAGGAGGAGGAGCGCAAGCGCCGCGAGCTGGAGGAGGCCCGCCGGCGCGAGGCCGAGCGGCAGGCCGAGGAGGCCAGGCAGCGCGCGGAGGAGGCCCGTCGCCTCGCCGAGGAGGAGCGCAAGCGGCGCGAGGCCGAGGAGAAGGTGCGCGCCGCAGAGGAGGAGCGCCGCCGCAGGCAGGCCGAGGAGGAGGCCCGGCTGCGCGCCGAGGCCGAGGAGCGCCGCCTGGAGAAGCAGCGCAAGGCCGAGGAGGCGCTGCTCCGCGCGGAGGAGGCCCGCAGGGCCACGGCGGCCGGTCCGCAGGGGCCCGCCCAGTCCGGCGGCGCTCAGTCCGAAGGCGCTCAGTCCGGTGGCACTCAGTCCGGCGGCATCGACTCCGACAACGAGACGACGCTGCAGACGCCGATCGTCCGCCCGCAGCCGTCCGGCGACTCCGACGCGACCACGGTCCTGCCGGTGGCCGGTGACTCCGACGCGACGACGGTGCTCCCGGTGGCCGGCGGCGCCGACTCCGAGGAGACGGCCGTCCTGCCGCAGCCGCCCGCCCAGCAGGGCGCGGCCGACGAGACGGCGGTCCTGCCTCCGGTACGGGACGCCCGCCCGGCGGACGACCCGGCGGACCGCGTGCCGCACGGCTATTTCCGCGACGAGCGGCCGGGCAGTTCCGGTGCGGCTTCGGGCGCGGCTTCGGGTGCGGCTTCCGGGGGCGCGTCCGACGCGGCGTACGCCGGCTCGGACAACGAGCGCACCGCCGAGCTCCCGCAGGTCGACCCGAACGCGCTCCCGCCGCGTGCCGCCCGGCCCCGCCCGGACTGGGCGGAGGAGACCCCGCTCGACGACCTGCCGACGCTGGCCGACGAACTCCTCGGCCCGCGGGACGACGACGGCGAGGCCCGCGGCGGGAAGCGCCGCGGGCGCGGGTAGGGGCTCTTCGGCTGTCGGTCGACTGCGGGTCGGGTCGGCTGACGGTCGACTGCCGATCGGCTTCGGTCCGGGGCGGCGGACGCGTGGGAACGCGACCGCCGCCCCGCTCGCGTTCCCGATCCCGATCACGTTCCTGTTCGCGTTCCCGTTCCTGTTCGCGTTCCCGTTCCGGGCCGGAAGGAGTCGGCCTCGGGGCCGGTTGTCAGACCCCTGCTCCACAATGGACGTCGCAGCGCAATCACGTACGGAAAGGCGGGGCGCATGCCCGTTTGGGACGACCTGGTCGGACAGGAGCGCGTCGCGGCGCAGCTCGACGCCGCCGCCCGGGACGCCGACGCCCTGGTGACCGCGGAGGCCGCGGGCGAGCCCGTGCCCGAGGCCTCCAAGATGACGCACGCCTGGCTGTTCACCGGCCCGCCCGGCTCGGGCCGTGCCACCGCCGCGCGGGCCTTCGCCGCCGCCCTCCAGTGCGTCAGCCCCGACCGCGCCCTCGGCGGGGCCCCGGGCTGCGGCTTCTGCGACGGCTGCCACACGTCACTGGTCGGCACGCACGCGGACGTGGAGTTCGTGCGTACGGACATGCTCAGCATCGGCGTGAAGGAGACCCGCGAGCTGGTCCGCAGAGCGCAGCTCTCGCCCGCGGGCGGGCGCTGGCAGGTCATCGTCCTGGAGGACGCCGACCGCCTCACCGAGGGCGCGGGGAACGTGCTCCTGAAGGCCGTCGAGGAGCCCGCCGCCCGCACGGTCTGGCTGCTCTGCGCGCCCTCCCTGGAGGACGTGCTGCCGACGATCCGCTCCCGCTGCCGCCACCTGACGCTGCGTACGCCCTCGGTGGAGGCCGTCGCCGACCTGCTGGTCCGGCGGGACGGCATCGAGCCCGAGGCCGCGACCGCCGCCGCGCGCGCCACCCAGGGCCACATCGACCGCGCCCGCCGCCTCGCCACGGACGAGCGGGCGCGTGCGCGCAGAGCCGCCGTCCTGAAGCTGCCGCTGCGCGTGGAGGAGATCGGCGGCTGCCTGAAGGCGGCGCAGGAGCTCATCGACGCGGCGGCGGAGGACGCCAAGCAGGTCGCCGAGGAGATCGACGCCAAGGAGACCGAGGAGCTGAAGGCGGCGCTCGGCGCGGCGCAGGGCGGCCGGATGCCGCGCGGCACGGCGGGCGTGATGAAGGAGCTGGAGGACAAGCAGAAGCGCCGCAGAACACGCACGCAGCGCGACAGCCTCGACCTCGCCCTGGTCGACCTCACGGCGTTCTACCGCGACGTGCTCGCGCTCCAGCTCGGCTCCCAGGTCGCCCTCGCCAACACGGAGGTGCGGGACGCCCTCGACCGCATCGCGCGCGGCACGTCGCCGGAGACGACGCTGCGCCGCATCGAGTCGATCGCCGCCTGCCGCACGGCACTCGACCGGAACGTGGCCCCGCTGCTCGCGGTGGAGGCGATGGCGGTGTCGCTGAGACGCGGCTGAGGCGCGGCTGAGGCGCGCTCCGCGCAGGCAGGACGGTGTCTGACCACGGAATGTGCGTGTCCGACCACCCTCCGGATACGCTCCCCGGATGGGAACCAGGCTCCGCAACATCCGCACCGGCGGCTCGCTCTTCCTGGCGGCCGCGCTGCTGATCTCGGGCTGTACGTCCGGGAGTTCGCCGTCCGACGACGACACGGAGTCCGCGCTTCCGACGCAGACCCCGAAGGAACTCCAGCCGTACTACGACCAGAAGCTGCGCTGGCGCGACTGCGGCGTGCCCGGCTTCCAGTGCGCGTCGATGAAGGCCCCGCTCGACTACGAGAAGCCGGGCGACGGCGACATCGAGCTGGCCGTTGCCCGCAAGAAGGCCACCGGCCCCGGCAAGCGCCTCGGCTCGCTCCTGGTCAACCCGGGCGGCCCCGGCGGCTCCGCGATCGAGTACCTCCAGTCGTACGCGGCGATCGGCTACCCGGAACCGGTGCGTGCGCAGTACGACATGGTGGCCGTCGACCCGCGCGGCGTCGCCCGCAGCGAGCCCGTCGAATGCCTCGACGGCAAGGCGATGGACGCGTACACCGAGACGGACATGACGCCCGACGACCGGGCGGAGAGAGACGGGCTCGTCGCCGCGTTCAAGAAGTTCTCGCAGGGCTGCGAGCAGAAGTCCGGCAAGGTGCTGCCGCACGTGTCCACGGTCGCCGCGGCCCGCGACATGGACGTGCTGCGCGAGGTCCTCGGCGACAAGAAGCTCCAGTACGTGGGGGCGTCGTACGGCACGTTCCTGGGCGCGACGTACGCGGGCCTGTACCCGACGCGGACCGGGCGGCTCGTGCTCGACGGTGCGATGGACCCGTCGCTGCCCGCGCGGCAGCTGAACCTGCAGCAGACGGAGGGCTTCGAGACGGCGTTCCGGTCCTTCGCCGAGGACTGCGTGCGCCGCAAGGACTGCCCGCTCGGCACCGACAGCCCCGACGCCGCCGGCAAGCGCCTGAAGGAGTTCTTCCGCTCCTTGGACGAGCAGCCGATCCCGACGAACACCGACCGCGAGCTCGGCGAGTCCCTCGCCACGACCGGCGTGATCGCCGCGATGTACGACGAGGCCGCCTGGCCCCAGCTGCGCGACGGCCTCGCGACGGCCATCGAGGACAAGGACGGCGCGGCCCTGCTCTACCTCGCGGACAGCTATTACGAGCGGGACGGCGACGGCAAGTACACGAACCTGATGTTCGCCAACGCCGCCGTGAACTGCCTCGACCTGCCGCCCGCGTTCAAGTCGCCGGAGGAGGTCGAGAAGGCGGTGCCGGAGTTCGAGAAGGCCTCCCCGGTCTTCGGCGAGGGACTCGCCTGGGCGTCCCTGAACTGCGCGTACTGGCCGGTCGAGGCGTCCGGCGAGCCGCACGAGATCCACGCCGAGGGCGCCGCCCCGATGGTCGTGGTCGGCACGACCCGCGACCCGGCCACCCCGTACAAGTGGGCCGAGGCCCTCGCCGACCAGCTCGACACCGGCCGCCTCCTCACCTACGACGGCGACGGCCACACGGCGTACGGCCGCGGCAGCGACTGCGTCGACACGACGATCAACCGCTACCTGCTGGAGGGGAAGGCGCCGGGGGAGGGGAAGAAGTGCTGAGATGCTGAGGTGAGGCGGCCGGGGCAGGGCCTCGGCGGGTGCCCGACAGGCGCTCGGCAGGGTCTCGAACAGGGGTGGTCAAGGGCACCCCTTTTAACCCTGTAGACTTGGCGCCGCTGCTGATGCGAACCTCTCCCACGGGAGAAGTCCTCATCTCACCAGCGTGCCGCCTTAGCTCAGATGGCCAGAGCAACGCACTCGTAATGCGTAGGTCTCGGGTTCGAATCCCGAAGGCGGCTCCACTTGGAACCCCAGGTCGCGTCGGACGCGACCTGGGGTTTTTCGTTCAGCGCTCATGGCCATGAGCAGGGTCAAGGGCACCGCACGCTACGTGCCGCAGGAGTGAGAAACCATGACGCAGCCCGGCCCGCGCAGGACGACCTTCAGCTTTGCCGCACCGATCGACGACGCGGCGGCCCTGCGCCTGCGGCTCGACGACTTCGCCACCCGGGTCGTGGATGGCTTCACTGACTCGTTCACGCGAGTGGAACCCCAGCTGGGCCCGCGACCTGCGGATGCGCTCTCCTTCGAGGTGCAGCTCAAGGACGGGACATGGGTCGAAGGGCTGGTCACCAACCCCTGCCCGGAGATGGGCGCGATCATGGTGGGCAAGGTGTCCGCGTCCGAGGCTGCCGAGTTCGCAGTCTGGCTGCGTGATTCGTATGCGCCGGCACCTGACCTGGTCGAGTTCACGACCGAATTCGCCATGGACGTCGGTGAGGACACCCCATGGCAGGTTCCTGCCCGCTGCTCGGTCGACGAGCTCGCTGCGTTGTTCCAGCGGCACATCGACACCTTCGACCGCTGAGAGACGAGCTCCCGAGTGCGGGAGTCGAGCTTCTGCCCCTGCGCGAACAGCCCCCTCAGGAACTGACCGCGCGGAGCAGCAACGCGTGGAGGTTGTCCTGTTCCTCGGGGGTGAGGGGGGCCAGGGGGGAGTCCTCGGCGAAGAGGGCGAGGAGGCGGTCGCGGAGTTCTGTGCCCTTGGGGGTGAGGACGAGTTGCTTGGCGCGGCGGTCCTGGGGGTGGGGGCGGCGTTCGACGAGGCCCTGGTCCTCCAGGCGGTCCGAGACGAACGTCGCGTTGGACGGCTCGCAGCCCATGCGGCCGGAGAGTTCGCGCAGGGTCAGCGGGCCGGTCAGCTCGCGCAGCGCGATCGCCTGGGGCGCGGTCAGGCCGAGGGAGGACGCGCGCTCGCGCACATGCGTCTCGATCTGCCGGGCCAGGCCGGTGACCAGTCCGCACAGCTGCCGATCCGTTGCCATGCGCCCATCGTACGCAGGGACGGGGCAGAAGCATGCAGTTGGAACGGGACGAGCTCGGAAAGGTTGAGCTGAAAAAGTTCTAGCTCGAAGCTTGCAGCTCGAATCATTCGAGCTCTAACCTTTTTCCATGACGATCACCACTGTGAACGAGGCCAGGCTCCGTCGCCCCTCCCGTACGCGCACCCTTCGGCTCGGTGAGCTGAGGGTCAGTCATGTCGCCGATGGCGGTGTGCAGTTGAAGCCCCGTGGCTGGTTCCCTGCGTCGACGGACGAGGACTGGGTGCGGTACGCGGACCATCTCGACGCCGACGGCGCGCTCGTCGCCGGGATCGGCGGGCTGCTCGTGGAGCACGGGGACCGGGCCCTGCTCATCGATGCCGGGTTCGGGCCGGCCGCCGCCGACGACGACCCGGGCAACGACTGGATCGGCGCCATCCGCGGCGGCGAACTCCTCGACGGGCTCGCCCGATTGGGCCGTACCCCGGCCGACATCGAGGCCGTCGCCGTGACGCATCTGCACACCGACCACATCGGCTGGGCCTGGCGACCCGCGCCGGGCAGCGACAGGCCGGCGTTCACCGAGGCCGCGTACCTCTTCGGCGAGGACGAGTGGAACGGGCGGCACCGCATCGCCGAGCTGCACGGCATCACCGGGGAGGTGCTCGCGGGCCTCGAACCCAGGGCCCGTACGGTCGCCGAGGGCGAGGAGATCTTTCCCGGGGTGCGGGTGCTCGCGACGCCTGGGCACACCGTCGGGCACACGGCGTACGTGATCGAGTCCGGCGGGCAGCGGCTGATCGCGTTCGGGGACGCGCTGCACTCGCCGCTGCAGATCCGGCACCCGGAGTGGTCGGCCGCGCCGGACGTCGACACCGTGCAGTCGGCCGCGCACCGGCGCCGCCTCGTCGCCGAGCTCGCCGAACCCGGAACCCTCGGCTACGGCGTCCACTTCGCCGACGTCGTCTTCGGCCGGGCCGAGCGGGACAGCCGGAACGGGGGCCACTCCTGGGTGCCGTTGGCGGCGCCCGAGGTGTCCGAGGGGGCCGAGGGCGCGTGAGGGGCGTCGGTTACGCTCGGCCGCAGATCACGTGGGGCACGCGTACTTGAGCGTTTTCGAGGGCCGACCTGAGGGCCGGTCCGAGGGCCGGTTCGAGGGCAGGGCCGGGTGCCGATTCGAGGGTTGAGGTGTCTGAGGTGGAGGACGTCCGGGGCGGGGCCGAGGGGCGCGGCGCCGATGTGCTGGTCGAGGTGCGCGGCAGCGCCGGGTGGCTCACGCTGAACCGCCCGCGCGCCCTCAACGCCCTCACGCACGACATGGTCCGCGTCCTCGACGAGACCCTCGCGCGCTGGGAGCGGGACGAGCGGATCGCGTACGTCGTGCTCGACGGCGCGGGGGAGCGCGGGCTCTGCGCGGGCGGCGACATCCGCGCCATCCGGGAGTCCGCGCTGACCGACGACGGCGAGGCGGCCCGTGCGTTCTGGCGGGACGAGTACCGCCTCAACGCGCGCATCGCCCGCTTCCCCAAGCCGTACGTCGCGCTCATGGACGGGATCGTCATGGGCGGCGGCGTCGGGCTCTCCGCGCACGGCAGCGTGCGGATCGTCAGCGAGCGGTCGCGGGTCGCGATGCCGGAGGTGGGCATCGGGTTCGTGCCGGACGTGGGCGGCACCCTGCTGCTCGGGCGGGCGCCCGGCGAGCTCGGCACGCATCTCGCGCTGACCGCCGACGCGATGACCGGGCCGGACGCGCTGCACTGCGGCTTCGCCGACCACTACGTGCCCTCCGAGCGACTGCCCGCGCTGCGCGCCGCGCTCGACGGGCGTCAACTGGACGCCGTACTGGCGGAGTTCGCGTTGCCGGAGGCGTCTGGGTCGGCGGCTGCGGCTGCGGGAGCGGTGGCGGCTGCGGGGGCGGCCGGCGCTACGGAAGCGGTTGTTCCGGCTTCGCCGCTCGCGCGGGAGCAGTCCTGGATCGACGCCTGCTACTCCGCCGACTCCGTCGAGGAGATCGTCGACCGGCTCGCCGACTGCGGGGAGGGCGCCGCGAAGGAGGCCGCCGTCCGCATCCTCGGCCACTCGCCCACCGCCGTGAAGGTCACGCTGCGCGCCGTACGCAGGGCTCGCGCGCTCGGCACGCTCGACGCGGTGCTCGACCAGGAGTACCGCGTGTCCTGCGCGGCGCTCACCGGGCCCGACTTCGTCGAGGGCGTCCGCGCCAAGCTCGTCGACAAGGACGGCGAGCCGCGCTGGTCGCCGGGGACGCTGGGGGACGTCACCAGGGCGGAGGTCGAGCGGCACTTCGCCCGGGGCTGAGCGGGTCCTGGCACGACCCCGCCCGTACGCCCCCGTACGCCCCCGCAGGCCCGTACGTCCCCGCCTCCTAGCCTCCCGGCGGGGCCTCTGCTCACTTCGCGTCCGCGTAGCACTCCACCACCGCCGTGCTGAACGGGAACCGGACCGGTGTCTCGCCGAACACGATGCGGGCCGCTTCGAGCGAGGCCAGGCGGATGGCCTCGACGACGGCCTCCGCCTCGTCCTCCGGGCAGTGCACCATCACCTCGTCGTGCTGGAAGAAGACCAGCTCGGCCGCCATCTCGGCGGTGGCCCGGCGGAGCGCGGCGAGCAGGACCAGGGCCCAGTCGGACGCGCTGCCCTGGACGACGAAGTTCCGCGTGAAGCGGCCGCGGGCACGGGAGTTGGTCGACGCGTACCCCGGAACCCAGGCGTCCGCGCCCTCGCCGCCCTCCGAAGCCGTAGCCATGCTTCCCGGAGCCATGCCTCCCGTAGCCGTGCCTCCCGGAGCCATTCCTTCCGGGAGCGCGGCGCCCGCCGCCCCCCACTCCTCCGGCAGCATCGGAATCCCCGCCTCCCCCTGCTCCTCGGCGCCGGCCGCGGGTGGGCACGTCCGGCCCAGCCAGGTGCGGACGAGGCGGCCCTCCTCGCCGTCACGGGCCGCGTCGTCCACGTACGCCACCGCGCGGGGGAAGCGGCGGCGCAGCAGGGCGAGGTTCTTCAGGCCGTCCCCGGAGGTCTGCCCGTAGACCGCGCCGAGGACGGCGATCTTGGCCATGTCCCGGTCGCCGGAGAAGGCGCGGTCGGAGACCGCCTGGTAGAGGTCGTCCGGGCGGGAGGCGACCTCGGCCAGGCCCGGGTCCCCGGAGATCGCCGCGAGCACGCGTGGCTCCAGTTGGTCGGCGTCGGCGACGACGAGGCGCCAGCCCGGGTCGGCGACCACCGCGCGGCGGATGACCTTCGGGATCTGCAGGGCGCCCCCGCCGTTGGTGACCCAGCGGCCGGTGACCGTGCCGCCCGGCAGGTACTCGGGGCGGAAGCGGCCGTCGCGCACCCAGTCCTGCAACCAGGACCAGCCGTGGGCGACCCAGATGCGGTACAGCCTCTTGTACTCCAGGAGCGGGGCCACGGCCGGGTGGTCCAGGGACTCGATCTCCCACCTGCGGGTCGACCTGACCCGGACGCCGGCCTGCGCGAAGGCCTTGAGCACGTCCGCCGGGAGGTCCGGCCGCACCCGCCGCCCGAACGCCGCCGACACCTCGTCCGCCAGCTCGGCCAGACGGCGCGGCTCACCGCCGCCCGCGTACCGCTCGCCGAGGAGTTCGTGCAGCACCTCCTTGTGGACGTCCGCCCGCCACGGCAGGCCCGCCGCGTTCATCTCGGCGGCGACCAGCATGCCCGCCGACTCGGCCGCGGTCAGCAGCCGCATCCGGCCGGGGTGCAGCGCCAGTTCGTGCCGCCGCAGCTGGTCCGCGTACACCTCCAACAGGCCCTCCAGCGGTACGTGCACCGGGCCGGGCTCGAAGAGGGAGGACTGCGCGCCGGGCACGGCCGCGCGCTGCGGCGGGTCGGGCGGCACCGCGCGGTCGTGGAGGCGGGCCCAGGCGGCGGCCGCGGAGCGGGGCTCGCCGAGACGGCCCTCGTGGGCGAGGAGGAGCTGCTCGGCGTCCTCGATGTCGTAGCACCGCTGCACGCGCACGCCCGCCGCGAGCAGTCGTGGATACACCTCTGCGGTGGAGCGCCACACCCAGCGGTAGACCTCCGGGCGGCTGCGGACGGCCTCGGCGAGGTCCGGCTCCCGCACGGCGTCGGCAAGCGGCCGCCCGGCCCCGTCGACGGGGACGAGCAGCGCTCCGCGGCCGTCGTCGGCCAGGGCCAGGACCCAGCGTTCGCTCACAGGTGCGAGTCTTGCAGCCACCACTGACAACGCCCCACGCCCGACTCACCCCACCGGCCCGGCCCCTCCGCCACCCAGCCGAGCCCGCTCGCCGCCCACCCGCGCCGAGCCCGACGCGCCCCCCCAAGCTGCCCGGCTGAGCCCGCGTCACCGCAAGCCGTCCGGCTGTGCCTCGTGCCACTGCACGTCGGGTTGAGCCTCAACCAACGCCCGTCGGGCTGGCCTCGCGCCCGTCCGCCGAGTGCCGGTTGCCGCAGGCCCGCCGAGCCCGGCGCGCCCCCAAGCTGCCCGGCTGAGTCCGCGTGCCGCCCGCCGGGCCGACCTTCGGCCAAGGCGCGCTCGACCAGGCCCAGGCATGGCACGTCCGCTGAGCCCGGCCCACCGCAAGCCGCCCGGCTGAGCCTCGGCCAAGGCACGCTCGGCCAGGCCCGCGCACGTACGTCCGCGGAGTCCCGGCCGCCGTATGCCCGCCGGGCCCGCCGAGCCCGCACCATCGCAGCCCGCCCGGCCGAGCCCGCGTCACCGCAAGCCATCCGCCGAGCCCGAGGTGCCCCCGGGCCGCCCAGCTGAGCCCGCGTGACCGCAAGCCACCCGCCGAGCCCGCCCCGCCCCCCCCGCAAGCCCACCCGAAAGCCCCCGGACTTAACCCCCGCGCACCGTCCGGGCGTACACCCCAAGTGCCGGTTCCGGATCGCGCCCCAGGAGGGCTCGCAAGGCGTTGCTGTCGCGGATCGTCGTGCCGTCGAGGAAACCGCCGCTGATCGCGGAGTACGTGCTCATCAGCATCGGCACCTGGAACGGCAGGGCCTGACCGGCCGCGGTGATGTGGGCGCGGGTCGAGAGGAGGTCGGCGGGGGCGTACGAGGAACCGGTGGCGGCCGCCAACTCCGCGCCGCCGAGGGGGACTTCGCCCACCAGCTCGTACACCTTCCCGGAGTGCGCCCGGCTGTCGCTCGCCACGCGGGCCGCGACCTCCGCCAGGTCGGCGCGGGCCACGGCGGCGAGCCGGCCCGTGCCGAGCGGGGCCGTGATCGTGCCGTCGGGGCCGGGTGCCGCGACGGCGGCGAGGAACTCCGCGTACAGGCCGTTGCGCAGGATCGTCCACTCCAGTGCGGATTCCCGCAGTCTGCGCTCGGTCCAGCGGTGGGCGAGGGCGTACGTGAGGTGGTCGCCGTCGCCGCTGAGGCTGGTGTAGACGACCTGGCGCACGCGCGCGTGCTCGGCGGCCTCGATCACGCGCGCGTGCCGGGCGATGACGGTGTCGTCCTCGGCGGCGCCCGCCGAGATCATCAGGAGGGTGTCGACGCCGGAGAAGTCCAGGGACGCCGGGTCGTCGAAGTCGACGCGGCGCTGCCCGGGGGCGGGGGAGCGGGTGCCGACGAGGACGTCCTCGCGGCCGGAGAGCCGCTCGGTGACGAGACGGCCGAGGGCGCCCGTGGCGCCGGTGATCAGAAGCATGGGAACTATCGTGATCGGCGGTGCGCGCTCGCGTAAGGAGGCACTTTCATGTCAGCAGGGCACACCGCGGTAACCACCCCGCTCGCCCCAGGCGTCCCCACCGCTCCCGCCGTTTCCACTGCTCCCGCCGCCGAGCCCGTGATCCGCTGCGAGACCCCGCAGGACGAGTGCGGGGTGCGGGACCTGCTCGACCGGCTCGGCGACAAGTGGTCGGTCTACGTCCTGGTCGAACTGGCCGGAGGCGTCCTGCGGTTCAAGGAGCTGCAGCGCCGTATCCCCGGCCCCGTGTCGCAGCGCATGCTGACCCTGACCGTGCGCCGCCTGGAGCGCGACGGGCTGGTCTCGCGCACCGTCCACCCGACGGTCCCGCCGCAGGTCGAGTACGAGCTGACCGCGATGGGCCACAGCATGACCCACCTGGTGAAGGCGCTCTCCGACTGGTCCATAGCCCACCGCCCGGCCATCGCCGAGGCCCGCAGGGCGTACGACGAGACGCATCCCGCATGAGCCGCGGCAACGGGCGGGGCGGCGCGCCCCACGACTCGGGCCGTACGACGTCCGCCCAGGACCCCGTCTCCCGCGCCTTCGCCGCCGCCCTGTACGCGGACGGCGACGACGGCGTGGACACCGGCGCCGCCCTGCTCACCGCGGACCCGGCCCACGTGGCCGAAGCGCTGCGCCGCGGCGAGGAGTTCGTGCGCGGCGCCTGGCAGCGCGGCTGGCAGCCCGCCGACGTGATCCGCGTCGTACGCCGGGAGCTGACCGAGCAGCACGCGACGGTCGCCGCCGAACTGATCCGCCGCGAAAACGGGCGCTACAAGGAGCAGGATCTGCCGCCGCGCTGGCAGGACCAGCTGGACGAGCTGCCCGATCCGGCACCGCGCGGTGACCGATTTCTGTACGCGGGCGCCCTGTTGGAGCTGTACCGGCTGCTGCTCCGCCTGCCCTCCCTGGAGGCGGTCGGTCCGGTGCCCGGAACTCCCGTGCACGCGCGCGTGGCGCATGCCGAGCCGCGGATGCTGGCCCGGATCAGGGCGCTGCTCGCCAAGGCCGAGGCGACCGGCTACCCGGAGGAGGCGGAGGCGCTCACCGCCAAGGCGCAGGAGCTGATGGCCCGGCAGGGCGTGGACGAGGCGCTGCTCGCCCACCGCACGCACGCGCCGGACACCCCGGCGGCCCGCCGGATCGGCGTCGACGCCCCGTACGAGGCGGCCAAGGCGATCCTGCTCGACGCGGTGGCCGGGGCGAACCGCTGCCGCGCGGTGTGGAACGAGGCCTTCGGGTTCTCGACGGTGGTCGGCTTCGAAACCGACCTGGACGCGGTCGAGTTGCTGCACACCTCGCTGCTCGTGCAGGCCACGGCCGCGATGACCAAGGCGGAGGCGGCCCAGCGCAAGGGCGGCCGGAAGCGTACGAAGACGTTCCGTCAGTCGTTCCTGCTCGCCTACGCCCACCGCATCGCCGCCCGCCTCGACGAGGCCGCCGTCCACGGCACGGCGGCGGCGCGGGACGAGGCGGGCGAGGCGGCGGCCGACCTGCTCCCGGTCCTCGCGGCCCGCGACGTGGCGGTGGCGAACCGGGCCGACGAGATGTTCCCGGAGACCACCAGCACCCGGGTCCGCTCGGCCCAGGACGCGGCCGGCTGGCACGAGGGCACGGCAGCGGCGGACCGGGCGGGCATGTAGGCGGACCGGGCGGGCATGCAGGCGGTACGTGAGGCAGCACATGTCCGCGTACCGCCCGGACACAGCCGTACACGGAGATCACTCCCGCCCCCTCCCAACCTCCGCCGGTCGACGTATCCTCGCGACGTGAGCTGGCTGCGAGCGCTGAAGGAGACCGCACGGTCGGGCCTCAAGGTCGAGCGGCGGCGCCTTGAGCCGCTGATCACCGTGCGGGCGGGCGCGGGTCTGGCGATTGTCGTCGGAGTCAGCCTCTGGTTGTTCGGCCCGGCGGTGGCGGCGAGTTCGGCGTTCGGCGCGTTCCAGGCGGCGATCGCGACGTTCCAGCGCAGTTGGCGGCCCCGCCCGGTGCTGGCCCTCGCCTCCGGTGTCAGCCTCGGCATCAGCACGTTCCTCGGCTATCTCACCGGCGCCCACGTGGTGCTGTTCCTCGCGCTGCTCGCCCTGTGGACGTTTCTGTCGGGCCTGAGCTGGGCGGTCGGCCCGACGGTCGGCATCATCGCGGCGTCGAACGTGGCGATGATGCTGGTCACGATCACACTGCCGTCGACGCTCCTGGAAGCCGCCGGGCACGCCGCGGTGATCGCCGCGGGCGGCCTGGTGCAGGCGCTGCTGATCGTCTGCTTCCCGGTACGCAGATGGGGCGCCCAGCGTGACGCGCTCGCCGACGCCCTCGCCGCCGAGGCCGACTACGCCCGCCGCCTGCGCCACGATCCGGAGGCGCCGTTCGACCCGGCCCCGCTGATGGCGGCCAGGGACGCGGCCACGGTCACCCCGCGCCAGGCCCGCCGCCGCCCCGCCGAACTGCACGGCGCCCGGGGCCTGGCCGAGCGCATCCGCCCGGTCCTCGCCTCGCTCGCCGACCCGGCCGTCGGCGTGCCCGCGGAGGGCGTCGAGCGGGACCGGGTGCGGGAACTCCTCGCGGCGGCGGGCGAGGTGCTCGACGCGGCGGCCCGCGCGATCCGGCACGGTCGGCCCGCGGTGCTCCCGGCGTCGGCGCTGGCGGCTCTGCGTACGCCCGACACCGGCGCGATCCTGAGCGGCCCGCCGCGCCGGGCGGCCACGCGGCTCGCGGCGCTGCTCGACGACGTGGTCGAGACGGCGGACCCGCCCAGCTCGATCGCCGGGCGCCGCTCCCTGCTCTCGTCCCTGTCGACGATGGCGGGCCACCTCCCGCCTGCCGTCACCAACCACCTCCCACCCGCGGTCACCCGCACCCGGCAGCAGACCGGCAAGCCGGAGCCGAAGCCCACCGAGCAACCCACCGAGCAACCCACCGAGCAGCCCACCGAGCAGCCCGCCGACCAGCAGCCCACCGCCCAGCAGGACGCCGACCAGCACCCCACCGACCAGCAGGACGCCGACCGGCAGGGAGACACCGGCCCTGCCGTCACCGGCACCACGGCCCTCCCCGCGACCCTCACCTCCTCCGACACACAGCCCATCACCCTGTCCCGCCCCACCGTCCCCGAGCTGGCGCCGGTCGCCGCGCGCAAGATGCGGGACGAACTGGCCGAGTCCACACGGGAGTCGGCGGTCAAGCGGCACGCCTTCCGGGTCACGGTCGTGGCCGTCGTCGGCTACCTGATCGGCCAGGCCCTGCCCCTCGGCCACGGCTACTGGGCGCCGATGGCCTCGGTCATGGTGATGCGCCCGGACTTCTCGCAGACGTACGGCCGGGCCGTCGCCCGTTTCGGCGGCACCCTCGTCGGCGTGGCCGTGGCCACCGGGGTCGTCCAGCTCACCGACCCGGGCCCGCTGCTCTCCGGCGCCCTGGCCGTGATCTGCGCGGCCCTCACGTACCTCCTGATGAGCACCGGCTACGCGGTCTCGCAGGTGACGATCTCCGCGTACGTCGTGTTCCTGCTCGGCATGGGCGGCACCGAGTGGACCCAGACCGTGCCCGAGCGGGTCGTGCTGACCCTGGTGGGCGGGGTTCTGGCGATGCTGTCGTACGCCGTCTACCCGGCCTGGGAGACGCCGCGGCTCCGCACCCGGCTCGCGGACTGGCTGGTCGCGGGCGGGGTCTACGCGGCGACGGTCGTGCACCACTACGCCGAGCCCGTGGGCCGGCACTCCACCGATGTGCGCGAGACCCTGCTGACCATGCGGGACGCGCGGATCGCCTGGCAGGACGCGGTGCAGCGGGCCGAGGACGAACCCGTACGGCATCGCGGGCTCTCCCGGGCGGCGACCGAGGACGCCGGGCACGCGCTGGCCGAGATGGCCCGCGTCGCCATGCTGATGGAGGCCCACCTCCCGGACCGCGGCACCACCCCCGTACCGCCCGCCGCCCTGCTCGCCGACGCGCTGCGCGAGACGACCGAGCGGGCCGCGAAGGACGTACGGGAGAAGCGCGTCCCGGACTGGGATCCGGTGCGGAAGGTCCTCGACGACTGGGACGGCGAGGGGCTGCCCGACCGGGTCGTGCGCCGCGGCGGCCGACTGCTCCTCGAATCCCTCGACGAACTCTCCGAGGCCCTGGACACGAACACCCCGGCCGGGAAGAGCAAGCACGACGACGGGCCGCAGCCCCCGGAGGGAACTGCGGCCCGATGAACGGCGGTTGAGGCCCGCCGTCGAAACCGGTCGAGCCGGAGAATCAGCCCTGCGGCATGTCCGTGGGCATGTCCGTGGGCATGCCCGTCGGCAGGCCCTGCGGGAGCTTGCTCTCGTCGGTCTTCTTGAACGAGTCGGTGCCGGCGCCGTCCCAGGCGACCGTCATCGACGTGGCGTCCACGGACTCGATCTTGCCGGCCTCGCGCTCGCCGCCGCCCTGGCACTTCAGGTCGATCGTGGCGGTGGTGGCCTTGCCGACGCAGGTGGTGCCGGTCTTCTCGCCGACGCCCATCTCGGCGAGCACGGCGACCTTGCCGCCCTGCTGCACGGAGAGCGCCACCGACTTGCCGTTGTTCACCGCGACCCACAGGCCCTCGATGCCGCCCTTGGCGCCGGAGCCGGAGTTGTCGACGCCGTCCGAGCCGCCGCCCGTGGTGTCCTGGGCGCCGTCCTCGGCGGCGGACGATCCGCCCTTGCGCTTGCCCCCGCCGTCGTCGCTGCTGCACCCGGTCAGGGCGAGGGCGGCGACGACCGCAGCGGCGGCGGCACAGACGCGTACGTGCTTGATCATGTGAAGTCCCCCTGGACGGCTCGCGGTTCGAATCGGGTCGACGAAGCCGGGCCAAGCTACCAGGACGACTTGCGGACCCCGGGGAGATATCCGGCGTGCGCTTGCTCACGCAGGTTCACCCGGGAGAGTCCGAAGGTGCGCAGATAGCCGCGCGGGCGGCCGTCCACGCTGTCCCGGTTGCGTACGCGGGTGGCGCTCGCGTCCCTGGGCTGGTTCCGCAACTCCCGCTGGGCAGCGAGGCGTTCGGCCTCCGGGGTGTCCGGTTTGCGGATGAGTTCCTTCAGCTCGCGGCGGCGCTCGGCGTACCGGGCGACGACCTCGCGGCGGTGCTCGTTGCGGGCGATCTTGCTCTTCTTCGCCATCAGACCTTCACCCCGCGAGCGCGGATGCGGGCGACGGCCGCCTCGATCCCGATGGTGTCGACGGTCTTGATGCCCTTGGCGCTGAGCGTCAGCCGGACGTGCCGCCCCTCGCTCTCCAGCCAGTACCGCTTGCGCTGGATGTTCGGGTCGAAGCGGCGCGAACTACGCCGGTGGGAATGGGAGATCGTCTTGCCGAACTTCGGCTCGCGGCCGGTCAGCATGCAGTGCGCGGACAAGGTGATGCACCTCTCTGTGGGCTCGTCTCCACACGAGCTTGGTAATGGAAACCATTTCCATTTACTCTAGCCCACATGGCCCGCAACGAACTACGACCCGTGATCAAGCTGAGGTCCACCGCCGGCACCGGCTTCACGTACGTCACCCGCAAGAACCGCCGCAACAACCCCGACCGGCTGGTGCTCCGCAAGTACGACCCGGTCGTCGGCCGGCACGTCGACTTCAAGGAGGAGCGCTGAGATGAAGCCCGGTATCCACCCCGAGTACGGCCCCGTCGTCTTCCGCGACCGCGCCGCCGACTACGCCTTCCTGACCCGCTCCACGATCACCAGTGACAAGACGATCGAGTGGGAGGACGGCAACACGTACCCCGTGATCGACGTGGAGATCTCGGACCGCAGCCACCCCTTCTACACCGGCACCGCCCGCGTCCTGGACACCGCCGGCCGCGTCGAGCGCTTCGAGCGCAGGTACGGGAAGCGGGAGTCCCGCTGATGGCTGCGGACTTCGCGGTGGCCCTCGTCGCGGGGCTGCATGCCGACGCCCGCAGGGCCGCCGTGGAGCGGCTGCTCACCACCGTGCCGGACAGCGTCGCGCTGCACCACGACCTGTCGACCGCCGTGCAGGGCACGGTGGTCCGCACGGTCCGGGACGCCGGGGGCGTGTTCGCCACCGGGGAGACGCCGCTCGTCAACGACTGCGCCTGCTGCGCCCTGCGCGAGGACCTCGTGCCCGAGCTGGAGCGGCTCGCGGAGGCCGGGCTCACCCGGCTCGCCGTGGTCGAGCTGTGGGACTCGGTCGAGCCCAAGGCGATGGCGGAGGTCGTCGCGTCGGCCGGCCTGAAGGTCACCAGCGTCCTCACCGCCGTCGACCCCGCGCTGCTCCTGCCCTACCTCGGCAACGGCGACGACCTGATGGAGGCCGGCCTCGCGGCCGCCACGACCGACCAGCGCACCGTCGCCGACACCTGGGCCCGCCAGCTGGAGTACGCCCCCGTCCTCGCCCTCGTCGACAGCGCGGAGGCCGACGACGAGGACCGTGCCCTGCTCGCCCAGCTGCACCCGACCGCCCGCCAAGTCTCCGTCGAACAGGGCGACTTGGCCGAGGCGGCGCTCGCCGGGTTCGACGTCGAGGCGGCCGCCGCGGCCCAGCACCCGGCGTGCGCGCTGCTCCCGCAGGAGGCGGACGAGGCCGGCGTCGGCACGTACGTCTGGCACGCCCGCAGGCCCTTCCACCCGGAGCGGCTGTACCAGGCCCTGGAGGATCTGACCTGTGCGGCGGCGCGCAGCCGCGGGCGGTTCTGGCTCGCCGACCGGCCGGACTCGCTGCTCGCCTGGGACGCGGCCGGGGGCGCCCTGTGCGTCGAGAACGCGGGGCCCTGGCTGGCCTCGCTGCCGGACGCCGCCTGGGAGTTGGTGCCGCCGGTGCGCCGGGCCGCCGCCGCCCTCGACTGGCACCCCGAGCACGGGGACTGCTGCCAGCACCTGGTCTTCACCTCGCCCGGCCTCGACCGGGAGGGCCTCCGACAGGTCCTCGAATCCTGCCTGTTGACCGATGCCGAGTACGCCGCTGGCCGTGAGGCCTGGAAGCGGCTGCCGCCCGCCTTCGAACACCTCCTGGAGGTCTGAACCCCATGTCCCCCTCGCCGTCCCGCAAGCCCGCCCGCGGCAAGCCGGTCAAGTCCCGCCCCAACCCCCTGGACCAGGCGGGCATCACGTACGTCGACTACAAGGACACCGATCTGCTGCGGAAGTTCATCTCCGACCGGGGCAAGATCCGCTCGCGCCGGGTCACGCGGGTGACCGCCCAGCAGCAGCGGCAGATCGCGCGCGCGATCAAGAACGCCCGCGAGATGGGGCTCCTTCCGTACTCCTCGCGATGACGCCGCCGGTCACCGGCCCGACCATAGGTAGGAAATTTCCTACGTTTGACGCGTAGGAAATTTCCTACCTATCGTGGGTGCATGAACATCACCCACGCCTCCTTCGTCACCGTGCCCGTCGCCGACCAGGACGCGGCGCTCGACTTCTGGACGCGCACCCTCGGCTTCCAGGTCACCGCCGACCGGCAGATGCCGCCCGGCCGCTGGCTGCAGGTCGCGCCCGCGGGCGCGCAGACCGTGCTCACGCTCTCCGGCCCCGGAATGGGCGGCTTCACGCCCGGCAGCGCGCAGGGAATCATGTTCGCGACCGGCGACGTCGACGCCGACTGCGAGCGGCTGCGCGCCGCGGGCGTCGACGTCGAGGGCCCGGACGAGCTGCCGTGGGGGAGGATGGCCCAGTTCGCCGACCCCGACGGCAACCGCTTCATGCTGCTCACGGAGAAGGAAGGCGACTGACCCCTTGGCCCGGACCGAAGTCCCCGTCCAGGACCGCCTGTTCGCCGCCCTCGCCAACGGCACCCGGCGCGAGGTCCTGGCGCTGCTGCGCGAGCAGGGACCACAGCCCGTGCAGGCGCTCGCCGACCACTTCGACATGCGCCGCCCCAGCCTCTCGGAACACCTCAAGGTGCTCCGGGAGGCCGGACTCGTCTCCGAGGAACGCCACGGCCGGCAGCGCATCTACCGCCTGGAGGCCGCCCCGCTCGCCGAGGTGCAGGACTGGCTCCATCCGTACGAGCGGTTCTGGCGGGAGAAGCTCAAGGGGCTCGGCGATCTCCTCGACCGCATGCCGGACGATGAGGCATGACCACGCCCCACCCCGGCGACGCGTCCGACGACCACCCCGGCGACGAGCCCCACCACCACCCCGGCGGCGGGGCGGACGACCTCACCGCCCTGCGCGTCGACCAGTTCCTCCCCCACCCGCCCGCCAAGGTCTGGCGTGCCCTCACCGAACCCGAGCTGATCGCGCAGTGGCTGATGCCGGGCGACTTCCGCCTGGAGGTCGGCCACCGGTACACGCTGGCCGCCCTGCCCCGTCCCAACACCGGCTTCTCCGGCACCGTCCTCGCCGAGGTCCTCGCGTACGAGACCGGGCGGATGCTCCGCGTGCGCTGGCGGGACGCCGAGCCGGGCAACTCCGCGGACTGGACGATCACTTGGACCCTGGAGCCGGAAGGGCGCGGCACACGTCTCTTCCTCGTGCACGAGGGGTTCGACCCGGACGACCCGGCGCAGCTGATGGCGCACAAGATCATGGGTCAGGGCTGGCGCTCGGTCGTCCTGCAGGGCCTGGAGCGCGTACTCGCCTCGCTCTGAGCGCTCATTCCGGCCAGCGTCGGCCGGTTCCGGGCGCTTCGCTCCGAGCGAGCGGGGAACGTGCACTGAATCCCGCGTGAGTGGGCACGCGTATCGCAGTGAATGAACGGGGGTGTCGGCCTGGGAAGCGCTGTAACCAGGCAAGTACCCCGCGTGCACGTGCATCTGCCCATGCATCCGCATGTGAACAGGGTTATGATCCGGGGCAGTTGACGGCTTGACTAACACGAGTCACGGCACCACCGGGGAGCGACCTGTGCACCACGTGTACAACGGCATGGCGGCCACGGAGCTTGACGGTGTGGCCTGGCAGAAGAGCATGCACAGCAATTCGCAGGGCTCCTGCGTGGAGTTCGCGAAGCTGGCCGACGGCAGCGTGGCGGTGCGCAACTCCCGCCATCCGGACGGTCCGGCGCTCGTCTACACGCGCGCCGAGATAGAGGCGATGCTGCTCGGCGTCAAGGACGGGGAGTTCGACCACCTGATAGCGGGCTGAACCGCACGCAGGGCGAGTTGACCTGACGGGTTGACGCACCCGGGGCCGGACGGATCGACGCGTCCGGGGCCCGCGGAGCCGCGGCCCTCGGGTCCCTCGGACTCCTCAGGCCCCCTCCGGCGCCAGCCGGAACAGCGCCCACACCACCTTGCCGCCGAGCGCGCCGGACAGCGGGTGCCAGCCCCAGCCGTCCGCGAACGACTCGACCAGGAACAGCCCGCGCCCCGACTCGGCGGAGAAATCGGCCAGTTCGGAGTCGTCCCGGGCCACCGGCGACTCGGGGCTGGGGTCGCGCACCGCGCACACGAGCCGCGAGGTCCAGCGCATCAGCTGCAGCCGGACCGGCGAGTCCTCGTCCCGCGGGGTGTCCGACGGCAGGCCGTGCCGCAGCGCGTTGGTGACCAGCTCCGAGACGATCAGCGCGACGTCGTCGAAGCGGTCGTCCAGATGCCAGTCGCCGAGCGTACGGCGGGTGAACTGCCGGGCCGCGCGCACCGCTTCGTAGCGGGCCGGCAGGGCGCAGGTCGCCGCGTTCGACACCGCTGAGGGGTCGATGGGGGGAAGCCCCTGCCGTAACGGCTCGAGCATGGTCGATCCATTCGTCCCCATGCGAGGCACTCCCCGGTTTCGCGGCCAGTCAGCCAGTAGCGATGTTGCGGTGGTGCGCGCGGCCCATCGTTCCGAATGCGCAGGGCGGATGCAAGGGCAGATGCACGTGCACGCGCCGGAGTTGGACGTTCCCGTACCGGTTCTTGCTCATTTCTTCCTGTGACTTGTTTCGTAGCTGTTCTGTGAGAGGCCTGTTTCTGTAATCGATCGAGTACGGGGCGGAGCGTTTTAATGGCAGACTTCGGCCTCTGGCCAGACGTTCTCAATAGACGGGGAGAGTGGGGAGGGTTGTCCACGTGACCGCTGGAGAGTCATGGGGGTCCCCCCAGGCGGGCGGGCCCGGTGGCGGCTCTGTCGTACGACGCATCCTGCTGGGCTCGCAGCTGCGGCGGCTGCGTGAGGCCCGCGGCATAACGCGCGAGCAGGCCGGCTACTCGATCCGGGCGTCCGAATCGAAGATCAGCCGCATGGAGTTGGGACGGGTGAGCTTCAAGGCCAGGGACGTCGAGGATCTCCTCACGCTCTACGGCGTCTCGGCCGAGGCCGAACGCGGCCCGCTCCTCGACCTCGCCAAAGAGGCCAACGTCGCGGGCTGGTGGCACAGTTACTCCGACGTCCTACCCGGTTGGTTCCAGACCTATGTCGGGTTGGAAGGCGCCGCTTCGCTCATCCGCGTCTACGAAGTCCAGTTCGTCCACGGCCTGTTGCAGACCGAGGACTACGCGCGCGCGGTGATAGAGCGCGGCGCCCCCGGCCTCGGCAGGGCGGAGACCGAGCGCCGGGTCGCGCTGCGCCTGGAGCGGCAGAAGGTCCTCGTCTCCGAGCGCGCCACCCGCTTCCACTGCGTCCTCGACGAGGCCGCGCTGCGCCGCCCGTACGGCGACCGGGCCGTGATGCGGGGGCAGTTGGAGCATCTGATCGAGGTCTCGCAGCGGCCGAACGTCACCCTCCAGGTCATGCCGTTCAGCTTTGGAGGCCACGCGGGCGAGTCCGGATCCTTCGCCCTGCTCCGCTTCCCCGAGTCCGACCTGTCGGACATCGCGTATCTGGAGCAGCTCACCAGCGCGCTGTACCTCGACAAGCGCGAAGAGGTCAGTCAGTACGAAAAGGTCATGGAGCGGCTCCAGGAGGACAGCCCGAGTCCGGACGAGACCCGGGATCTGCTCCGTGGTCTGCTCCAACTCTCGTAAAACACAAGTACGATGACGTGTCATCAGGCGGCGCCGAGCGCGCCGATGACGTTCCCGAACCCGCGGTAAGGGGTCGCATGTCCTTCTTCACCGACCTTGGCCGGCAGTACATCGACGGCGCGTGGCGGACCGGCAGCGGCTCGTGGGACATCATCGACTTCAATCCGTATAACGGCGAGAAGCTGGCCGCCGTGACCGTCGCCACCCGCTTCGAGGTCGACGAGGCCTACCGCGCCGCCGAGCGCGAGCAGAAGGCCTGGGCCGCGCAGAGCCCGTACGCCCGGCGGGCCGTGATCGAGCGGGCGCTGCGGATCACCGAGGAGCTGGAGGGCGAGATCGTCGAGGCGATCATCGACGAGCTCGGCGGCACCCGCCTCAAGGCGGAGTACGAGGTGCACCTCGGCAAGGAATTCCTGCGCGAGGCGAGCGAGTTGGCGCTGCGCCCCGAGGGCCGGATCTTCCCGTCCACCACGGACGGCAAGGAGAACCGGGTCTACCGCCTGCCGGTCGGCGTCGTCGGCGTGATCAGCCCCTTCAACTTCCCGTTCCTCGTGACGCTCAAGTCGGTCGCGCCCGCCCTCGCGCTCGGCAACGGCGTCGTGATCAAGCCGAACCAGAACACCCCGGTGGTCGGCGGCGGCCTGATCGCGAAGATCTTCGAGGACGCGGGACTGCCGCCCGGCCTGCTGAACGTCGTGGTGACGGACATCGCCGAGATCGGTGACGCGCTCATAGAGCACCCGGTGCCGAAGGTGATCTCGTTCGCCGGCTCGGACCGCGTGGGCCGGCACGTCGGAGCGGTGACGGCCAGTCACTTCAAGCGCGCCGTACTGGAGTTGAGCGGGAACAGCGCGCTCGTCGTCCTGGAGGACGCGGACGTGGACTACGCGGTGGACGCGGCCGTCTTCAGCCGGTACGTCTACCAGGGCCAGGTCTGCATGGCCGCCAACCGGATCCTCGTGGACCGGGCCGTGCTCGACGAGTTCACCGCCAAGTTCGTGGCCCGGGTCAAGGCGCTCAAGGCCGGCGACCCGCGCGACCCGGACACCCAGATCGGCCCCGTCATCAACGCCTTCCAGGCCGACGCGCTCACCACGCTCGTCGACCAGGCCCTCGCCGAGGGCGCCACGGCCCTGGTGCGGGGGCGCACGATCGGCAACCTGGTCGAGCCGACCGTCCTCACCGGCCTGCCCGACGACTCCCCGATCCTGCGCCAGGAGATCTTCGGCCCGGTCGCGCTGCTCGTCCCGTTCGACGGCGAGGACCACGCGGTCCGCCTCGCCAACGACACCCCGTACGGCCTCAGCGGCGCCGTGCACACCTCGGACGTGGAGCGGGGCGTGAACTTCGCCCGGCGGATCGAGACCGGCATGATCCACGTCAACGACGGCACGGTGCACGACGAGCCGTACGTGGCGTTCGGCGGCGAGAAGCAGTCCGGGCTCGGGCGGCTGAACGGCGACTCGACGATGGACGCGTTCACCACCCAGAAGTGGATCTCGGTGCAGCACGGCCGGAGCCGCTTCCCGCTGTAACGGCCGCTGTGGGAGCGGGAGTTCAGTCCGCGTCGCCCGGGTGGCGCTCCCCGGTCGCGTACGGGTTGTCCTCGCCCTCGGCGAGCACGCCCACGAACGGCTCGCCCTCGCCGGAGAAGACGTACGCCCCCTGCTCGATGCGCTCGATCAGGCCCCGCGTCCACGCGGCGTCGGCGTCCGCCGAGTGCACCCAGAAGTTCATGATCTCCCCGATGTGGCCCAGCTGTTCGGGCCCGCCCTCGGGCGTGTAGTACTCGGTGACCGACCTGCGCCACTCCTTCAGGCCCTCGACCCGCTTCTTCAGCAGCTCCACGGCTTCCGCGCGCGGCAGGTCCACGATGAACCCGATCCCGGCCGAGAGCACGTCCAGCTTCTGGTCGTACGACGTGAGGGCCTCGCGCAGCAGCCTCAGATACTCCTCGCTGCCCTGCTCGGTGATCTCGTACTCGGTGCGCGGCGGGCCGCCCGCGGTGGACGGGGCGATCTCGTGGGCCTTGAGCAGTCCCTGCTTCGCCATCTGCTTCAGGGCGTGGTAAATCGAGCCGGGCTTGGCATTCGACCACTCGTGCGCGCCCCAGTACTCCAGGTCGTTCCGCACCTGGTAGCCGTGGGCGCGGCCGTGCATGCGGACGGCGCCGAGAACCAGGAGTCGGATCACGGACATGGGCAGCCCTCCCTTCCTAATCAACTTTGACTAGGCTACCTGGAGCGCGCCGTCCGGACCACGCCCGCCCCTCCGGTCAGGCGGATGCCGCGCCGGCTTCCTCGATGAGCTCGAAGGCGGTCTTCCCGTCCAGGGACTCGCGGATGATGTCGGCGTGCCCGGCGTGCCGGTCGACCTCGCTGATCAGGCGAAGCAGCAGCCAGCGCAGCGACACCCGCTCCTTCGGGAACCAGGGCTGGTCCGGCAGCGCGAAGGTCGCGTTCAGATCGGGCGCGCTGCGGATGAACTCCTCGGTCCGCGCGGCCACTTCGTCCCAGTACGCGAGCTGCGAGGCCACGGTCTCGTCGCGTACGAGCACGAAGCACTCGTGCCAGTTGGACTCGTCCCGCTTCACCTCCGGCTCCTCGCCCTTGGCCCGCGCCACCCAGCCCTGCTCGACCTCGGCCACATGCTTGACCAGGCCCGCAAGGGACAGCTCGCTCGCGCTCGGCCGGGACGAGGCCTGCTCGTCGGTCAGCCCGAGCACTGTCCGCCGGAGCCCGCCGCGGGCCTCGTCGAGAAAGCCGAGCAGGGCGCCGCGCTCGTCGCCGTGAGCTTCCGCAGGAACGTGCATGACCATGACGGCCACCTCTCGATCGGGATCGACACCGGTACTTCCTGAGTACGAAGGTACGGAGGCTTGCGGACAGCTCCGGTCCGCAAGAACGGCCGACTCTCAGTGGTGGAACCCCGTGTCCTCCCGCGCCGCCCGGCCCGCAGGGCCCGACTGCCGCCGCAGCTCCGGCAGCAGGCGGTCCAGGTCGTCGAGGAGCAGTCCCGCCAGATCCGCCGAGAACCCGTTGCGGCACACCACCCGCAGCACGGAGAGGTCCTGCCGGTTCGCCGGGAACGTGTACGCCGGGACGAGCCAGCCCCGCTCCCGCAGCCGCCGCGACACGTCGAACACGTCGTACGCCCGCACGTCCGGCGCCGTCGTGCAGGCGAAGACCGGCAACTGGTCGCCACGGGTGAGGAGGTGGAAGTCGCCGCGCGCCTCGATCCGTTCCGCGAGCCCGCGCGCGACGTCCCGCGAGGCCTGCTGGACGGCCCGGAACCCCTCCCGGCCGAGCCGCAGGAACGTGTAGTACTGCGCGACGACCTGGGCGCCGGGCCGGGAGAAGTTCAGGGCGAACGTCGGCATCTCGCCGCCCAGGTAGTTCACCCGGAACACCAGCTCCTCGGGGAGTTCCGCGGCCGACCGCCACAGCGCCCAGCCGACGCCCGGGTAGACGAGCCCGTACTTGTGCCCGGACGTGTTGATCGAGGCCACCCGCGGCTGCCGGAAGTCCCACTCCAGGTCCGGGTCGAGGAACGGCGCCACCATCCCGCCCGAGGCCCCGTCCACGTGCACCGGCACGTCGAGCCCCGTCCGCTCCTGCAACTCGTCCAGGGCGGCGCACAGTTGGGGCACGGGCTCGTACGAGCCGTCGTACGTGGAGCCGAGGACCGCGACGACGCCGATCGTGTTCTCGTCGCAGAGCGCGGCCGCCGCCTCGGGGTCGAGGTGGAAGCGGTCGCCCTCCATCGGCACCTGCCGGGCCTCCACCTCCCAGAAATTGCAGAACTTCTCCCAGCAGACCTGCACGTTGACGCCCATCACCAGGTTCGGCCGGGCCTCCCGCGAGGGGTAGCGGTCGGCGTTGCGCCGCGCCCAGCGCCGCTTGAGGGCCATCCCGGCGAGCATGCACGCCTCGCTCGACCCGGTCGTCGAGCAGCCCACCGCCCCGCCCCGGCCGGGCGCGTGCCACAGGTCGGCGAGCATCGCCACGCAGCGGCGCTCCAGCTCGGCGGTGCGCGGGTACTCGTCCTTGTCGATCATGTTCTTGTCCCGGCACTCCGCCATCAGGACACCGGCCTGCGGTTCCATCCACGTCGTGACGAAGGTGGCGAGGTTGAGGCGGGCGTTCCCGTCCAGCATCAGCTCGTCGTGCACCAGCTGGTACGCGGTCGAGGGCGGCAGCGGCCCGTCCGGCAGCCGGTGCCGGGGCGGGGCCTCGGTCATGCCGCCGACCGGATCGGCCTCCCCGAGGAACGGGTTGAGCGCGAGCCTGCGCAGCTCGGGGTCCGCCTCCGGCTCCCGGCTCTCACCCTTGTGCAGGGGCATGGCGGCGCCCTTCTCTCGTACGCGTGCGGGGTGGTGGGGCCCGCGGGGGTCCGTACGCGGTCACGATAACCGGGCAAATGGGGCATCAGCCTGTCGAGCGGGCCGGGCTTGCACCTCACGTGACGTGAGGCCTCAAGGTGAGGGGCGTACCGAGAAGACACCGGAAGGAGCGGGCGGCGATGAGCTATTCCGTGGGGCAGGTCGCGGAGTTCGCGGGCGTCACGGTGCGCACGCTGCACCACTACGACGAGATCGGCCTGCTGGTCCCCGGCGAACGCAGCCGTGCCGGCCACCGGCGCTACGGCGACACGGACCTGGACCGGCTGCAGCAGATCCTGTTCTACCGGGAGCTGGGCTTCCCGCTCGACGAGGTGGCGGCACTCCTGGACGACCCGGACGCGGACCCGCAGGAGCATCTGCGCCGGCAGCACCGGCTGCTCACCGACCGGATCGGCCGGCTGCAGGAGATGGCCGCCGCCGTCGAGACCGCCATGGAGGCGAAGAAGATGGGCATCAACCTCACGCCCGAGGAGAAGTTCGAGGTCTTCGGCGACTTCGACCCCGACCAGTACGAGGAGGAGGCCGAGCAGCGCTGGGGCGGCACGGACGCCTACGCCCAGTCGAAGCGCCGCGCGGCCTCGTACACCAAGGAGGACTGGCTGCGGATCCAGCGCGAGGGCGACGAGATCACGCAGCGCTTCGTCGCCCTGATGGAGGCGGGCGCCGCCCCGGAGTCCGAGGAGGCGATGGACGCCGCCGAGGCCCACCGCCAGTGGATCTCCCGCAACCACTACGACTGCTCGTACGAGATCCACACCGGCCTCGGCGAGATGTACGTCGCCGACCAGCGCTTCACCGTCAACATCGACAAGGCCAAGCCGGGGCTCGCCGCGTACGAGCGCGAGGCGATCCTCGCCAACGCGATCCGGCACGCGTGAGGGGGAGGGGCGGCGGTTTTCAGGAGTGCGGCGTGATCACCACGGCCGTGCCGTACGCGCAGACCTCCGCCGCCCCCTCCATCGCCTCCGTGACGTCGAAGCGGAACATGAGGACCGCGTTGGCGCCACGCGCGCGTGCCTGGTCGACGAGGCGCTCCATGGCCTGGTTGCGGGTCTCGACGAGGGTCTTCGTGAGCCCCTTGAGCTCGCCGCCGATCATCGACTTCAGGCCCGCGCCGATCTGGCTGCCGATGTGCCGGGACCTGACGGTGAGCCCGAAGACCTCGCCGACCACCTTCTGCACCTGGAACCCGGGCACGTCATTGGTCGTCACGACCAGCACGTCCGCCTCTGGCGTCTGACCGCCGCCGAAGTCCTCGATGCCCATCTCCGTCCACCTCCGTGGGGTCGCTTCCGCTCGACTGCTGCCAGCTTTGCCCCTGTGCGGAAGGGGTGCATCCTGGGGGAGCACGGTGGAACCTGGCCCTGGTTCCTTGCGTTGATAGCTTTGGGCGGCCGCATCGGCTGTTCCCTCTCCACCGACACCCCCAGGAGCCCGGACCCGTGATGACGACGCTTGCGCTCGGACCAAGCTGGCTCGATCCGGACTTTCTGCTGAACAAGTTCGGACTCGTCGGCCTGCTGATCATCGTGTTCGCCGAGTCCGGCCTCCTCATCGGCTTCTTTCTGCCGGGCGACTCCCTGCTGTTCACCACGGGCCTCCTGGTGACCACCGACAAGCTGGACACCCCGCTGTGGCTGGTGTGCACGCTGGTGTGCATCGCCGCGATCCTCGGCGACCAGGCGGGTTACCTCTTCGGCCGCAAGGTCGGCCCCGCGCTGTTCAACCGGCCGGACTCCCGCTTCTTCAAGCAGGAGAACGTGACGAAGGCGCACGAGTTCTTCGAGAAGCACGGCCCGAAGTCCCTGGTCCTGGCCCGCTTCGTGCCGATCGTGCGGACGTTCACGCCGATCATCGCCGGCGTCTCCCGGATGAACTACCGCTCCTTCATCACGTACAACGTCCTCGGCGGCATCCTGTGGGGCGCGGGTGTCACGCTCCTCGGGGCCTGGCTCGGCCAGATCGACTTCGTGCACAAGAACATCGAGGCGATCCTGATCCTGATCGTCCTGATCTCGGTCCTGCCGATCATCGTCGAGTTCCTGCGCGCCCGCTCGAAGAGCAAGAAGGCCGCCGCCGAGGCCCCCGCCCAGGCGCCCCCGGCGAACCCGGCCGCCCAGGCCCCCGGCGTCGACCACCCCACCCAGCAGCTGCACGCCCACCAGCCGCACCAGCACCCGCAGCGCCCCCAGCCCCCGCAGGCGATGCAGCACCAGCAGCAGTACGGCCACCAGCAGGCCTACTACCCGTACCAGCAGCAGTACGAGCAGCCGTACCAGCAGCAGCCGTACGGCCAGAACCAGCAGCCGTACGAGCAGCAGCCCCAGCAGTACGACCCGAACCAGCAGGCGTACGAGCAGCCGTACCAGCAGCAGCACCAGCAGTACGGCCAGAGCCAGAACCAGGCGTACGACCCGCAGGACCCGAACCAGCCGCCCTACTACGGCGGGCACGCACGGCGCTAGCCGCCGACAGCCGAAGGAGGGGCGGTCGTACGTCGCGTACGACCGCCCTTCCTCGTGTGTCCGAGCCGTGCGCCGGAAGCTCAGAAGCCGCGTGTGCGCTTCGCCGACTTGCGGGCGCCCGGGCCCTCGGTGCCCGGCACCTTCAGGAACAGCCGGGCCAGCTCGCCGCCCAGGTTCACGCCGATCGCGATGGCGAGGGCGAGCGCGGCGGCCTTCGAGAGCTGCGCGAGGCCGTTGTTGAGCTCGTTCTGCGCGATGTTCAGCAGCCCGAAGTACGTCGAACTACCGGGCAGCAGCGGCCCGATCGCGGCCGTCACGTACGGCAGCGCCGAAGCGAAGCGGTAGCGGGAGAGCAGCTGGCCGAAGAGGCCGACCAGGCCGGCTGCGACCGCGGTGGCGGCCACCGGCGACAGCTCGCCCGCGTTCGCCATCGCCCCGTACACCACCCAGGCCACGCCGCCGTTGAGCGTCACGAGCAGCACCGTCGACCGCTCCTGCTGCAGCAGCACCGCGAACGCCGCGGACAGCGCCATCGCCGCGAGGGTCTGGATCACCGGCCGGTTCACGCTGTGGATGGTCGTCTCCGGGTTGAGCCCGGCGTTCAGGCGCACGCCCAGATAGAGCACCGTCAGCACACCGATCACGATGCCGACGACCAGATAGCCGACCTCCAGGAGGCGGGCGGCCGCGGTGATGTAGTAGCCGGTCAGGCCGTCCTGCACGCCCGCGACCAGGGCCCGCCCGGGGATCAGCGCGAACAGGCCACCGGTGATCACCGCGGAGGCCCGTACGTCCGGCAGGTCCAGGAGGCTGATCGCGGTGCCCATCGCGGCGGGCGGCATCGCGGCCGCGATGAACTGGTAGAACTCCGGCAGCCCGCGGCCCGCGCACAGCCAGGCGAGCCGGTCGCCGAGCATCGCGCCGACGGCCGCGGCGATGAACACCACGACCGTGCCGCCCACCAGCGTCGCCGCCGAGCCCGCGAGCAGCCCGGCCGCCGCGGTGAGCGCCCACGTGGGGTACGGGTGCCGGTTCCTGCGGATCTCCGCGAGGCGCCGGTAGGCCTCCTCCAGGGACACCTCGATGTCCTCGGAGCCGATGTCGTCGACGAGCCGGTACACCGCCGCCAGACGTGTGTAGTCGGTGCCGCGCCGGCGCACCGTGCGCGAGGCCGTCACCGGGTCGTCGACCAGGGACGGCTGGTGCGAGATGGACAGCAGCGTGAACGTGACGGTCGGCTCGCAGCGGTCCAGGCCGTACGCCCGGGTCACCGCGAACATCGCCGCCTCCACGTCCTCGGCGCCCTCACCGCCGGCGAGCAGCAGTTCGCCGATACGCAGGGTCAGGTCGAGCACGCGCGGCACCGGCGGGCCGGCCTCCTCGTCGTGCCGCTGCGTCGCCTCGGGAGCCGGCCGCTCGGCCACCGGGGTGCGCAGCATCGTG
Source organism: Streptomyces sp. Da 82-17 (assembly GCF_046098215.1). NCBI lineage: Bacteria > Bacillati > Actinomycetota > Actinomycetes > Kitasatosporales > Streptomycetaceae > Streptomyces > Streptomyces sp. Da 82-17. The sequence goes on from NZ_JBJURH010000022.1 coordinate 86,805, forward strand.
CGCATCCGGTCCTGCCAGGGCGCCTCCTTGGTCAGCTTGACCATGGGGACGCCCGAGGGAGGCGTGAACGCGACCAGGTTCCGCGCCTCGTAGTTGGGCGGCGGCTTGAACGCCGACGTCTCCGTGTCCTCCGGGGCGGGCGGGATCCGCAGCCCCTCGGGGATGGTGAACTCGGAGGTCGGATGTTCGTCCTCCGGCACGGGGGGAGTCTCCACACCACCGACAGGTGCGAACGCGCTGTGCGCCTCGTCCGACTGCGGTTTGCGGTCTTCCTCCTCCGCTGTGTCAGCCACCTTCCTCACCTTCTGAATTGACTGGGCCGACGAGTGCTGGCAGCCCTTGCGGCCCTCGTACGCACCTCCGATATGGCCAGTATGAGCATGGACACGCGAAGAGGCCGCGCGCACCCCCTCAAGGGGTACGCGCGGCCTCTCCGGTGGACGCGGGGCGCGGAAGGTCAGTGACCGCCCTGCTCCTCGAAGCGCTTGTACGAACGCTCGATCTCGGCCTCGGCGTCGGTGCGGCCGACCCAGTTGGCGCCCTCGACGGACTTGCCGGGCTCCAGATCCTTGTAGACCTCGAAGAAGTGCTGGATCTCCAGGCGGTCGAACTCGGAGACGTGGTGGATGTCCCGCAGGTGCTCCACGCGCGGGTCCGAGGCGGGGACGCACAGCAGCTTGTCGTCGCCGCCGGCCTCGTCCGTCATCCGGAACATGCCGATGGCGCGGCACTTGATGAGGCAGCCGGGGAAGGTCGGCTCGTCCAGGATGACCAGGGCGTCCAGCGGGTCGCCGTCCTCGCCGAGGGTGTTCTCGACGAAGCCGTAGTCGGCCGGGTAGCTGGTCGAGGTGAACAGGCGACGGTCCAGACGGATACGACCGGTCTCGTGGTCCACCTCGTACTTGTTCCGCGAACCCTTCGGGATCTCGATCGTGACGTCGAACTCCACCGGATGCTCCTCCATGATCAACACAAACAACGGACGATGCTGCGTCCTCCCGTGGGACGCCGCTGCGGACAGCGGCTACTCCGCGGGCACCAACTCCGACCGTTTTATGTGGCCGGACCCACCGCGGTGCGATCCCGCGGCAAGACGCAGTGATTAAGTGTCCCTCACGCAGGTGTGTGATCGCGAAAGGGGCTGGTCGTGGTGCCCGAGCTCAAGGTGCGCCGGCTTTCCGCGCTGCGACGGCCGGAGCTTCCCCTGAAGCTCCCTCCGCCGGCCCGCCCGTCCGGCGCCCCGCGGCTCCGGAAGCTCACGACCTGGCAGCTCACGGCGTGCGCGGCCACGGTCGGCCTCGCGATCTCGGCCGTGGCGGTGACCGCGGCCGGCCCTTGGGACTCCGGTCAGCGTACGGCCGAGCGGGCCCTGAGCAACTCCGCGGGCCGGGACGGTGGCGCAGATCACGGCAGCGGCGGCGAGCCGAACGTCGCCCCGAGCGCCCCCGGCGTGCTCACCGGGCTCGGCGCCCCCGCGGGCGGCGCCCCCGCCCCCACCGGGAGCGCCCTCGCCGACGTGCTCGACCCCCTCCTCAAGGACCCCGCCCTCGGCACCGCCCGCACCGCCTCCGTCGTCGACGCCGCCACGGGCAAGGAGGTGTACGGGGCGAAGGCGGGCGACCCCGTCACGCCCGCCTCGACCATCAAGATCGCCACCGCCGCCGCGGCCCTCTCCGCCCTCGGCCCCGACCACCGCATCGCGACCCGCGCCGTCCTGGAGAAGGACCGCGTCACGCTGGTCGGCGGCGGCGACCCCACGCTCACCGCACGCAAGGGAAACCAGGGCAACGCCAGCCTGCACACCCTCGCCGACGCCACCGCCCGCGCCCTGCGCACCCGGGACGTGGCCGAGGTGAAGCTGTCGTACGACACCTCGGCGTACTCGGGGCCCGGGCAGCACCCCATCGGGCCCAACGAGAACATCGCGCCCATCAGCGCCCTCATGGCCGACGAGGGCCGCCTCGACGACTCCACCAGCGGCCCGGCCCCACGCACCGCCGAACCCGCGCGGGACGCCGCCCGCACCTTCGCCGACCTGCTGCGGGACCGGGACGTCAAGGTCAAGGGCGAGCCGAAGTCACGGACGGCGGGCAAGGACGCGGAGGAGGTCGGAACGGTGCGGTCCGCGCCGCTGGCCGCGCTGGTCGAGCGGATGCTGACCCACAGCGACAACGACATCGCCGAGCACCTCGCCCGCCAGACCGCCATCGCCGCCGACGAACCGGCGAGCTTCGACGGCGCCGCCAAGGCCGTCAAGAGCGAGCTGAAGAAGCTCGAACTCCCGCTGGGCAAGGCGAAGTTCGCCGACGGCAGCGGCCTCTACCGGGAGGACCGGGTGAGCGCCGGACTGCTCACCGCCCTCCTCGCCCGCGCCGCCGACCCCGACCGCCCCGAGCTGCGCCCGGTCCTCACCGGGCTGCCCGTCGCCGGCTTCACCGGCACCCTGCGCAATCGTTACTCCGGCGGAGCGAGCGCGCCCGGCGTCGGTCTGGTCCGCGCCAAGACCGGCACGCTGACGGGGGTGAACACGCTCGCCGGCAGCGTCGTCGACGCCGACGGCCGGCTCCTCGTGTTCGCCTTCACGGCCTCCGGCACCGGCGACCCCAATGCCGCCCAGTCCGGCCTCGACCGCCTCGCCTCGGCCGTCGCCAACTGCGGCTGCCGCTGACGCCGCCCCTTCCGTGACGTTCCGAGGCCCTTCATCCGCCGGTTCGAGCACGTACGGTTGACGCATGACGAGCATCGGTGGTGCCGCATCTGCAGGGATGGTCGACTGGAATCTCGCGGTGGCGACCGCGACCCGGCTCGTACGGCCGGGCCCCGAGGTCAGCCGGGACGAGGCGCGGGCCGTCGTCACCGAGCTGCGCGGACACGCCAAGTCGTCGGAGGAACACGTCCGTTCCTTCACGCGGATGGCGACGGACGCGGCGCACGACACCCCCGTCCTGGTCGTGGACCGGGCCGGCTGGGTGCGGGCCAACGTCGCCGGGTTCCGGGAACTCCTCAAGCCGCTCCTGGACAAGATGCAGGACCGCCGCGGCTCGGGACCGGGCAACGCGATGCTCGGCGCCGTCGGCGGCAAGGTCACCGGAGTCGAGCTCGGCATGCTCCTCTCCTTCCTCGCCTCCCGCGTCCTCGGCCAGTACGAGACGTTCGCCCCGCCCAGCCGTGAGCTCCCCGGCGCGGCCGAGGGCGGCGGCCGGCTCCTCCTCGTCGCGCCGAACATCGTGCACGTGGAGCGCGAACTCGACGTCGACCCGCACGACTTCAGGCTCTGGGTCTGCCTGCACGAGGAGACGCACCGCACGCAGTTCACCGCCGTGCCCTGGCTGCGGGACCACCTGGAGGGCGAGATCCAGTCGTTCCTCGACGAGACCGACGTCGACCCGATGACCGTCCTGGAGCGGCTGCGCGAGGCCGCCTCCTCCCTCGCGGGCAACGGCCGGCCGGAGGAGGACGAGGGCGGCCGCTCCATCGTCGAGCTGGTGCAGACCCCCGCCCAGCGCGAGGTCCTCGGCCGTCTGACCGCGGTGATGTCCCTGTTGGAGGGGCACGCGGACTACGTGATGGACGGCGTCGGGCCCGCCGTCGTCCCGTCCGTCGCGGAGATCAGGGAGAAGTTCAAGGAGCGCCGGGCCAAGGGCGCCTCGCGGCTGGATCTCGCCCTGCGCAAGCTGCTCGGCCTGGACGCCAAGCTGCGGCAGTACCGGGACGGCGAACGGTTCGTGCGCGCCGTGGTCGAACAGGTCGGGATGGACGGCTTCAACCGCGTCTGGACCTCCCCGAACACCCTGCCCACCAAGGCGGAGATCGCGAGCCCCGCCGACTGGGTGGCGAGGGTGCACCGTAAGGCAGAGTCGTGACTGCCGCGCCGTCCGTGGCAGATTCGGGCCCCCGTAATCACCCTTCCGAGGGACCGTGAGTCATGGGTAGGCGTGCAATGCTCGGGTAGCCGCTCGGCTCTGTCACCATCGACACACTCTGAGTGACGGCAAGCAGTCCGAAACTCGGAGCGAACGGTCCAAGTGACTCGATCCGAGACACACCCCCCGAACTTCACGAAGGGAACCGGACCATGGGTCCCCATCCTGCGGTCGCGGCGATACGCCTGGCGGTCCGCCGCGTACTCCACGACGTACTCACCGACCTCGCCGCCCGCGACCGCGTCGCGCACGCCTCCGCCCCGAGCGGCGCCCCCGCACCCGCCGCCTCCGCCGCTGCCGTCGCGCCCGGCCGCTCGCCGCTCGTCCTCGTCGCCTGCTCCGGCGGCGCCGACTCCATGGCCCTCGCCTCCGCCCTCGCCTTCGAGGCCCCGAAGCTCGGCATCCGCGCCGGCGGCGTCACCGTCGACCACGGTCTGCAGCCCGGCTCCGATCTGCGCGCCGCCGAGGTCATCGCCCGGATGACCGCCCTAGGCCTCGAACCCGTCGAGTCCGTCGCCGTCTCCGTCGGCCGCGAGGGCGGACCCGAAGCAGCCGCCCGCGACGCCCGGTACGCAGCCCTGGACGCCGTCGCCGAACGCCGCGGCGCCGACGCGATCCTCCTCGGCCACACCCGCGACGACCAGGCGGAGACCGTCCTCCTCGGCCTCGCCCGCGGCTCCGGCATCCGCTCCCTGTCCGGCATGGCCGCCGTCTCCGGCGGACCCGGCGCCGGCGGCCGCTACCGCCGCCCCTTCCTGCAGCTCGACCGGCAGACCGCCCGCAAGGCCTGCATGGTCCAGTCGCTGCCCGTGTGGGACGACCCGCACAACGCCGACCCGGCGTACACCCGCTCCCGGCTCCGCCACGAGGGGCTGCCCGCCCTGGAGAAGGCGCTCGGCAAAGGAGTCGTCGAGGCCCTCGCCCGCACGGCCCAGCTCTCCCGCGACGACGCCGACGCCCTGGACTCCTGGGCCGCCGAGGCCGAGGCCGCCGTACGCGACGAGTCCGGGCTGCTCGACTGCGCGAAGCTCTACGCCCTGCCGCCCGCCGTGCGCCGCCGCGTCCTGCGCCGCACCGCCGTCGCGGCGGGCTCACCCGCCGGTTCGCTGTTCGCCCGGCACATCGAGGAGGTCGACCGGCTGATCACCGGTTGGCGCGGCCAGGGAGCCATCAACCTCCCCGGCCGAGTGGAGGCCAGGCGGCAGGGTGGCAGACTTGTCATCCGGCAGGGCTGACACACGGCGAACCGAAAGTGATGTGCGGGTGGACGCGAAAGACATGGGCACCGACCTCGAGTCGGTGCTCATCACCAAGGAAGAGATCGACGCGAAGCTGGCCGAGCTGGCCGCCAAGGTCGACGCGGAGTACGCGGGCAAGGACCTGCTCATCGTCGGTGTCCTGAAGGGCGCCGTGATGGTGATGGCGGACCTGGCGCGCGCGCTGTCCACCCCGGTCACGATGGACTGGATGGCGGTGTCCTCGTACGGCGCCGGGACCCAGTCCTCCGGCGTGGTGCGGATCCTCAAGGACCTCGACACCGACATCAAGGGCAAGCACGTCCTGATCGTCGAGGACATCATCGACTCCGGCCTGACGCTGTCCTGGCTGCTCTCCAACCTCGGCTCCCGCGAGCCCGCCTCCCTCGAGGTCTGCACGCTGCTGCGCAAGCCGGACGCCGCGAAGGTCGCGATCGACGTGAAGTGGGTCGGCTTCGACATCCCCAACGAGTTCGTCGTGGGGTACGGCCTGGACTACGCCGAGAAGTACCGCAACCTGCCGTTCGTCGGCACGCTCGCCCCGCACGTCTACGGCGGCTGAGCAGGGCGCGGACCCCCACGGGAACCCTCGGGGCGTTCCCGCCGTTGGAGCAGGGGAAGACGGGTTTGCCCGCCGTCCCCTGCGTCTTCGGGTGACAATGCTGGGGTACCGTCCGAAGAACAGTCTTTTCAACGCCTTATCAAACTCACTATGGCAGGAGGGACGGGGCGACTCCGCTCCGTATGGATGGACGTGAAGCGATACTTCCGTGGGCCGGTCATGTGGATCGTGCTGGCCGTCCTCGCCGTGGTCGTGTTGATGCAGGTCGTCGGCTCGTCCGGCGGCTTCAAGACGGTGGACACCGCGCAGGTCATCAAGGCCATCGACGACAAGCAGGCGCAGACCGCCAAGCTCACCACCGGTGACGAACAGACCATCAAGGTCGAACTGAAGGAAGGCGCCGACAAGGGCAAGTACGGCGGCAGCGCCAAGATCCAGGCGAGCTACATCGGCGACCAGGGCGCCCAGCTGGCCACCAAGCTGCAGCAGAACTACGAGAACGGCGACATCAAGGACGGGTACACCGTCTCGCCGTCCAAGCAGAACCCGTTCGTCGGGATCCTGCTCTCGCTGCTTCCCTTCGTCCTCATCGTCGTCGTCTTCCTGTTCCTGATGAACCAGATGCAGGGCGGCGGCTCCCGAGTCATGAACTTCGGGAAGTCCAAGGCCAAGCTGATCACCAAGGACACCCCCAAGACGACGTTCTCCGACGTCGCGGGTTCGGACGAGGCCGTCGAGGAGCTCCACGAGATCAAGGAGTTCCTGCAGGAGCCGGCGAAGTTCCAGGCCGTCGGCGCCAAGATCCCCAAGGGCGTGCTCCTCTACGGCCCGCCCGGTACGGGCAAGACCCTGCTCGCGCGTGCCGTCGCGGGCGAGGCGGGCGTCCCGTTCTACTCGATCTCCGGTTCCGACTTCGTCGAGATGTTCGTCGGTGTCGGCGCCTCCCGAGTGCGTGACCTCTTCGAGCAGGCCAAGGCGAACGCCCCGGCGATCGTCTTCGTCGACGAGATCGACGCGGTCGGCCGCCACCGCGGCGCCGGCCTCGGCGGTGGTCACGACGAGCGCGAGCAGACCCTGAACCAGCTGCTCGTCGAGATGGACGGCTTCGACGTGAAGGGCGGCGTCATCCTGATCGCCGCCACCAACCGGCCCGACATCCTCGACCCGGCGCTCCTGCGCCCGGGCCGCTTCGACCGGCAGATCGCCGTCGACCGCCCGGACATGCAGGGCCGCCTGGAGATCCTCAAGGTCCACCAGAAGGGCAAGCCGGTCGCCCCGGACGTCGACCTCTCGGCCGTCGCCCGCCGCACCCCCGGCTTCACCGGTGCCGATCTCTCCAACGTCCTGAACGAGGCCGCCCTCCTGACGGCCCGCAGCGACAAGAAGCTGATCGACAACCACTTCCTGGACGAGGCGATCGACCGTGTGGTCGCGGGCCCGCAGAAGCGGACCCGGATCATGTCGGACAAGGAGAAGAAGATCACCGCGTACCACGAGGGCGGTCACGCCCTGGTCGCGGCGGCCTCGCCGAACTCCGACCCGGTCCACAAGATCACGATCCTGTCCCGCGGCCGCGCCCTCGGGTACACGATGGTGCTCCCGGACGAGGACAAGTACTCGACCACGCGCAACGAGATGCTCGACCAGCTGGCGTACATGCTGGGCGGGCGCGCGGCCGAGGAGCTCGTCTTCCACGACCCGACCACGGGCGCCGCGAACGACATCGAGAAGGCCACCGCCACGGCCCGCGCCATGGTCACGCAGTACGGCATGACCGAGCGGCTCGGCGCCATCAAGTTCGGCGGCGACAACACCGAGCCGTTCCTCGGCCGCGAGATGGCGCACCAGCGGGACTACTCGGAAGAGGTCGCCGCGCTGGTCGACGAAGAGGTCAAGAAGCTCATCGAGACCGCGCACAACGAGGCGTGGGAGATCCTCGTCGAGAACCGTGACGTCCTCGACAACCTGGTCCTGCAGCTCCTGGAGAAGGAGACGCTGGGCAAGGAGGAGATCGCCGAGATCTTCGCGCCGATCGTGAAGCGCCCGGCCCGCCCGGCGTGGACCGGCTCCTCGCGGCGTACGCCGTCGACGCGGCCGCCAGTGCTCTCGCCGAAGGAGCTGTCGCTCACCAACGGAGCCAACGGCACCCCCGCGGTGACGGCGGCCTCGGAGACGGCCACTCCGGCGGACCTGACGAAGTCGCCCGCCCCGGAGGACCGACCGGAGAGCTGATCCCGGCTCCCGGCCGCTCAGCAGGCCCGGAATGGATGCCGCGCCCCCCTGGTTCTAGCCTTGGGGGGCGCGGCATTTTTGTGTGCGCACACGGCAGTCGTGGAGGAACGCTGCCCGTCGTAACAGGAACGAGGCACAGATGACCGACCCGGTGACGCTGGACGGCGAGAGCTCGATCGGCGAGTTCGACGAGAAGCGGGCAGAGAACGCCGTACGGGAACTGCTCATCGCGGTCGGCGAGGACCCGGACCGCGAGGGGCTGCGGGAGACCCCGGGCCGTGTGGCGCGGGCGTACAGGGAGATATTCGCCGGGCTCTGGCAGCAGCCGGAGGACGTGCTCACCACGACGTTCGACCTGGGTCACGACGAGATGGTCCTGGTGAAGGACATCGAGGTGATGAGCTCCTGCGAGCACCACCTGGTGCCGTTCGTCGGCGTCGCCCACGTCGGGTACATCCCGTCCACGGACGGCAAGATCACCGGTCTGTCGAAGCTGGCCCGGCTCGTCGACGTGTACGCGCGCCGGCCGCAGGTGCAGGAGCGGCTCACCACGCAGATCGCGGACTCCCTGATGCAGATCCTGGAGCCGCGGGGCGTGATCGTGGTCGTCGAGTGCGAGCACATGTGCATGACGATGCGTGGGGTGCGCAAGCCCGGCGCGAAGACGCTGACGTCCGCCGTGCGCGGGCAGCTGCGCGACCCGGCGACCCGGGCCGAGGCGATGAGCCTGATCATGGCGAAGTGAGCCGCGCCGAGTGAGGCGTTGAGGGGCGGGTCCGGAGCGTGTTGTTCCGGGTCCGTTCCCCCGGACAACTCCTGTGCGGGCAGGGGGAGTTGTGCAAATCTTCCGGTCGTGACTGACGACACCACGACCGACGGCACCCTGCCCGCCCGCCGTCTCGGGGACCTGGAGGTCTCCGCGATCGGCTTCGGCGCGATGGTGCTCTCTCCCGGTGTGTACGGCGAGATCGACGACGAGCGTGCCGAGCGGGCGCTGCTCGCGGCGGCCGACGCGGGCGCCACCTTCTTCGACACCTCCGACGGCTACGGGGCCGACGGCCACAACGAACGCCTCGTCGGCCGGGCCCTGCGCGCCCGCCGGGACGAGGTCGTCCTCGCGACCAAGTTCGGCTTCCGGCTGCCCGAGGGCGCCGAGCCGCACCCCTTCCCGGTCGGCTTCGCGTTCGGCGAGCTGGCGGTCAACGCGGACCCCAAGTACGTACGCGGGTATGCCGAGGCGAGCCTTCGGGAGCTGGGGACGGACCGGATCGACCTGTACTACCCGCACTTCCCGGACCCGCAGGTTCCGTTGGCGGACACGGTGGGGGCGGTCGCCGAGCTGATCGAGGCGGGGCTGGTCCGGCACCTCGGGCTGTCCAACGTCACGGCCGCGCAGCTGCGGGAAGCGCATGCGGTGCATCCGGTGGCCGTCGTGCAGGCGGAGTGGTCGATGTGGCGGCCGATAGACGCCGAACTGATCGCTGCCGCGCGGGAGTTGGGCGTCGGTGTGGCGGCCTGGTCGCCGCTCGGCGCGGGGTTTCTGACCGGGCAGGTCGGCGAGGTGAAGGACGGCGACTTCCGGCAGAACATGCCGCGGTTCGACGCCGCCAACCAGAAGGCGAACCACGACCGGTTCGCGCCGGTGCGGGGGATCGCCGGGGAGCTCGGCCTGACGCCCGCGCAGCTGGCTCTCGCCTGGTTGCTGCACCAGGATCCCCACGTGGTCCCCATCCCGGGCAGCCGCACGCCGGCCCACATCGCGGAGAACCTCGCGGCGGCGCGGGTGGCTCTGCCGGATGAGGTGTTGGGGCGGTTGGATGGGATTTTGGGGGCGGTGAGTGTGGTGGGCGGGACGTTGTTGTAGGCGGGGCTTGGGTTGGGGCTCGGGGCTCGGCCCCCGTGGCCCCCATGGCCCTCGGGTTCGTCGTTCGGCTGCCCGTGCCGTGGGGCTGAGGCTTTTGCGCAGTTCCCCGCGCCCCTGGTGTGGTTCGCTCGTCGTTCGGTCGGCCCGCCGTCGTGGTTGCTCGCGCAGTTCCCCGCGCCCCTGAAAAACCAGCCCCCCGCCTGCCCGCTCCCGCCCCTGAAAAACCAGCCCCTCCGGCGATTGAGGAGCGGGGTCTGGGGCGGAGCCCCAGGTTCGGGAAGGGGCGGGGAGGGGGAAGGAGCCGCCCCGCAGGGGAAGGCGGGACCCTGCCAAGGCGTAGGGCTGAAGCCCGGAGGGGTTCGTCAGGCCGTCACGCTGCTGCCGCGCCCGGCTCGTCCTCGTCGCCGTTCTCCGGGAGCTTGCAGACCCGCTCCAGGAACAGGGCCGCCGCGATGACGCCCGCCCCGGCGAGGACGGCGAAGCCGGCGTAGATGGCCTGGTCGCGGCGGGCCGGGATCTCCAGGAGGCTGAGCAGGAACACGGCCGCCCCGCCGTACATGCCCGTGACGAGCGCCGCGACGAGCGCGCTGGCCTGGCCGAAGACCAGGGCGCGGGCGGCCATCATCGGGTCGACGCCCTTCGCGCCGGGGCGGCGCTCCCGCTGGGCGCGGAGCCGGGAGCGGATGGAGAGCGCCGTCGCGAGCAGTACGGCGGCGATCACGCCGAGCACGATCGGCGCCGCCAGAGGCACGCTCGGCAGCTCGGCGAGCGAGTCCCAGAGCCGGGCGCCGGCCCACGACAGCACCCCGGCCACCAGGAACAGGCCGATCAGCGTCCGGATGCGCAGCTGCTTCACGGTGGCGGTCGCCTCTTTCGTCGTGCTCGTGCTCGTGCCGGTCGGGCCCGGCAGGGCCGGGCGGCGGGCCCCGGCGCGGGGCCCGTCCTGACCCTAACGACTACTCGGGCAGCCGGAGTTCCAGGTCCGCACGCGGCGTGACGCCCGCGCGGGTGACCCCGGCGAGCAGCTCGGAGACCGGCCCACGGCCCGGAATCTGCGCCTCCGCGTCGACGTCGTGCCAGGGCGCCAGGACGAAGGCCCGCTCGTGCGCCCGCGGGTGCGGGAGCGTGAGCACCGGGTCGTCCGAGACGACGTCCTGGTACGTCACGATGTCGACGTCGATGGTGCGCGGGCCCCAGTGCTCGTCCCGTACGCGGTGGAAGGCCTCCTCCACGGCGTGCGCCCGCTCCAGGAGCGAGGACGGGGGGAGCGTGGTCTTGATGACGACGACCGCGTTGAAGTACGACGGCTGGCTGCCGGGCTCGACGCCCCAGGGCTCCGTCTCGTACACCGGCGAGACGGCTTTCACGCGCAGGCCCGGGGTGTCCTCCAGGGCGTCCACGGCGCCCTGGAGGGTCTCCAGGCGGTTGCCGAGGTTGCTGCCGAGGCTGATGACGGCGAACTTCGGGTTGCTGAGGGTGGTGTCCGCGGCGTCGACCTGTTCCACCACGGAGGCGGGCACCGGCTGTACGGTCGGGTCGCTCTGCTGCGTGTTCATGCGCGGCTCCGGGTGATGGTGATGGTCACGTCGTCGAAGGGGACCGTGATGGGGGCGTTCGGCTTGTGCACCACCACCTCGACCTCCTGGACCGCCTCGTGCTTGAGGCACTGCTGGGCGATGCGCTCCGCCAGGGTCTCGATGAGGTCGACGGGCTCGCCCTGCACGACGGCCACGACCTCCTCGGCGACGATGCCGTAGTGCACGGTCTTCGCCAGGTCGTCGTCGGCCGCGGCCGCCCTGGTGTCCAGGCCGAGCACCAGGTCCACGACGAAGGTCTGGCCCTCTTCCCGTTCATGGGCGAAGACACCGTGGTGCCCGCGGGCCTTGAGGCCGCGCAGCGCGACACGATCCACGCGAATCACTCCTGCAATCGTCGGTTCGGTGGTCCCCGCCGAGTGCGGTCGGCTCGCGAGACCCATTCGAATCTACCTGCGGGTGCTGACAGTCCTTGCCCACGGGGGTTCCGGACAGGCCCTCGCTCGGCTGGTAGCCGCCCATACCCCGGGCGCGGGGCATCCAATCCCTGCCGGGCCCCTACCCACTCAGGCGGGTGTCTCGCCGCCCTCGGGCCCCGCGCCGCCCTCTTCGTCGTCGGTCTCCGCGAGCACCGGTGAGGCGTGGTGCGACCACAGCTTCCAGCCGTCGGGTGTGCGCCGGAACACATTGGTCGCGACGACCAGCTGGCCCACGAGCGGCCCGAGGTCGGCGCCCTCCTCGGCGGGCCCGCCGCTGAGGATGTTCTCCGTACAGCTGACGAGGGCGGTGTCGGCGTGCACCGAGACCTTCACGTCGGTCAGGAAGAACTGGATGTAGTCGGTGTTCGCCATGATCAGGGCGTACGACCTGAGGACCTCGCCGCGGCCCGAGAGGGCGGGCCAGCCGGGGTGGACGCAGGACACCGCGGGCGCCTCGCCGTCGCCGTCGTCGGGCAGCCACAGGTCCGAGACCGCCTCGAAGTCGCCGCGCTCCAGAGCCTCGTAGAAGGTCGTGTTGGCGGTCTCGACGGCTTCGATGTCGGTACGGGGCGTCACTTGGCTCCTTCTACGGCGCGGGCTACGCGGACGGCGTCGGCGGTGGCGCGGACCTCGTGGACGCGGACCGCCCAGGCGCCCTCGTGGGCGGCGATGGCGGAGACCGCGGCGGTCGCGGCGTCGCGTTCACGGGCGGGCGGAGGGGCGGAGTCCGGGCCGGCGGCCAGGACCCTGCCGAGGAAACGTTTCCGGCTGGCGGCGACCAGGACCGGCCGGCCGAGGGCGCGCAGCTCCTGCATGTGGGCGACCAGGGCGAGGTCGTGCTCGGCGCCCTTGGCGAAGCCGAGGCCGGGGTCGACGACGATCCGCTCGGGGGCGACACCGCCCGCGACGACCGCCTCCACGCGTGCGTGCAGCTCGCCGACGACCTCGGCGACCACGTCGTCGTAGACCGCGCGGCTGTTCATGTCCTCGCTGAAGCCGCGCCAGTGCATGACGACGAAGGGGGCGCCGGCGGCGGCGACGGCCGGGATCATCGCCGGGTCGGCGAGGCCGCCGCTGACGTCGTTGACCAGCGCGGCGCCCGCGGCGAGGGCCTGCTCGGCGACGGTGGCGCGCATCGTGTCCACGGAGACGGTGACGCCCTCGGAGACCAGGCCGCGCACGACGGGCACGACCCGGCGCAGCTCCTCGTCCTCGTCGACCCGGGTGGCGCCGGGGCGGGTGGACTCGCCGCCGACGTCGACCAGGTCGGCGCCCTGGGCGACCAGGTCGAGGCCGTGCTTCACGGCGGCCGTCGTGTCGAACCAGCGGCCACCGTCGGAGAAGGAGTCGGGCGTCACGTTGACGACTCCCATCACCGCACAGCGGTCCCACTCCGGAAGGCCTTCGACCGAGCCTCGGCCGCGCAACGTACTCATGCCTCCAGCGTAGGCCCGTACGGGCAGTGGCCTGTACGGAGCGGTCCCGGGCGGCTCAGGCGGCGCGGGCGTCGCGCTCCTGCGGCTGGGCGGCGGTGTGCGGGCAGGGGCGGGGCGGGCGCGGGGCCGGGCGCAGGAAGCGGGGCAGGGACAGCGTGACGAAGCCCTCGGCCTGCATGGCGGCGACGCCGATGCGCGGCAGGTCCCGGTTGTTGCGGAAGACCACGAACCGGGGCTCCCAACGTGGCCGGAACTTGGCGTTGAACTTGTACAGGGACTCGATCTGGAACCAGCGGGACAGGAACACGAGCAGCCCGCGCCAGGTGCGCAGGACCGGGCCCGCGCCGAGCCGCTCGCCGCGCGCCAGGGCGGAGCGGAACATCGCGAAGTTCAGCGACACACGCGCGATGCCGAGTTTCGGCGCGGCCTGCAGGGCGGCCACGATGAGGAGTTCGTTCATGCCGGGGTCGGCGCTGCGGTCGCGGCGCATCAGGTCGAGGGAGACACCGTCCGTGCCCCAGGGCACGAAGTGCAGGATCGCCTTCAAGTCGCCGTAGGGGCCCGGCTCTTGGTCCGGTCTGTGGGCGGTGGCTATGAGGCAGTCGCCGTCGGTGGGGTCCCCGATGCGGCCGAGGGCCATGGAGAAGCCGCGCTCGGTCTCGGTGCCGCGCCAGTCCGCCGCGGCCCGGCGCACCCGCTCCAACTCGCCCTCGCTCAGGTCACGTACGCGCCGCACCCGGGTCTCGTAGCCACCCCGCTCGATGCGCTTGACCATCTGGCGCACGTTCCGCATCGCGCGCCCGGTGAGGGAGAAATCCACGACGTCCACCACCGCCTCGTCGCCGAGTTCCAGGGCGTCGAGGCCGGTCTCGCGGGTCCAGACCTCGCCGCCGGTCTCGGAGCAGCCCATGACGGCCGGGGTCCAGGAGTGCTTGCTCGCCTCGTCCATGAACCGCTCGATGGCGCCGGGCCAGGCCTCCACGTCGCCGATCGGGTCGCCGCTGGCGAGCATCACACCGGAGACGACGCGGTACGTGACGGCCGCCTTGCCGCTGGGCGAGAAGACCACGCCCTTGTCGCGGCGGAGCGCGAAGTGGCCGAGGGAGTCGCGGGCGCCGTGCCGTTCCAGGAGGGCGCGAAGGCGGCGCTCGTCGTCCTCGGTGAGCCGGGCGGCGGGGTGCTCGGGGCGGAAGGCCAGGTAGACGGTGGTGAGGGCGGTCAGCATGCCGAGGGCGCCGAGCGAGTAGCCGACGGTCCAGCCGGTGCGCCCGGTGTACGCGAGCGGGCCCTCGACGCCGAACAGGCCGTACACGACGTGCGTGAGGTAGTCCGCGAGGCTCGGGTCGCCGATGACCTTGCGGGGGTGGGTGGCGACGATCACCGTGCCGAGGCCCAGCGAGAACGTGCCCATCAGGAAGAAGTTGGCCAGGGCCAGCCAGCGGCTGCGCGGGTCGGGCAGTGCGGAGAACTCGCGGCGGTGGCGCAGCAGCAGGGCGAGCAGCAGACCGGCGATGAGCACGCCGACGACCGAGTGCCGGTACGCGAACTGGGCGACGGCGCCCGCCGGGAGCAGCAGCACGGCCGCCCGCCAGGCCCGCCGCTTGCGGCGCCGCAGGCCGTGCGCGAGGAGCAGCAGGAGCACGCCCGCGCTGAGGGCGAGCGCGGCGGCGAAGGGGCCGAGCGCGCCGGGCAGGACCTCGGCCAGGGCGTGGAAGCGGCTGTGCCGGAAGCGCGGGAAGACGCCGGCCGCGATGTCCAGGAGGCCGACGAGCGTGCAGGCGGTGGCGACCAGGGACGGCACCCGCTCGGGGCGCGGGCCGCGCAGCGCGCGCCGTACCCGGCGGGCCGCCGCTGCGA
The DNA here is from genome assembly GCF_046098215.1 of Streptomyces sp. Da 82-17. NCBI lineage: Bacteria > Bacillati > Actinomycetota > Actinomycetes > Kitasatosporales > Streptomycetaceae > Streptomyces > Streptomyces sp. Da 82-17. The sequence goes on from NZ_JBJURH010000022.1 coordinate 101,949, forward strand.
CCCCGGACGCCGTTGCAACCCCACCCGACATTTCCCCATCTATCCTGACTGACATCGCATCCCGTGGTTCTGCGAGAGAGCTGGAGTCCGGCGTCTGCGGTGGTGCCGGACAAATTGCGCCCTCTAGGACGGCGCTTCCGGGAGACGGGTTCACTCTCCGTCCGGAAAACCGGTGCAGGAGGCCGGAAAACCGGCACCTCAGGCCGGATCGGACCGTCCCGTAAGGGAGCCGGTTCTTCCCACGGCGGATCGGAGTCCGGGCGCGCGCCCGGCGGAAAGCGCAGGCAGGAACAACCCCATGGGTCTCAAGAGCAACCTCGTCCTGGCCCTGGCCGCCCTGCTGGCCGTGCTGCTGTTCTTCGGCACGGTCTGGCTCTGGCCGAGGCTGGCGGGACGCGACTGGCGCGCGGTCGCCGGGCGCGTACTGCTGCTCGCGGCAACGCAGTTGACGCTCTTCGCGACGGTCGGCCTGGCCGCCAACCGGTCCTTCGAGTTCTACGCGTCCTGGGCCGACCTCTTCGGCCAGGAACAGGACATGGGCGTGGTCGAGGAGCACGACACGGGCGCCGCGAACCGGTCGCTGAAGGTGCTCGGCACGCAGCCGGTGGCCGGCGTCGCCGGAGGCTCGATCCGGACCGTGGGCGGCCAGATCCAGCGCATCGAGGTCACCGGCGCGAAGTCCGGCATACGCACACCCGCGTACGTCTATCTGCCGCCGGAGTACTTCGAGGAGCCGCGGCGGACGTTCCCCACGGCCGTCGTGATCACCGGCTATCCGGGCACGGCCGAGAACCTGCTCAACGGGCTGCGCTACCCGGCGACCGTCCACGAGCAGGCCAGGCGGGGGAAGATGCAGCCGATGATCCTGGTCATGCTGCGGCCGACGGTGGCGCCGCCGCGCGACACCGAGTGCGTGGACGTGCCGCACGGGCCGCAGACCGAGACGTTCTTCGCGAAGGACCTGCCCGACGCCGTGGCCGGCCACTACCGGACGGGCACCGAGCCCGGTGCCTGGGGCGTGATCGGCAACTCCACGGGCGGCTACTGCGCGTTGAAGATCGCTCTCAAGCACCCGGACCGCTTCGCCGCCGGAGCCGGTCTCTCCGCCGACTACCGTGCGCCCCTCGACGACGCCACCGGCGACCTGTTCCAGGGCGACGAGCGGGTGCGGCGGGAGTCCGACCTGATGTGGCTGCTCGACCACCGGCCGCCCCCGAAGGTCGCGCTGCTCGCCACCAGCAGCAAGGAGGGGGAGGGGAACTACGCGGACACCCTGCGCTTCCTCGACAAGGGCAGGGCGCCCACGCGGATGTTCTCCATCGTCCTCGACAGCGGCGGCCACAACTTCAACACCTGGCGCCGGGAGATCCCGCCCGCGATGGTGTGGCTGGGCGCGCGGCTCTCGGTGAAGTGAGCCCTCCTGCGACCGGATCGGTTCTGTCGTGCCGGTGACGGCTGCCTCAGCGGGCGGTCGGGACCGTTTCCAGATCGACCTCCGCGCGGGTGACGGCGCGGGCGTCCGCGGTCGTGGAGCGGCGCAACGCCTCGTGCAGGGTCGCCGGGGTCAGGACGCCGAGGAAGCGGCCCGCGGAGTCCTCGTCGATCACCGCGATCCAGCCGGCGTCGTGCTGCAGCATCGTCGCGAACGCCTGCTTCAGGGAGGCGCCGACGGGCAGCCAGGCCTCCATCCGCCGCGCCCGGTCCCGCACCGTGCCCTCGCTGCCGGTGTGCTCGGCGGAGATCCAGCCGTGCAGATCGCCCTCCGCGTCGAGGACGACGGCCCACCGGGCGCCCTCCGCGCGCAGCTGCTCGGCGGCCCGGCCCAGCGGGTCGTCGAGGCGGACGACCGGGGGCTGCTGGAGGTCGCCCTCCTCGATGGGCGTGACCGACAGCCGCTTCAACCCCCGGTCGGCGCCCACGAATTCGGCCACGTACGGGGTGGCGGGGGCGCCGAGGACGGTGGCCGGGGCGTCGTACTGCTCGATGCGGCCGGAGCCGTAGACGGCGATGCGGTCGCCGAGGCGGACGGCCTCCTCGATGTCGTGCGTGACGAACAGGACCGTCTTGCGGACCGCGGCCTGCAGTTTCAGGAACTCGTTCTGCAGGTGCTCGCGGACCACCGGGTCGACCGCGCCGAACGGCTCGTCCATCAGCAGCACGGGCGGGTCGGCGGCGAGCGCGCGGGCCACGCCGACGCGCTGGCGCTGGCCGCCGGAGAGCTGCTCCGGGTAGCGCTGGCCGTGCACCGACGGGTCCAGGCCGACGAGTTCGAGGAGTTCGGCGGCGCGGGCGCGGGCCGTGGAGCGCTTGACGCCGAGAAGGTGCGGGACGGTCGCCGTGTTGTCGAGGACCGTCTTGTGCGGGAACAGGCCGACCTGCTGGATGACATAGCCGATGCGGCGGCGCAGCTCGACCGGGTCGACGCCGGATATGTCCTCGCCGTCCAGGAGGATCCGCCCGGACGTGGGCTCGATGAGCCGGTTCACCATCTTCATCGTCGTGGTCTTGCCGCAGCCCGACGGGCCGACCAGCGTGACGAGTTCACCGCCGGCGACCTCGAACGACAGGTCGTCCACGGCCGTGGTGCCGTCCGCGTACCGCTTGGTGACGTGCTCGAACCGGATCATGGCTCCCCATTGTGGTGGGCGTTCTGTGAACCTCATGTTGCTGCAGGACGACGTCTCTCGGCGATTGTCAGTCCTGGGGTTTAGGGTCGCCGACAGACAGTTGTTCGGGGATTCACACGTGGCTTCACGCGCCCGGGGCCAGGGGGTCCGGGCGGGGTTCCGGCGGCGTTGCGGGGGAGGTGGTGCCGGATGGACGGGCAGAACTGCCTGGTCGAGAACGACTGGGTGTGCGCGGAGTATGTCCGCACACGCAGCGAGGAGTTGATCGACGCGACGCTGCAGCACGTGGGCATCACGGCCGCCGCGATCCTCATCGGGCTCGCCGTCGCGCTGCCGCTCGCGCTGCTCGCGCGCCGCAGCAGGGCGTTCGCGGGCCCGGTGCTCGGCCTCACCACGGCGCTGTACTCGGTGCCGTCGCTGGCCATGTTCTCGCTGCTGCTGCCGCTGTTCGGGCTGTCGGCGGCCCTGGTCGTGACGGGCCTGGTGCTGTACTCGCTGACGGTCCTCGTGCGGAACATCCTCGCGGGCCTCGAAGCCGTCCCCGAGGAGGCCCGCGAGGCCGCGCGCGGGATGGGGTACGGACCGGTGAGACAGCTGTGGGAGGTCGAACTCCCGCTGGCGCTCCCGGCGTTGCTCGGCGGCGTCCGCATCGCCACGGTGGCGACGGTCGCGCTGACCACGGTCGGCGCCATCGTGGACTACGGCGGCCTGGGCGGCCTGATCATGTCCGGCCTGCGCAGCGACTTCAAGGCGCAGGTGCTCACCGCCTCGGTACTCTGCGTGCTGCTCGCCGTCGCCGCCGACCTGCTGCTGCTCGCCCTGCAGCGATGGCTCACACCCTGGACGCGCATACGGTCGGGGAGCGCTTCCGGCACTCGTACGGCGAAGGTGGTCGAGCCCGCATGAACGCGCTGACGGACGCCTTCGCCTGGCTCGGCACGCCCGCCAACTGGCAGGGCGAGAAGGGCATTTGGCACCGCCTCGGCGAGCACCTCTACTTCAGCGGCACCTGCCTGGCCGTCGCCTGCCTGATCGCCCTGCCCCTCGCCCTGTGGCTCGGCCACATCGGCAAGGGCGGCGCGCTCGCGGTCAACCTCTCCAACGTGGGCCGCGCGGTGCCGACGCTGGCGGTGCTCGTCCTGCTCACGCTCACACCCCTCGGGCGGTACGGCGATCTGCCGACGCTGATCGCGCTGGTGCTGTTCGCGGTGCCGCCGCTGCTCACCAACGCGTACATCGGGATGCGCGAGGTCGACCGGGCCGTGGTGGAGGCCGCGCGCGGGATGGGGATGAGCGGGCGCCAGCTGTTCCTGAGAGTCGAACTCCCGCTGGCGTACCCGCTGATCACCACCGGGCTCCGCTCGGCCGCGGTGCAGGTGGTCGCCACGGCGACGCTCGCCGCGATGGCCGGGGAGGGCGGGCTCGGCCGGATCATCACGGCGGGGTTCAACCTCCAGGACACCGCGCAGGTCGTCGCCGGCGCCGTCCTCGTGGCGGCGCTCGCGCTGCTCGTGGAGGGCGTGCTGGTGGCGCTGGGCAGACTGCTCGACCCGATGCGGGGCAGGTCTCGCACGGCGCGCGGGGCGACGAGCACGGCGACAGGCACGGCGACGGCGACGGCGACGACCAAGGCATCGGCAACAGCCACGGCATCAGGCACAGCAACGGCAACGGCAACGGCAACGGACAAGACGACGACAGTGATGGGTGATTCCGCATGAACCACGTCGAGCAGAAGCACTTCCCCCAGGGCTTCCGCAGGGCGGCCGCGGCGGTCGCCGTCGTCGGCCTGGCCGTCGGCCTCACCGCCTGCGGCGGCAAGAGCCTGGAGGAGGACAAGGGCGCGGCCGAGGGCTCCGGCAAGAAGGGCTCGCTGGTGGTGGGTTCGGCCGGATTCACCGAGTCGAAGGTCCTCGCCGAGCTCTACGCACAGCTCCTGAAGGACGCCGGATACAACACGTCGATCAAGACGGTGGAGAACCGCGAGCTTTACGAACCGTCCCTGGAGAAGGGCGACATCGACGTCGTACCCGAATACGCGGCGACGCTCGCGGAATTCCTCAACACCGAGAAGAACGGCCCGAAGGCGAAGCCCGTCGCGTCGAGCGATGTGGAAGACACCGTGGCCGCACTGGAGAAGCTCGCCGAACCGCGCGGCCTCAAGGTGCTTCCGGCCGGAGCGGCGGTCGACCAGAACGCGTTCGCGGTCAGCGCGGAATACGCGGAGAAGAACAAGCTGAAGTCGCTTTCCGACCTGGGCCGCGCAAAGTTGAAGGTGAAGATCGCGGCGGGTGACGAATGCGAGGTCCGGCCGTTCTGCGCGCCCGGTTTGAAGAAGACGTACGGAATCGACGTGACGGGCGTCGACCCGAAGGGCGTCGGCACGCCGCAGGCCAAGCAGGCCGTCAAGGACGGGGAGGACCAGCTGGTGCTCACCACGACGACGGACGCCACGCTGAAGAACTTCGGCCTGGTGCTGCTGGAGGACGACAAGAAGCTGCAGAACGCCGACAACATCCTTCCCGTGGTGAACGCCAAGGAGGCGGGCGACAAGGCGATAGCCGACGCGCTCGCGAAGCTCACCGAGACGCTCACGACACAGGACCTCGTGGAACTGAACCGCAAGGTCGACGCGGAGCGCGTGAAGGAGGCGGACGCGGCGAAGGAGTACCTGGAGTCGAAGGGCCTCCTCAAGAAATGATCTTGAACTCAAGTGGCAAGGCGCGCGGGCTTGTTGTCGTACGACGGGAGTTGGTTGTCGCTTGAACCTAATGGTGCGTAAGTAACCACAAGGGAACAGATTCCCGGGCGGGGGTTCGCCCGTCGTGCACGCGCGGTAAGTTTCTGGCCATGCCACGTGGACGTCACCGCCATTCCCCACCCCTGCACAGGCTGCTTCCCCCCTCGGCGGTCGCCGGTGTCTCACTGGTCTGCGCCGCCGCAGCTTGGCTGGTCGCGGAACCCGTGGTGCTCCGCGGCCTGGTCGGCGTCGCCGCTGCGGCGGCCGTCGTCGGCTCGGTCGTCATGCGCCGTTGGGACCGGGTCGCCGGCAAGCGCGTCGCGGAACTGACCCGGGCCAGAGCGAGCGACGAGTGGAAGCACGAGGAACGCACCGCCGAACTGGAATCCGACCTGGAGGAGTCGCGCGAGCTGCGCGCCAAGCTGGAGGCCAAGCTCCGCTCCAAGCGCACCGAACTCGCCGCGCTGCGCTCCGAACACGCGGCGCTGCTGCGGCGGTACGCCACCGCGGAGACCGAGCGGGCCAGCGCGCTCGAAGGCCGCAGGCGGCTCGCGATCGAGGCGTCCGCGCCGGCCAAGGCGCTGCCCGCCGGCAACGGCAACGGCAGCGGCAGTGCGCAGTCGGCGGGCCCCGCGGGAGCCGTCGGCGGTGCCGCCCCGGCCGCGCCCGCCCCGAGCCCCGCGCTGTACCGCCGGGCCAACGCCGCGCTCGCCCGGCTGGCAGGCGACGGCTCCGGCGTGCCCGCGCAGCGCGGCACCGGTAACGCCACCGGTGCCGACGGCGCGGTGCGGGAGGAGGCGGAGGCGGCCCAGGGGAAGCCCGGGGCGGTCGACGCGCAGCCGCGTACGGCCGCCGAGCCCCAGACGCCGGCCCCGAGGCACTACCCCGTCCCGGCCGCGGCCGCCGCCGCTGTCGTGCCGTACACCCCGAGCGCACGGCGGGCCGAACGCACCGTCGGCGGCTTCGACTTCTTCGGTACGAAGGGCGTGCAGGAGCAGGTCCGGGCGATCGAGAACAAGGACCTCGCGGACGTGGTGGGCGAGGAGGCCATGGCCCTGCACCGCGCCGAGGCGAACGCCGCAGCCGAGGCCGACGCGAACGCCGCAGCCGAAGCCGCAGCGAATACCGAAGCCGAAGCCGAAGCTGCAGCGAACGCCGCAGCCGACACCGAACCCGGCGCGGACGCGGGAGCGGAAGCGGAAGCGGAAGCCGAGGTGGACGAGCGAGGCATCGGCGAGGTCATCGACCTCACCGCGCACGACGAGACGGAACAGCTCGACATGACGGACCTGCGGAGCGCGATCTCGTAACGGGTCGTGGGGTCGCACCAAGGCTGTTGCGCCAAGCAGAGCTGAAACAGCCGGAGTTGACGCACGTGGGGCCACGGTCGGACGACCGTGGCCCCATTTTGCCGCCCTACTCCGCCATCCACCGATCCGGCCGGGCCGTCCTGCGGCCCGTGCGGGAGCGGTCCGCCTGGGACTGGAGCAGTTGCCGGGCCTCGGCCGTGTCCCGCAGCCGGGCGGCGACGGACGTGTTCGCCCCGGTCTCCACATGGACGTCGGCCACGCCGTTGCGCCGCTCCCAGGGGCCCTGAGTGAGCCGTACGCTCTGCACCTTCGCGTGCGGGACGAGGGTGAGCGTGCGGCTCAGCAGCCCGTGCCGGGTCGCGAACACCGCGTCCGTCACGGCCAGTCCGTGCCCGCGCCACCACACCGGCACGCACCACTTCGAGCGCGCGGGCGGCCGGGACAGCTCCTCCGGCTCCGGCACCCGGACGCCCGGCAGCACCCGGGCGATCACCGCGACCGCCAGCTCGCGCGGCGCGACCGGCACGAGCACGCCGTTCGACGACCCGGCCACGTCCAGCTCGACCCGCACCCAGCCGCGCCGCCGCCACAGCAGCGGCTCCACGATCCGTACGGTCTGCACGCGGCCCGGCGGCACCGTCTCGTGCTCCTTGTCGAGCAGACCGTGGTCGAGCCGGAGCCCGTCGGGGGACTCGCCGACCCGCCAGTCGTACTCCTTCACGAACTTGCCCACACTGCTCGCGCCCGCACCGCCGAGCAGCGGCAGGCCCACGCCGACCACCAGGCCGAGGCTCTCCGTCGTCAGCCACAGCACCGGCGGCACGGCCAGCGCGGCGACGGCCAGCACCCAGGTCGTGCCGGTCAGGAGCAGCGAGACGGCGAGCTGCTTCGGCGGTACGTGCACGAGGTTCGCGACCGGAGCCTCCCCGACCTCCTGGGCCGTCTCCGGCGCGAACCCGGCGGCGCGCGCGAGGAGTTCGGCACGCAGGGCGGCGGCGTCCCTCTCGCTGAGGTAGGCCAGCTCGTCCTTGGAGTCCGTGCCGATGACGTCCATCTTCAGCTTGGCGACGCCGGCGATCCGGGCGAGCAGCGGCTGGTTCACGTCGACGGCCTGGAGCCGGTCGAGGCGGATGTGCGCGGTGCGGCGGAAGACCAGGCCGGTACGGATGCGCAGCTCGGTCCCGGTCACCGCGAAGTGCGTGAACCACCAGCTGAGGAAGCCGTACAGGGCGGCCGCGACGACCACCCCCGCGCCGCCGAGCAGCAGCGTCTCCACGGCCAGATCCGTGACCCGCCGGTACGTGCCGTCCGGATCGTGCACAGCCCAGCCCGCCCCGACCGCGATCGGCGCCCAGGCGCGGCGCAGCGGCGTGACGGGATGCAGCCGCCGCTCCCCCACGCCGGCATCCGCCCCGACATCCCGCTCCGGCGCCGACCGAGGATCCTCTTCCGGATCCCGCTCGGGCTCCGCCTCCGGCTGCGGTTTCCGTTCCGGCTCGCGCCGCCGTTCCGCCTCCCGCCCCGTACCGTCCGTGTGGTTCACAGGCCCGCCGATCGTGCTTCGCCCAGCTCGGTGAGTCGGTCTCGTAGCCGTTCCGCCTCGCGTGGGTCGAGGCCCGGGATGGTCGCGTCGGTGGCGGCGGCCGCGGTGTGCAGTTGCAGGCTCGCGAGTCCGAACTTCCGCTGCAGCGGCCCCGATTCGACCTCGACGAGCTGCATCCGCCCGTACGGGACCACCGTCTCCTCGCGCCACAGCACCCCGCGCTGGATGAGCAGGTCGTCGGCGCGCTCCGCGTACCGCCAGGACCGCCAGTTGCGGCCGAGCAGCGGCCAGCCCCACAGCAGCAGGCCCACGGGCAGGGCCGCGAAGGCCGACCAGGCCGGGCCGACGAGCAGTCCGAGGAGCAGTCCGGCGGCCACGGCCAGCGGCACCATCGACAGGACGAGCAGCAGTCGCCGCAGCGTGAGCACGGCCGGGGGCAGCCCCTGCCAGACCGGCTCCGCGCCTGCCACGTCGACCGGGCCGTCCCTGCCGTCCGTGGCCCGGTCGGCCGCGGATCCGCCCTCCTGCGCTCCGTCCCCGGGTGTCCCTGAAACCACTGGCGTCGTCCCTCTCATCCTTGTCCCCGTTCCCGGTCGCACCGGTCCCCGTATCGATGGGGGTCCCGCTCGTACGACAGACTGTGCGTATGAGTCCCAAGACGGAGACCGTGGTCGGTGTCGGCGGAGCCGCGGAGAGCACCGACATGGTGCTCAACATCGGCCCCCAGCACCCCTCCACCCACGGCGTGCTGCGCCTGCGCCTGGTGCTCGACGGCGAGCGCATCCAGCACGCGGAGCCGGTCATCGGCTATATGCACCGCGGCGCCGAGAAGCTCTTCGAGGCGCGGGACTACCGGCAGATCGTGATGCTGGCCAACCGCCACGACTGGCTCTCCGCCTTCTCCAACGAGCTGGGCGTGGTCCTCGCCGTCGAGCGGATGCTCGGCATGGAGGTGCCCGAACGCGCGGTGTGGACGCGCACGCTGCTCGCGGAGCTGAACCGCGTCCTCAACCATCTGATGTTCCTTGGTTCGTACCCGCTCGAACTGGGGGGAATCACCCCCGTCTTCCATGCCTTCCGGGAGCGGGAGGAGCTCCAGAACGTCATGGAGGAGGTCTCCGGCGGCCGGATGCACTACATGTTCAACCGCGTCGGCGGCCTCAAGGAGGACCTTCCGCTCGGTTGGACGTCGCGTGCCCGCCAGGGGGTTGCCTCGGTCCGCTCGCGGATGGACGTGTACGACCGCCTCGTGCTCGGCAACGAGATCTTCCGCGGCCGCACCCGGGGCGTCGGCGTCCTCACGCCCGAGGCGGTGCACGCGTACGGGGTGAGCGGACCGATCGCCCGCGCCTCCGGCGTCGACTTCGACCTGCGCCGGGACGAGCCGTACCTCGCGTACGGGGAGCTGCAGCGGGAGCTGAAGGTGGTGACGCGGCAGGAGGGCGACTGCCTGGCCCGCTTCGAGGTCCTCCTGGAGCAGACGCACAACGCCCTCGACCTCGCCGACGCCTGCCTCGACCGGCTCGCGGAGCTGCCGCCCGGCCCGATCAACCAGCGTCTGCCGAAGGTCCTGAAGGCGCCCGAGGGGCACACGTACGCGTGGACCGAGAACCCGCTCGGCATCAACGGCTACTACCTGGTGTCCAAGGGCGAGAAGACCCCGTACCGGCTCAAGCTGCGGTCCGCCTCGTACAACAACATCCAGGCGCTGACCGAGCTGCTGCCGGGGACGCTGGTCGCCGACATGGTGGCGATTCTCGGGTCACTGTTCTTCGTCGTCGGCGACATCGACAAGTAGGCCCCGCAGTCCGATGCGCACCGGCTGGAGCAGCCAGCCGAAGTCGCCGAGCCCGCCCGGCGCGGTGAGCTCGGCGGCCTCGCCCGCGTGCGCGAGGGCCCGGACGTACGCGGCGGGGTCGCTGCTCGCCAGGGACAGCGGGGGCCGGCCGCCGGAGACGCCGAGCGCGGTGAGGGCGGTGCGCTGGTCGGTCAGCTCGGCGCCGGAAGCGAACCCGGAATCGGTGCGGCCGCACGCGTCGAGCGCGACATGGGCGGTCAGGTCGCAGGACCCGTCCGGCACGGGCCGGCACTCGCGGCCCTCCCGGAAACCGGTGAGCGTGCCGAACGGGGGCCGCGCCCCGCGCGTGTGCCGGTAGTCGACGGCCACGGCGAGGCCCCGCTCCAGGCATCCCACGGCTGCCGCCCAGGCCGCGTCGCGCGGTCCGCCGACCTCGGCACGGAGACCGGGCTCAGGCGGCAGCGGCCACCACTTCGCCAGCCACGCGGCGTCGGCGCCGGACGGCTCGGGCCCGAGGCTCTCCGTACCGTCCGCGTCGACCAGGACCAGGCGCGCCGTCCCCTCCGCGTCGACCTCGACGACGTCCACCGGGACGTTGTCCAGCCACTCGTTGGCGAACAGCAACCCGGTCACGCCGCGCGGGACTTGGGCGGTCCACTCGATGCGCGGGTCGTCGGCTCCCTCCGGCCGGGGCGCGCGCTCCACCGCGTACGCCCGTACGCGCGCCGCGACCCGCGCGGGCAGCGCGCGCAGCACTCCGGCGGTGAGCTCGCCCCGGCCCGCGCCCACGTCGACGAACGCGAGCTCCGCCGGGCCGCCGAGCGCCGCGTCGACCCGGCACAGCAGCCGGGCCACGGCCTGGGCGAAGAGCGGCGAGGCGTGCACCGACGTACGGAAGTGCCCGGCCGGGCCCTCCGGCCGCAGATAGAACCCGCCCGGCCCGTACAGCGCCTCCTCGGCCGCGGCCCGCCAGCCCCGAGGCCACGCACCCGCAGCGTCCGCCGCTCCCGTACCGCCCGCCGCGCCCGCCCTGTCCGCCGCTCCCGTACCGCCCGCCACACCGCACCTCGTCCTGCTTGCCCGCCACTGCCGCTCAGGACGGAAAGGCTATGCGCCCTCCACCTTGGGGAGTACGAGGTGTCGTACGGGATCGAACCTGCGGTTGACCCCTGCACGAGCGCCCCGTACTTACGCTGGGTTATGTGCAGCGCCTCTATGAGTTCCTCCGCAGACACCCCACGGGCGTCGACAGCTTCTGGGCTGTCGTCCTCCTGATGGTGTCGGTCGTGGGGCTGGCCTCCGGGCCGCAGGGCGAGGGGCACGAGCCAGGCGTCGCGACCGTCGTGGTCTGCCTGCTCCTGAGCCTCGCCGTGGCGCTGCGCCGCAAGTGGCCGGAGAAGATGCTGCTGCTCACGGCCGGGGTCGGCGTCCTGCAGCTGCTCACCGACGTGAGCGTGCTGCCCGCCGACTTCGCGATGCTGGTGCTGATCTACACGGTGGCAGCCGAGGGGGCGTCCTGGGCGCGGCGGTTCGCGCTGGTCGGCGGCCTGTGCGCGGCGCCGATCTCGCAGATCGCCTGGCCCAACGAGTACAGCGGCGTCTGGGGCAACGTCCTGATCGCCGGGTTCACGATGGTGCCGTTCGCGCTCGCCTGGACCCTCGGCGACTCCATCCGCACCCGCCGCGCGTACTTCGCCCAGCTCGAGGAGCGCGCGACCCGCCTGGAGCAGGAGCGGGAGGCGCAGGCCAAGGTCGCGGTGGCGGCCGAGCGCGCCCGCATCGCCCGCGAGCTGCACGACGTCGTCGCGCACAACGTCTCGGTGATGGTGGTCCAGGCGGACGGCGCCGCGTACGTCATGGACACTGCGCCCGACCAGGCGAAGAAGGCCCTGGAGACGATCTCGGGCACGGGTCGGCAGGCGCTCGCGGAGATGCGCCGGCTGCTCGGCGTGCTGCGCACCGGGGAGCACGAGGAGAGCGGCGAGTACGTGCCGCAGCCCGACGTCCAGCAGATCGACGAGCTGGTCGAGCAGGTCCGCAGCTCCGGCCTGACCGTCGACTTCCGGATCGAGGGCACCCCCCGCCCGCTGCCCAGCGGCGTCGAGCTGACCGCGTACCGCATCGTGCAGGAGGCGCTCACCAACACCCGCAAGCACGGCGGCGACAACGCCGGGGCCAGCGTCCGGATCGTGTACTTCGACGACGGGCTCGGCCTGCTCGTCGAGGACGACGGCAAGGGCGCGCCGCACGAGCTGTACGAGGACGGGGGCGCCGACGGACGCGGTCACGGACTCATCGGGATGCGGGAGCGCGTCGGCATGGTCGGCGGCACCCTGGACGCGGGGCCGCGGCCCGGCGGCGGGTTCCGGATCAGCGCCCTGCTGCCGCTGAAGCCCGCCCATTGACGTCCCGCTCAGCAGCTCACCCCACCCAAATCTCCAGCTCCAGCTCCTGCCCCTGCTCCTCCCGGAGGTCGAACCGGAAATGCCGATCCGCGTGATGCTCGTCGACGACCAGGTGCTGCTGCGCACCGGGTTCCGCATGGTCCTCGCGGCCCAGCCGGACATGGAGGTCGTCGCGGAGGCCGGCGACGGCGCCGAGGCGCTCGAGGTGCTGCGCGCAACGGCGGTCGACGTGGTCCTCATGGACGTCCGGATGCCGCGGCTCGACGGCGTGGAGGCCACGGCCCGCATCTGCGCGGGGCCGAACCCGCCGAAGGTGCTGATCCTGACGACGTTCGACCTGGACGAGTACGCCTTCTCCGGGCTGAAGGCCGGCGCCTCCGGCTTCATGCTCAAGGACGTGCCGCCCGGCGAGCTGCTCGGCGCGATCCGCGCGGTGCACAGCGGCGACGCGGTCGTCGCGCCCTCGACGACCCGGCGCCTCCTCGACCGCTTCGCGCCGATGCTGCCGCAGACGGGCCGCGAGCCGCAGCACAAGGAACTGGAGCGGCTCACCGACCGCGAGCGCGAGGTCATGATCCTGGTGGCCCAGGGCCTCTCCAACGGCGAGATCGCCGCCCGCCTCGTCCTCTCGGAGGCCACGGTCAAGACCCACGTGGGCCGCATCCTGACCAAGCTGTCCCTGCGCGACCGCGTGCAGGTGGTGGTCCTGGCGTACGAGACGGGGCTGGTGCGGGCGGGCGGCGGCGGGGCCGCCTGATCCCGGGCCCCGCCCCGAGGGCACCTGGCGCAGCGGGCCCTTAGCGCAGCGGGCCCCTAGCGCAGCACCCCCTCGATGAAGTCGCTCCCGAGGCGGGCGACGGCCGAGAGGTCCAGCTGATGCTGCACGTACCGCCCGCGGCGGCGGGCCGTGAGCAGCCCGGCCTTCTTCAGGACCGTGAGATGCCGGGAGATCTCCGGGGCCGTCATGCCGTGCGCGTCGACCAGCTCGCTCGTCGTGCACGCGCCGCGCGCCAGGTGCCGGCAGAGCCGCATCCGCACCGGGTGCGCCAGTGCCTCCATGCGCCGCGTCAGCTCCTCGACGGAGGCCGCCGCCATCGGCCGGGGGCCGCTCACCGGGTACGTGATCGCCGGCTGCCAGCCGTACCGGTGCAGGACCATCAGGTGCGGCCAGCCCAGGCTCGTCGGCACCAGGACCAGGCCGCCGTCGCCCGTCGCCGTCCGGCCCTCGGCCAGCTTGTCCACCGTGATGCGTTCGCCCCGCTCGTCGAGGGACACCGCCGCCGACACCGCGCCGAGCGTCTCCCGCAGGCCCTTGCGGCGGAGCAGCTCCGTCTTGTGCCGCGCGTCCGCCGCCAACTGGTGCTCCACGCGCCGCCAGACATCCGCGAAGAACGCCTCCTCGCACTCCTCCATCAACTGCCGGAACCAGGCCCGGATCCGCGGCGGGTCGTCCAACAGGCGCCGGGTGAACCGGACTTGGGGCGCACCGCGGGTGGCCGCGAGGTCGAGGGCCCGCTTGCGCACCGCCGGGTCGTTCAACGGGTCGGGCGTCACCGAGTCGTACGCCAACTGGCAGGTGAACTCCAGGGCGATGTCGACGAACGTCTCGTCGCTCAACGTGTCGAGCAGGTCCAGCTCGTCGGCGAGCGTGGCCCCCGGCAGGGCTCTGCGCCCGGGCATTCCGGCGAACGGCGCGAACACGTCGGAGAACGTCGTACGCCACAGGAAGTCCGCCTCGCACAGCCGGTCCGCGAGGCACGCGTCCAGCCCCGCCGAGACGGCCGTGACCCAGCCCTGCAGGCCCGGGTGATGGCCCGGCTCGCTCAGCGCGTGCAGCGCCATGCCCAGCTCCGCGAGGGGCGAGGGCACGACGGAGATCCGCTCCGGCGGCAGTCCCGTGATGTCGATGGTCACGCTCATGACCCCATGGTGCACGGCGGGTACGACAACGCCCCGGTCGATTGACGGCTCCCGTCAATCGACGCGACAGGCCGACCGCCGCCCACGCAGGCTGAACGCGTCGACACGGTTCGCCCCACCCGAACTCGTCGACGGGACACGGGCTTTCCGCGGGGCCCTCGCACCCACTTCACCCGAGCCCCATCCCGAGAGGCGACCTGTCATGAGCGTCACCCAGCAGTACCTGCTCGACTCCTACCGCGCCGCCCAGCAGGGCGCACCGCAGCCGCCCGCGCCCGGCCGCGACGACTGGCGCACGGTCCGCGAACTGCGCGACCACCGCCGCTTCGAGGCCGTCGTCCGCGAACGCCCGGCCCGAGGCCGCCTCCGCCTCGCCCTGTCCCGCTTCCTGAGAACGGGCGGTACGGCGCACTGAGCAGGCCTCCGCCACGGCTGTCGCCCACACCCTGTGGACAACGATCCGGTCCGCGCAACCCCTGTGGACGACGGCCGCGGCGGCGGTCGTACATACCGCACAGCCTGTGGACAGCCGGGAGACCCCGGAACCCCCTCGCGTTAGCATGACGAGAAATCGTCCGGTACCCCGAGCGGACTGGAACGGAAGGCTCTCGTCGAGTGAACACACCGCATGCGGAACCCCAGAATCCAGCGGATCGGCCGGCCCGGCTCGCGGTCGGCGTGGTCGGAGCAGGCCGCGTAGGACCCGCCCTCGCGGCCTCGCTGCAGCTCGCCGGGCACCGCCCCGTGGCCGTGTCCGCGGTCTCCGACGCCTCGGTGCGCCGGGCCGCCGCACTGCTGCCCGACGTCCCGGTGATGTCCCCGTCGGAGGTCCTCGCCCACTCCGAGCTGGTGCTGCTCACCGTCCCCGACGACGCCCTGCCCGGCCTCGTCCAGGGCCTCGCCGAGACCGGCGCCGTCCGCCCCGGCCAGCTGATCGTGCACACCTCGGGGCGGTACGGAGTGGGCGTGCTCGAACCCGCGCTCCGCGCCGGCGGCCTGCCGCTCGCCCTGCACCCCGCGATGACGTTCACCGGCACGCCCGTGGACGTGCAGCGGCTCGCCGGGTGCTCGTTCGGTGTGACGGCGCCCGAGGAGCTGCGGCTCGCCGCGGAGGCCCTGGTCATCGAGATGGGCGGCGAGCCCGAGTGGATCGAGGAGTCGGCCCGCCCGCTCTACCACGCGGCGCTCGCACTCGGGGCGAACCACCTGGTCACGCTGGTCGCCGAGGCCATGGAGCTGCTGGGCCGCGCCGGCGTCGCCGCCCCCGACCGGATGCTCGGCCCGCTCCTCGGCGCGGCCCTCGACAACGCCCTGCGGTCCGGGGACGCCGCGCTCACCGGCCCGGTCGCGCGCGGCGACGCGGGCACGGTCGCGGCGCACGTCGCGGAGCTCCGCAAGCACGCCCCCGGCACCGTCGCCGGGTACCTGGCGATGGCCCGCGCCACCGCCGACCGCGCCCTGGCGCACGGCCTGCTCAAGCCGGAACTCGCGGAGGACCTCCTCGACGTACTCGCGAGCGGCACGGACCGGCCCGCCGACCCGGCGAGCGGTACGGACGGGGACGAGCGATGACGGCCCAGGCACAGCCGGGCGCACAGGCGCAGCCGGCCGGCGCACAGACACCCCCCGGCACACCGGCACAGCCCCACGCGCAGGAACAGGCGCAGACGTACGACCGCGCAGCCACGGCGAACGAACAGGACAGCGCGATGACCCGACCCACGCGACTGCTGCACACCGCGGGCGAACTCCGCGCGCTCACCCACGAGGGCCGCCGCGCCGTCGTCATGACCATGGGCGCCCTGCACGAGGGCCACGCCACGCTCGTCCGGCACGCGCGCGAGGTGGCGGGCCCGGACGGCCAGGTCGTCGTCACCGTGTTCGTGAACCCGCTCCAGTTCGGCGCGGGCGAGGACCTCGACCGCTACCCGCGCACGCTCGACGCCGACCTCAAGGTGGCCGAACAGGCAGGCGCGGACGTGGTGTTCGCGCCCGCCGTGGACGAGGTGTACCCGGGCGGCGAGCCGCAGGTGCGGATCAGCGCGGGCCCGATGGGGGAGCGCCTCGAAGGCGCCGCGCGCCCCGGCCACTTCGACGGCATGCTCACCGTCGTCGCCAAGCTCCTGCACCTCACGGCGCCCGACATCGCGCTCTACGGGGAGAAGGACGCCCAGCAACTCGCCCTGATCCGGCGGATGGTGCGGGACCTGAACTTCCCGGTCGAGATCGTCGGCGTGCCCACGGTGCGCGAGGCGGACGGCCTCGCCCTGTCCAGCCGCAACCGCTACCTCTCGGCGGACGAGCGCCGCACCGCGCTCGCCCTGTCCACCGCGCTGTTCGCGGGCCGCGAGCGCCTCGCCGCCCAGCAGGCGCTGTCCGCGCGCGCCCAGGCCGCGCCCGCCTCACGCGCGCGTGCCGACGCCCTGACCGCGCTCGGCGAGGCCCGCGCCGCCGCCGACGCGCACGCGGTGTCGCAGGCCGCGCTCGGCCGCCCCGGCGCGGTGCGGACCGCCGCCCGCGCGGTGCTCGACGACGCGGCGCGACTGCGGCCCCCGCTGGTCCTGGACTACCTGGCGCTGGTCGACCCGGCCGACTTCACCGAGGTGCCGGACGGGTTCACCGGAGAGGCCGTGCTCGCCGTCGCCGCGCGCGTGGGCACGACCCGCCTGATCGACAACCTGCCCCTGACGTTCGCCCCCGAGGACCCCGACCAGGACCCCGACCAGGGCACCGACCAGGACACCGACGAGGGCACCCCCGGAGCCGCCGTATGACCGCCGTCCCCGCAACCACCGGCATACGGCTGCACGCCCCGGCCCCCGGCTGGGCCCGCGCGGCCGACGTGATCGTGGTCGGCTCCGGCGTGGCCGGGCTGACCACGGCGCTGCGCTGCGCGGCGAGCGGTCTGCGGACCGTCGTCGTCACCAAGGCCCGCCTGGACGCGGGCTCCACGCGCTGGGCGCAGGGCGGCATCGCGGCGGCCCTCGGCGAGGGCGACAGCCCCGAACAGCACCTGGACGACACCCTGGTGGCGGGCGCGGGGCTGTGCGACGAGGAGGCGGTGCGCACCCTCGTGACCGAAGGCCCGGACGCCGTACGGCGGTTGATCGAGACCGGCGCCGACTTCGACAAGGCCGAGGGCGGCGGGATCGCCCTCACGCGCGAGGGCGGCCACCACCGCCGCCGCATCGCGCACGCGGGCGGGGACGCCACCGGCGCGGAGATCTCCCGGGCCTTGGTCGAGGCGGTCCGCGCGCGGGGCATCGAGACCATCGAGAACGCCCTCGTGCTCGACCTGCTGACGGACTCCGAGGGCCACGCCGCCGGCGTCACCCTGCACGTGATGGGAGAGGGCCAGCACGACGGCGTGGGCGCGGTGCACGCGCGCGCGGTGGTGCTCGCCACCGGCGGCATGGGCCAGGTCTTCTCGGCGACGACGAACCCCTCGGTGTCGACGGGGGACGGCGTGGCCCTGGCGCTGCGCGCGGGCGCCGAGGTCAGCGACCTGGAGTTCGTCCAGTTCCACCCGACGGTGCTGTTCCTCGGCCCGGACGCGGAGGGCCAGCAGCCCCTGGTCTCCGAGGCGGTGCGGGGCGAGGGCGCGCATCTCGTGGACGCGGACGGCGTGCGGTTCATGGTCGGGCAGCACGAGCTGGCCGAGCTGGCGCCGCGGGACATCGTGGCCAAGGGCATCACACGCCGCATGCAGCAACTGGGCGCCGACCACATGTACTTGGACGCCAGACACTTCGGCGCCGAGATGTGGGAGCACCGCTTCCCGACGATCCTCGCGGCCTGCCGCGCCCACGGCATCGACCCGGTCACGGAGCCCATCCCGGTCGCCCCGGCCGCGCACTACGCCTCCGGCGGCGTACGCACCGACCGGCACGGCCGGACGACGGTCCCCGGCCTGTACGCCTGCGGCGAGGTCGCCTGCACGGGCGTGCACGGCGCGAACCGGCTGGCCTCCAACTCCCTTCTGGAGGGCCTGGTCTACGCCGAGCGCATCGCCGACGACATCGTCCGCGACACCCCGGCGAGCCGCGTCCCGGCCCCCGTCGAGCAGGCCGGTCCGCCCGCCCACCCGCTGCTGCCGACCGAGGCCCGCCTCGCGATCCAGCGGATCATGACCGAGGGCGCCGGAGTGCTCCGTTCCGCCGCGTCCCTGAAGGCGGCGGCCGAACAGCTCGACGCGATCCACGCCGCCGCCCGGGACGCCCTCGCCGAGCACGGCAAGACCGCCGAGCCCGGCACCGACACCTGGGAGGCGACCAACCTCCTGTGCGTCGCGCGCGTGCTCGTCGCCGCCGCGCTCCGCCGCGAGGAGACCCGCGGCTGCCACTGGCGCGAGGACCACCCCGACCGCGACGACGCGCACTGGCGCCGCCACCTCGTCGTACGCCTCCGGCCCGACCGCACCCTCGCGGTGCAGCCCACCGAGACCGCCGACTTCCCGCCGGCCAGGCCGCACCCGACCCGCCCGCAGACCACCCCTCTCCAGGAGCAGTGACCGAAGTGAGCACCCCCGGCACCCCCGACCTCCCCCTCGCCGAGACCGGCGGCTGCGGCGACGGCTGCGGCTGTGCGGCGGACGCCGACGAGACCGTCATGGAGTGCGGTCTCGACCCCGCGCTCGCCGCCCTCATCGTCCAGGACGGCCTCGACCCGGTCCTCGTCGAGGACATCGCGCACATGGCCCTCGCCGAGGACCTCGACGGCGGCGTGGACGTCACCTCGGTCGCCACCATCCCCGAAGAGGCCGTCGCCACCGGCGACTTCACCGCGCGTGAGGACGGCGTCGTGGCCGGCCTGCGGATCGCCGAGGCGGTCCTGTCGGTGGTCTGCACGGAGGCCTTCGAGGTCGAGCGGCACGTCGAGGACGGCGACCGCGTCCTGGCCGGCCAGAAGCTCCTCAGCGTCACCACCCGCACCCGCGACCTGCTCACCGGCGAGCGCAGCGCCCTGAACATCCTGTGCCGCCTCTCCGGCATCGCCACCGCCACGCGCGCGTGGGCGGACGTCCTGGACGGTACGAAGGCCAAGGTCCGGGACACCCGGAAGACCACCCCCGGCCTGCGCGCCCTGGAGAAGTTCGCGGTGCGCTGCGGCGGCGGCGTCAACCACCGCATGTCCCTGTCGGACGCCGCCCTGGTCAAGGACAACCACGTGGTCGCGGCCGGCGGCGTCGCCGAGGCCTTCCGCGCGGTGCGCGAGCGCTTCCCGGAGCTGCCGATCGAGGTCGAGGTCGACACCCTGCACCAGCTGCGCGAGGTCCTGGACGCGGGCGCCGACCTCATCCTCCTGGACAACTTCACGCCGTCCGAGACCGAGGAGGCCGTCTCCCTGGTCGACGGCCGCGCCCTCCTGGAGTCCTCCGGCCGCCTCGCCCTGGACAACGCCCGCGCGTACGCGGAGACGGGCGTCGACTACCTCGCGGTGGGCGCCCTCACCCACTCGTCCCGCATCCTCGACATCGGCCTCGACCTGCGCGAGGCCGACGGCGAAGCGGCCGGGGCGGAGGCCCTCTGATGCTGCTCACCATCGACGTGGGCAACACCCACACCGTCCTCGGCCTCTTCGACGGCGACGAGATCGTCGAGCACTGGCGCATCTCCACCGACGCCCGCCGCACCGCCGACGAGCTGGCCGTGCTGCTCAACGGCCTGATGGGCATGCACCCGCTGCTCGGCGAGGAGCTCGGCGACGGCATCGACGGCATCGCGATCTGCGCCACCGTCCCGTCCGTCCTGCACGAACTGCGCGAGGTCACCCGCCGCTACTACGGCGACGTCCCGGCCGTCCTCGTCGAGCCCGGCATCAAGACCGGCGTGCCGATCCTGATGGACAACCCGAAGGAGGTCGGCGCGGACCGCATCATCAACGCGGTCGCCGCCGTCGAGCTCTACGGCGGCCCCGCCATCGTCGTCGACTTCGGCACGGCCACGACCTTCGACGCGGTCTCGGCCCGCGGGGAGTACGTCGGCGGCGTGATCGCCCCCGGCATCGAGATCTCCGTCGACGCCCTCGGCGTGCGCGGCGCCCAGCTCCGCAAGATCGAGCTGGCCCGCCCGCGCAGCGTGATCGGCAAGAACACCGTCGAGGCCATGCAGTCCGGCATCCTCTACGGCTTCGCCGGCCAGGTCGACGGCGTCGTGAACCGCATGGCCCGCGAGCTCGCCGACGACCCCGAGGACGTCACCGTGATCGCCACCGGCGGCCTCGCCCCGATGGTCCTCGGCGAGTCCACGGTGATCGACGAGCACGAGCCCTGGCTGACCCTGATCGGCCTCCGCCTGGTCCACGAGCGCAACGTCTCCCGCAGCTGAGCCGCTCGGGAGCAGCAGCCGTCGTACGGGCGCGCGCGGCACCCGCGCGCGCCCGGCGCGCCACCCCCGTAGTGTTTAGGCGTTTTTGTCCGATTAGCGCGTATCGTCGGCCCATGCCCACGCCATACGGATCCCGCGGCGGCATGGCGTTCAGCGCAGACGAGCTGCGTGTGCTCCGACGCGCCCTCGCCGTCGCCCTCCATCCCAGCAAGGCCGCCTCCGTCGCCGACGTCCAGGACTGCCTGGATCTCTCCGACGGCATCAACGAGGCCCTCGACGAGTCCGCCCGCCTGCGCGCGTTCCTCGTCGCCGACCTCGGCCGCTACCGCGCCGCGCTCCCCGGCACCGCCGCCGGCTACCTCCAGCTCCTCGCCGACGCCCTCGCCGCCGGCCACCGCCCGGAGGTGGACGACCTCGCCGCCCTGCGGGCGCTGCGCGGCAACCCGGTCGCGGCCGCCCTCCTGGACCGCTGTCGCACCCTCGCCGAGCACGACGTACGCACCGAGCCCGCCGTCCGCGTACCGGCCTCGCGCACCCGGCTCCTCGCCCTGCCCGGCGGTCGCGCCGAGGACGGCAAGCCGGCCGGGGACCCGAAGAAGCCCGCCCCGCAGCGCCCGGCGCCGGGCCGCCCCGTGCCCACGCCCGCCGAGGTCTTCCCGCCGAAGCGGCGCCCGGCGGCACCGGGCGAGCGGGACGAACCGCCCGCCCCGCCGCAGAAGCTCGCCGCCGGATAGCTACTCTGGGGGGCATGGACTACGTCTCCGCGCTCCTGCCCCCCGTAGTGATGGCGGTCTTCTTCAGCGCCCTCATCGTGACCATCGTCAAGAGCCAGGGCGGCGCCAACAAGGCCAAGGAGGACGCGGCCGTGGACGCCGCGGTCGCCCGGGCCGAGAGCGTCCGCCAGCCTCAGCAGGGCGCCCCGAAGACCGGCGACGCCTGACCTTCCCCGCAGCAGCACCCCGCGCGTACGGCTCAGTTATTTTCGAGCCGTACGCCCTTTTTGCTCCCGAAATCGGGACAACTCCCACTATTCTTCTGGTGTGCCTCGCCCCTTGGGAGAACTCGAAGACGCCGTCATGACGCGGGTTTGGAAGTGGAACCGCCCGGTCACGGTTCGGGAAGTCCTGGAAGATCTCCAGCAGGAACGGTCCATCGCGTACACGACGGTCATGACCGTATTGGACAATCTCCATCAGAAGGGCTGGGTACGGCGAGAGGCGGAAGGCCGTGCCTATCGATATGAGGCGGTCTCCACGCGTGCCGCGTACGCCGCCGCGCTCATGAACGACGCATGGTCGCAGAGCGACAACCCTGCGGCCGCTCTCGTCGCCTTCTTCGGCATGATGTCGCCGGAACAACGCGAAGCCCTCAACGACGCCGTTCGCATGGTGCAGGGCCCGGAGAACCCCGGCGCGGCAGAGGGCGGATCGGGGCGATAGCGTCCGGACATGCCAGCAGAGATCCCCGCGTATCCCGATGCACCCGCAAAAGCCGTCACCATCCGCAGGGCGCGCACCAGTGATGTCCCCGCGGTGCGTGACCTCATCGATGCGTACGCGGACGACGGCATCCTCCTCGACAAAGCCACGGTGACGCTTTACGAGGACATCCAGGAGTTCTGGGTCGCGGAACGCGACGACAACGCACAGGTGGTGGGCTGCGGGGCCCTGCACGTGATGTGGGAAGACCTCGCCGAAGTGCGCACACTCGCGGTGAACTCCGATGTCAAGGGTTCCGGAGTGGGCCATCAACTCCTCGGCAAGTTGCTGCAGACCGCGCGCTGGCTGGGCGTGCGCAAGGTTTTCTGTCTCACCTTCGAAGTGGACTTCTTCGTCAAGCACGGCTTCGTGGAGATCGGTGAGACACCGGTCGACACAGATGTGTACAGCGAGCTGCTCCGCTCCTATGACGAAGGCGTCGCGGAGTTCCTCGGTCTCGAACGAGTGAAACCGAACACCTTGGGGAACAGTCGGATGCTTCTGCACCTCTGACCGCGCGCATCGCTTAATACCGAGAGTGCGGATGACCGCCGGTAGCGGCGGTGCTATGTCCGAAACGCGCATGTTTCAAGGGCTCTTGAGGTCTGGGCCTCAACCGGGGGTTTGTGTTTTTCCGGCAAAAGCGGTTTGCTTTCGACGTACTCCATATAACCGGGGCCCGGGAAACAGCAGCGGACGCGCCGCTCGATCGGGACCTGAAGTTATCGATGAAAGGAAATCCGGTGGCACAGAAGGTTCAGGTCCTTCTTGTCGACGACCTCGACGGCGGCGAGGCGGACGAGACCGTGACGTTTGCTCTGGACGGCAAGCAGTACGAGATTGACCTCACCACCGCCAACGCGGACAAGCTCCGGGGACTCCTCGAGCCCTACGTCAAGGGTGGTCGTCGCACCGGAGGCCGTTCCGCCGGTGGGCGCGGCAAGGCGCGCGCCGCTTCCGGCGGCGGCGAGAACACGGCGCAGATCCGCGCCTGGGCCAAGGAGAACGGCTACGAGGTCAACGACCGCGGCCGTGTCCCCGCCTCCATCCGCGAGGCCTACGAGAAGGCCAACGGCTGAGCGCTCGCGCGCAGCAACCGGAGTCGGTGGCACTGCGTCGCCGCCGCTTCCACGAGTCGTACGAGATCGGGAGCGCCCTCCTGCCTCCCGAGACCGGTGAGAGCCGACAGCGTCGGCAGCGTCGGCTCCACCTCGCGCCCCGGACCTGGGGGTCGCAGCCACACGGCGGCTTCCCGGGGGCCGGGCCGGCCCGGCGGCAGCGGGGCGGGAATCAGACCGCCCGCGCCGACGGCCCGCAGATCGCGGGCCAGTACCCCCCACTCGAGCCATTCGAGCAGCGCCGGCAGCTCCTCCGCGCTGCCCGCGGCGACCAGGAACCGGACCGTGTTCCCGGCGAGCGCCACCGGGCCCGCCGCGGCCGTCGCGCCGAGCCGTCGCAGCACGGCGAAGCCCGCGTCGGCCGGGACCTCGAGGGCGTCGAAGCGCAGCCCCGTCACCAGCTGAGCCGGCGGCCCGGCGGCCGTCGCCCAGCCGAGCTCGTTCTCGTACCACTGCTGCACCGGGTCGCCGGGGGCGGCCGGTCGGCGGGGGAGCGGAATCGTGGGCGGCATGCCTGGAGCAACTCCCCGAAGCGCTCCGGGTTACGCAGCGTGCAGACCTGACTGCGTGCCGTGTCCGCGACGGGGGCGCTCGCAGGACTCAAGGGGCGCAAGGGTGTTCGCCCGTAGCGGAGGGAACCGGTGCGTGCCGCATGGAGTGTCAGTCCGTACGGGTAAGACATTCCTAGTGGGGAGGGGCGACACGCAGGCTCGGACGTCTCACGTTCGCCATCGGCGTACTGGCGATGGGGGTAACTGCCTGGCCTGCGGGAACATCGTCTCGCACCATCGAGTTGGAGCAGATGTCGGCGTTCGTGGCAGGAGATCCCCCGGGAAGCAGGGCCGGGTGTCGGCAGTTGGAATGAGCGGTCCCCGCTTGCGGGACTAAGCTGCGGAAGGACAGGGAGGGGACCGACCCCTTTACTGCCTGACCGCTCTGAGGAGCGATTAACGATGTTCGAGAGGTTCACCGACCGCGCGCGGCGGGTTGTCGTCCTGGCTCAGGAAGAAGCCCGGATGCTCAACCACAATTACATCGGCACCGAGCACATCCTCCTGGGCCTGATCCACGAGGGTGAGGGTGTCGCCGCTAAGGCCCTGGAGAGCCTCGGGATTTCGCTCGAGGCGGTCCGCCAGCAGGTGGAGGAGATCATCGGCCAGGGCCAGCAGGCCCCGTCCGGGCACATCCCCTTCACCCCCCGTGCCAAGAAGGTCCTGGAGCTGTCGCTCCGCGAGGCCCTTCAGCTGGGCCACAACTACATCGGCACGGAGCACATCCTGCTCGGCCTGATCCGCGAGGGCGAGGGCGTCGCCGCCCAGGTCCTGGTCAAGCTGGGCGCCGACCTCAACCGGGTGCGGCAGCAGGTCATCCAGCTGCTCTCCGGTTACCAGGGCAAGGAGACCGCCACCGCCGGCGGTCCTGCCGAGGGCACGCCCTCCACGTCCCTGGTCCTCGACCAGTTCGGCCGGAACCTCACCCAGGCCGCTCGTGAGTCCAAGCTCGACCCGGTCATCGGGCGCGAGAAGGAGATCGAGCGGGTCATGCAGGTGCTGTCCCGTCGTACGAAGAACAACCCGGTCCTGATCGGTGAGCCCGGCGTCGGCAAGACCGCCGTCGTCGAGGGCCTCGCCCAGGCCATCGTCAAGGGCGAGGTGCCCGAGACGCTCAAGGACAAGCACCTCTACACCCTGGACCTCGGCGCGCTGGTCGCCGGCTCGCGGTACCGCGGTGACTTCGAGGAGCGCCTGAAGAAGGTCCTCAAGGAGATCCGCACCCGTGGCGACATCATCCTGTTCATCGACGAGCTGCACACGCTCGTGGGTGCGGGTGCCGCCGAGGGCGCCATCGACGCCGCGTCGATCCTGAAGCCGATGCTGGCCCGCGGTGAGCTCCAGACCATCGGCGCCACCACGCTCGACGAGTACCGCAAGTACCTGGAGAAGGACGCCGCGCTCGAGCGCCGCTTCCAGCCCATCCAGGTCGCGGAGCCGTCGCTGCCGCACACCATCGAGATCCTCAAGGGCCTCCGCGACCGGTACGAGGCGCACCACCGCGTCTCGATCACCGACGAGGCCCTCGTCCAGGCCGCGACCCTGGCCGACCGGTACATCTCGGACCGCTTCCTGCCGGACAAGGCGATCGACCTGATCGACGAGGCCGGTTCCCGGATGCGCATCCGCCGGATGACCGCGCCGCCGGACCTCCGCGAGTTCGACGAGAAGATCGCCGGTGTCCGCCGGGACAAGGAGTCCGCGATCGACTCGCAGGACTTCGAGAAGGCCGCGTCCCTGCGGGACAAGGAGAAGCAGCTCCTTTCCGCGAAGGCCAAGCGGGAGAAGGAGTGGAAGGCCGGCGACATGGACGTCGTCGCCGAGGTCGACGGCGAGCTGATCGCCGAGGTCCTCGCGACCGCCACCGGCATCCCGGTCTTCAAGCTGACCGAGGAGGAGTCCTCGCGCCTGCTCCGCATGGAGGACGAGCTGCACAAGCGCGTCATCGGCCAGGACGACGCCGTCAAGGCGCTGTCGAAGGCCATCCGGCGTACGCGTGCGGGCCTCAAGGACCCGAAGCGTCCCGGCGGTTCGTTCATCTTCGCCGGCCCGTCCGGTGTCGGTAAGACCGAGCTGTCCAAGGCGCTCGCCGAGTTCCTCTTCGGCGACGAGGACGCGATGATCTCCCTCGACATGTCGGAGTTCAGCGAGAAGCACACGGTCTCGCGCCTCTTCGGCTCCCCGCCCGGATACGTCGGGTACGAAGAGGGCGGTCAGCTCACCGAGAAGGTGCGCCGCAAGCCGTTCTCCGTGGTCCTGTTCGACGAGGTCGAGAAGGCCCACCCGGACATCTTCAACTCGCTGCTGCAGATCCTGGAGGACGGTCGCCTGACCGACTCCCAGGGCCGGGTCGTGGACTTCAAGAACACGGTCATCATCATGACGACCAACCTCGGCACCCGGGACATCTCCAAGGGCTTCAACCTGGGCTTCGCGGCCCAGGGCGACACGAAGACCAACTACGAGCGGATGAAGAACAAGGTCTCGGACGAGCTGAAGCAGCACTTCCGCCCCGAGTTCCTCAACCGTGTCGACGACGTCGTGGTCTTCCCGCAGCTCAGCCAGGAAGACATCCTGCGGATCGTCGACCTGATGATCGACAAGGTGGACGAGCGCCTGAAGGACCGGGACATGGGCATCGAGCTCTCCCAGTCCGCCAAGGAGCTCCTCGCCAAGAAGGGGTACGACCCGGTCCTGGGCGCGCGGCCGCTGCGTCGCACGATCCAGCGCGAGGTCGAGGACAGCCTGTCGGAGAAGATCCTCTTCGGCGAGCTGCGCCCCGGTCACATCGTGGTCGTCGACACGGAGGGCGAGGGCGAGCAGCAGACCTTCACCTTCCGCGGCGAGGAGAAGTCGACGCTGCCGGACGTGCCTCCGGTGGACGCGGCCGCGGGTGGGTCCGGTCCGGACCTCACCAAGGGCTGAGTCGTCAGCAGCACACCTTCAGGGGCCGGCCCCGAACCGAGACATCGGTTCGGGGCCGGCCCCTTTTCGGGTCTGTGCCGCATGGGGGGGGGCGGGCGGTACGGCAACGGCAGCCGTTCCTCGGGCTCTTCGGTGGGCGGCGGGGCGTCGGGGCGGCGGTCTGGGGCCTGGGTGCTGGGCGCCCGTCGGGCTGTTCGCAGCGGCTGGGGTGGCTGGCCCCGTCGGGCCTCTGGGGGTGCTCCGTCGGCGGTGCGCGGCGTCGTTCGGGGCGCGGCCCCGTTCCGTCAGGCTTGGAAGCCTGCCCTCGTCGGCTGGCCCCTGGCGGTCCGGGCGCGCCGGAGCCAGCGGCGGGGGTCCCGGCGGCCCGGGAGCTGGCCCCTGTCGGCCCGGGAGGGCGGTGGGCCGTGCGCGGCGCCGGGGGGACGGCCGGTCAATGGGCTGGGGGCCAGGGGGCTGAGCCTCGTTGCCCGGCCCCAGCGGCCTGGGAAGCCCGGCGGCGGCCGTGCGCGGCGCTCGGGGAGCGGCTGGTCAGGGGCCAGGGGGGAGCCTCGTCGGCGGGTCCCAGTGGCCAGGCAGCCCGGCGGTGTGCGCGGCGCTTGGGAGCGGCCAGGTGCTGAGCCCTGTCGGCTGTTCGCGGCTGCCTGGGTGCGCCTCAGCCGGGCCTTGCGCGGCGTCCGGGGAGCGGCCGGTTCCGGCGGCCTGGGAACCCGGCGGCGTGCGTGGCGCCTGGGAAGCGCCGGGTCAGTGGCCGGGCAGCGGCCAAGGGCTGAGCCCCGTCGGCTGTTCATGCGGCCGGGGGCACACCAGTCGGCTTGTGCGCGGCGACCGGGAAGCGGCCGGGAAGCGGCCGGGAGGCGGCCGGGGCCGGGCGAGGCCTGGAAGCCGGCCCCCGTCGGCCAGTCCCGTCGGCCGGCCCCCGTCGGCCAGTCCCGTCGGCCAGTGCCGTCAGCCAGCCCCGTCAGCCAGCCCCGGCGGATGGTCCCCAGTCGCCCCGGCGGGCGACCCTCGCCGGCCGTTCGACGAGGCTTCGAACCCCTCGCTGACCTTGGGGTTCGAGTAGCCCGGGTCACATCCGGGAGGGGTTCGATCTTGGCCTCCGGTGACATGACGCACAGGCCTTTCGAGGGGTACTAGCCGGAATAGTGGAGGTTGGTCCCCGGGGCCGGGGGACCTTCGGGAAGCAACCCTCGGGACCAAAGTCCCGAATCGGGGCACTTCCGGGCAAGCGTGGGCTAGATGCACGGTCATAGCCTCCCGAAGTGGGGCTAAACACCACTTCGTGGATCATTTCCAAAGGTCTCAGGAAGGCCGCCCAAAAGGCGTCAAGAGGGCATCGTTCCCTCGCCTCCGTACGAGCTTTGGTAGTAGATGGGGTGTTTGAGCCCGGCTGGGGGGTCGGGTTACCAAAGTGGGGCAGCCCGGTCGCAGAGGTTCGTTCGGCCGGGTCAGTTCATGTCTTTGCTCCGGACGCAGACGTCCGGACCGCCCCCACTCCCTGGAGGTCATCCGTGATGTCGAAGCGTGCCGAGTCTCAGATAGCCAAGTCGTCGTTCCGTACCCGGGCGGCCGTTGTCGCCGCCGGTGTCGGCGTGGCGGCGACGCTCGGCGCGGGTGTCTCGATGGCGGCCGACAAGGGCAGCGGTCACCTCACCGGTGCCGCCGCCTCCGTCGAGGCGCAGGCCAAGGCTCAGGCCGCGGCCGCCAAGAAGAAGGCGTCGGGCTGGGGCAACCCGGTCAAGAACTACACGCTGACCGCGAGCTACGCCCAGGCCGGCGGCATGTGGTCGGCCAAGCACTCCGGCCAGGACTTCGCCGTCCCGGTCGGCACCAAGGTCTCCGCCGTCCACAACGGCACCGTCGTCAAGGCCGGCCCGAACGGCGCCGGTGACGGTCCCGCGTACGGCAACGCCGTGGTGATCAAGCACGAGAACGGCCGCTACTCGCAGTACGCCCACCTGTCCAAGGTCGGCGTGAAGGTCGGCCAGAAGGTGAAGACCGGCCAGGAGATCGCCCGGTCCGGCAACACCGGCAACTCCAGCGGTCCGCACCTGCACTTCGAGATCCGTACGTCCGCCAACTACGGCACGGCGATCAACCCGGTCAGCTTCATGCGCTCGCTCGGCGTGACGTTCTGACCCGACGGTCCGGCCGGTGTCTCAGCCGGCTTCCGTCCCCCGGCCCTTGTGGGCCTGGGTGACCAGATCGGTGGCGACTTCGAGGATGGCCCTGCGCTTCTCCTCGGGGTCGCCTTCGACGTGTTTCAGGGCGAACATCCCCGCGTGCATCGAGAACAGGGCGCTGAAGCAGCGGACCTGGTCGGTCAGCGGGGCGTCCGGCTCGTGCAGCACGTCGAGGAGGCGCAGCACGCGGGTCTTGAAGTCCTCGCCGGTGCGCAGCTCGCGCATCGTGGCCTGGTTCTCCTGCATGAACCGGAAGAGGCGTTCCGCCCCGGTCAGGGCCTCGCTGTAGCGGCGCAGGATCTCGTGCTTGGTCTCCAGCGTGCGCGGCTGCTCGCCGGCCCATTCGATCAGCTCGTCGATCGGTCTGGTCAGGTCCTCGAAGAGGCTGTCGAGGATGTCTTCCTTGGTCTTGAAGTGGTAGTAGAGCGCCGCTTTGGTGACGTCCAGCCGCTCGGCGATCTCGCGCAGCGAGGTCTTCTCGTACCCACGCTCGGCGAAGAGCTCCAGGGCGACGTCCTGGATGCGCTGCCGCGTGTTGCCCCGGCGGGGGCGGGCGCCTGCGTTGCTGCTCATCGTGGTCTCCTGCGGCTGCGCTCGGCCGTCGTCGTACGTGACATGAACGCGTGACGCGTGCGTACGGAACATGAACTTACTTGACGCCCGGCAAGTTAACGGTCTAGCTTCCCGTATCGTAACCAACTAGCCGGGCGGCAAGTAAGTACGGGGAGTGATCTCGATGGCGATATCCGAGGCCGCGGTGGCGGCCGAGCCGGAGAAGGCGGGCGAACCGCCGAAGCGCAGCGTGCGGGTGGTGCTGCTGGCTCTGATGATCGCGATGCTGCTCGCGATGCTGGACAACATGATCATCGGTACCGCGATGCCGACCATCGTCGGCGAGCTCGGCGGCCTGGAGCATCTGTCCTGGGTGGTCACCGCGTACACGCTCGCCACCGCCGCGTCGACCCCGATCTGGGGCAAGCTCGGCGACATGTACGGGCGGAAGGGCACCTTCCTCACCTCGATCGTGATCTTCCTGATCGGCTCGGCGCTCTCCGGCATGGCCCAGGACATGGGCCAGCTGATCGGCTTCCGCGCGGTCCAGGGTCTCGGCGCCGGCGGTCTGATGGTCGGCGTCATGGCGATCATCGGCGATCTGATCCCGCCCCGCGAGCGCGGCCGCTACCAGGGCATGATGGCCGGCGTGATGGCCCTCGCCATGATCGGCGGCCCGCTGGTCGGCGGCACCATCACCGACCACCTCGGCTGGCGCTGGTCGTTCTACATCAACCTGCCGCTCGGCGCGGTCGCCCTCGCCATGGTCACGATCGTCCTGCACCTGCCGAAGAAGCGCGCGCAGGCCCGGATCGACTACCTCGGCGCGGCCCTGCTGACCGTCGGCATCACCGCGATCGTCCTGGTCACGACCTGGGGCGGTACGGAGTACGCCTGGGGCTCGGCCATGATCGTCGGGCTGTCGGTGCTCGGTGTGGTGGCGCTCGGCGCGTTCCTGTACTCGCAGACGCGGGCGGCCGACCCGATCATGCCGCTGCACATCTTCCGCAGCCGCAACTTCACGCTGATGTCCGTGATCGGCTTCATCACCGGCTTCGTGATGTTCGGCGCGGTCCTCTTCCTGCCGCTCTACCAGCAGTCCGTGCAGGGCGCCTCGGCGACCAACTCCGGGCTGCTGCTGCTGCCGATGCTGCTCGCGATGATGGTGGTCTCGCTGATCGCGGGCCGGGTCACCACCAACAGCGGCAAGTACAAGATCTTCCCGATCGCGGGCGGCGCCCTGATGGTGACCGGCCTGTTCCTGCTCGCGCAGATGGACACCGGCACGTCCCGGCTGACCTCCGGGATCTACATGGCGGTGCTCGGCGCGGGCATGGGCTTCCTGATGCAGATCACGATGCTGGTCGCGCAGAACAGCGTCGAGATGAAGGACATGGGCGTCGCATCCTCCTCGACCACGCTGTTCCGCACGCTCGGCAGCTCCTTCGGCGTCGCCGTCATGGGCGCGCTCTTCAACGACCGCGTCGCCCACGAGATGGCCGAGCGGGTGCCCGGGGGCGGCGGCGCACTGCCCAACGCCCAGCTGGACGCGGCGAGCCTGGCGAAGCTGCCGGACGCGATGCGGGAGGCGTACCAGTTCGCGGTGTCGTCCGGCACGCACGCGGCGTTCCTGCTCGGCTCGGCGATCGCGGTGGCGGCGTTCCTCGCGGCGCTGTTCGTCAAGGAGGTGCCGCTCAAGGGGGCGGGCCCGCAGAAGAAGGCGGAGGCGCAGGCTCCGGAGAAGGCCGAGGCCGCTGCCTGACCTGCCCTTCCCGGCCGCCCGGTGGTAGGGCGAGGCCCCTGGAGCCGTGTGCTCCGGGGGCCTTCGTGCGTACGGGCCCAACTACGGCTCGGCGACGGGGCGTTGTCAGTGGGGCGTGCCAGCATCGGAGGCGTGGAAGCACCCGAACCCGCGCACCGGCCCCCGCCGCGTACGCCCGTGACCGCGCACGTCGCGCATCTGCGGCAGCTTCGCCTGGCCAAGGACGCCATGGACCGGGACTGGGCGGACCCGGACCTGGACCTCGACGCGACGGCGGCCCACGCCGGTTACTCGCGCTCGCACTTCGTCCGCGCCTTCAAGGCGGTGTACGGGGAGACGCCGGGGCAGTACCTCTCGCGCCGCCGCATCGAGCGCGCCGCGGAGATGCTGCGTACGGCGGATCTGGCGGTGACCGAGATCTGCCACCTGGTCGGCTTCAGCAGCCTCGGCACGTTCTCGACCCGCTTCAGAGAGCAGACGGGGCTCAGCCCGAGCGCGTACAGACGGGCGAACGTAGGCCGCGGCGCCGCGCTCATCCCCGGGTGCTACGCGCTGCTCTGGGCCGGCGGGTTCAAGCCGGACCGGGCGGCGCCGGACCCGCCGGAAGGGGCGGACGGGCCCAGCAGATGACCAGGCGGAAGGGGCGGACGGGCGCAGCAAAATTCGAGAAGCCCCCTGACGGACCAGCTGCCTACGGTGACGGGGAAGAGACCGTTCCACCCCTTCGCACCGGGAGCACGACATGATCAAAGGCGTCGGCATCACCACCGTCTGGACCCTCGACCAGGAGCGGACGAAGGCCTTCTTCACCGAGAAGCTCGGCATGGAGGTCCGCACGGACATGGCCATGGGCGACATGCGCTGGATCACCGTGGGCGCCAAGGACCAGCCGGACGTCGAGCTCGCGCTGATGCGGCCCGACGGGCACGGCGTCGACCCCGAGTCGGCGAAGGCGCTGGTCGAGCTGGTCACCAAGGGCGTCATCGGCGCCTGCGCCCTGCGCACGGACGACTGCCGCGGGGACTACGAGACGTTCCGCGCCCGCGGAGTGGAGTTCCTGCAGGAGCCGAAGGAGCGGCCGTACGGCATCGAGGCGATCTTCCGCGACGACAACGGGAACTGGTACTCGCTGACCGAGCGCAACGAGGAGCTGGACCTGTCGAAGGAATGGGGGTGACCGCACCGGTGACCGCCGAGGCACCGGCCCGGAGCCCTCACGCCCCCGGCGCGAGCCCCAGCTTGCCGAGGTCCGGCATCGGGTAGCTGCCCGTGCTCGTCGGGGCGTGCTCCGGGAGCCAGAGGACGGCGACCGCGCCCTCGGCCGGGCCCTCGCCGTTCTCCGGGCCGACGTTGCGGAACGTCAGGCGGGCGCCGAGGACCCGGGCCTGGCCCGCGGCGATGGTCAGGCCGAGGCCGTGCCCGTGGCCCGCACGGTCGGTGGAGCCGGTGCGGAAGCGGCTCGGGCCCTCGGCGAGCAGGTCCTCGGGGAAGCCGGTGCCGTGGTCGCGTACCCGGATGACCCGGCCCTCGACCGAGATCTCGATCGGGGCGCCGCCGTGCTTCGTCGCGTTGGCCAGGAGGTTGCCGACGATGCGCTCCAGGCGGCGCGGGTCGGTCGTCACCTCGGACTCGTGCACCACCCGCACCTCCACGTCCGGGTACATGGCCCGCACCCGGCGCGTGATGAACTCGCCGAGCGTGATGTCCTGCAGCTCGGCCCGCTCGGACGCGCCGTCCAGCCGGGCCACCTCCAGGACGTCCTCGACCAGGGTGCGCAGCGCCTGCGCCCGGTCCTTGACCAGCTCGCTCGGCCGCCCCTCGGGCAGCAGCTCGGCCGCCGTGAGCAGTCCGGTGACCGGGGTGCGCAGCTCGTGCGCGATGTCGGCGGTGACCCGGCGCTCCGCCTCGTACCGCTGCTTCAGGGCGTCGGCCATGGCGTCCACGGCGCGGGCCAGGTCGTCGGTCTCGTCGCGCACGACCCCGCCGATGGCGTCGCGGACGCGGACCTCGGTCTCGCCCTGGGCGACCATGTGCGCCGCGGCGGCGGCCTCGCGCAGGCGGCGGGAGAGCTGGCCGCCGATCAGCACGCCGAGGGCGCAGCCGCCGAAGACGACCGCGATCGAGCCGATGATCAGGGCCTGGTCGAGGTCCTTCATCACGGTGGCGCTGCGGTCGGTGAAGCGGGAGTGCAGGGAGAGGATGTGGCCGCCGCTGACGGGGGTCGCCGCCCAGATGTCCGGGGCGCCGTCCGTCTCCTCGATGTGGGTGGCGCGGCGCCCGGCCTCCGCCTTGGCGCGCAGCTCCGGCGGCAGCTCCGGGTCGTCGATCTTGCTCTGGAAGCGCGGGCTCTTCGACGACTCGTAGAGCCGCTGCGCCATCTGCAGCTGGGTGTCCTGCAGATCGCGGGCGTTGTCCAGCATCGAGACCCGCGCGGCGTTGTGCACGACGAGGCTGAGCGCGACCGCCACCAGGGCTCCGACCAGCGCGATCGCGGCGCTGAGCTTCCAGCGAAGGCCCGTACGCAGCCCCTTGGGCAGTCCGGTCAGCCTCATCCCCTGTGCTGCCTCTATCCCTTGAGCTTGTAGCCGAAGCCGCGGACGGTCTCGATCCGGTCCTGGCCGATCTTGGTGCGCAGCCGCTGCACATGGACGTCGACGACGCGGGTGTCCCCGCCCCAGCCGTAGTCCCACACCCGCTCCAGGAGCTTGTCGCGGGACAGGACCGTGCCGGGCGCCGCCGAGAACTCCAGGAGCAGCCGCATCTCGGTGGGCGTCAGGGCGACATGGGCGCCGCCGCGCCGCACCTCCATGCCCTCCGTGTCCACCTCCAGGTCGCCGAAGCGCAGCACGCCGCCGTTCATCCGCCCGGCGCCCTCGTCGCCCGAACTCCCCGCGCCGGCCGAGCCGCCCGCCGGCCCGCCCGCGTGCCCGAACCGCCGCAGGACGGCGCGGATCCGGGCGACGAGCACGGCGCCGTCGAACGGCTTCGTCACGTAGTCGTCGGCGCCGGCCTCCAGGCCGAGGACCACGTCGATGGAGTCGGCGCGGGCCGACAGCATGATCACCGGCACCGTCGACTCGTCCCGGATGCGGCGGCACAGCGAGACCCCGTCGAGGCCCGGCACCATCACGTCGAGCAGCGCGATGTCCGGCTGGTTCGACCGGAACGCCTCCAGGCCCGACAGGCCGTCCGGCATGGCGGTCACCACGAAGCCGTCGCGCTCCAGGGCGAGCTGCGTGGCTTCGCGGATGACGTCGTCGTCCTCGACGAACAGGACATGGGTCTGCTCGGCCATCCGCTCGCTCTCAGTTCTCCTCGGGCGCGGGTCTGACGTCGCCGCCCGCGCTGCCGTATCGGTTGGTCCAGTGGCTGGTCTGCACG
The DNA here is from genome assembly GCF_046098215.1 of Streptomyces sp. Da 82-17. Classification (NCBI taxonomy): domain Bacteria; kingdom Bacillati; phylum Actinomycetota; class Actinomycetes; order Kitasatosporales; family Streptomycetaceae; genus Streptomyces; species Streptomyces sp. Da 82-17. The sequence goes on from NZ_JBJURH010000022.1 coordinate 136,565, forward strand.
AAGGCGTCGTCCCGCCACTCGTAGAGGGTGATGTCCTCACCGGAGGGCAGGGCCACCGAGTCGTCCTTCTCGTACGTCTGCCGCGTGACCGTCAGGCCGTCCCGGTCTATCTCGGCGTACGACGCGGGCTCCTCGGTGCGGAACACATTCTCGTACGCCCCGTCCTTGACGCGATAGACGTACGACCCGATGCCGATGGCGTCTCCGCAGGTCAGGACGTTGACCACGACGTCGTTGCGGGCTCCGCCGGTCAGGTTGCCGTACGCCACGTCCACCGGGTACGCGTCGCCCGCGCAGGGCTTCAGGTCGGCCTTGACCGCCTTGCTGACCTTCGGGTCCTCGCGCACCAGGCGGACCGGGTCCACGGTGTGCTCCTTGCCGGGCGTCGCCGACGGGACCGGCGAGCCCTGCGCGACCTGGTCGCTGCGGGCCGGGCCCTCGTCCCGCGTGCCCGTGCCGCCCGTACTGCAGGAGGCGAGGGCGCACACCGAAAGGGCGAGGGCGGCGAGCGCCGCCGCAGCCGCACTCCCCGCCTTCGCCCCACCGCGCCGTTTCAGGCCGTGCAACGCTCCCGCTCCTCACGTCCGAGCACGCCGCCGGCGCCGGTCTCGGCGTTGCGGCTCTCCAGCTCCTGACGGAGGCGGGCGAGCGCCCGGTGCAGCGTGCTCTTGACCGTACCGGCCGACATTCCGAGGGCGGCGGCCGTCTCCTCGGTCGACATCTGCTCCCAGTGTCGCAGCACGACCACGCTGCGCTGCTTCGGGGCGAGGACCTTCAGGACGTCCATCAGGAGGGCGCGGTCCGCGTGCTGCTCCGTGGAGTCGTCGACGCTGGCGTCCGGCAGTTGCTCGGTGGGGACCTCCTCCAGGCGCCGGGCCCGCCACCACTCGGTCCGCGTATTGATCATCACGCGGCGGAGATAGGCGTCCGCGAGCCGCTTGTCGGCGATCCCGTCCCAGCGGTGGTACGTCCGCACCAGCGCCGTCTGCAGCAGGTCCTGCGCGTCCACCGGGTCGGGCACGAGACGGCGGGCACTCCGCAACAGGGCGTCCTGCCGCGTACGGACGTACTCCTCGAATTCGAGCACCTCGCCCTGCGCCATTCTCGACCGCCTCCGTTCTCACCTGCATCGGACGTGGAACCGGAGTCCTCTCCGGAACATCTCCGAAGCTACGGAGGCGGTGTAACGGCGCTTCGCGAAGCAGCCTGCGGCGGGCGCACGGCTACCCCTCGGTTGTGTAACAGGGGTAAGCGGCGCCTAAAAATCCCCGGTGTTATGCCGGATTCGGCCCGGATACGGGCGGTGTAGGAGCCGTGTAGGGAAACGATTCCCAGGCGTACGCGGCCAGTGGCGTCGCCGGGGCATGCGAAGGCCCGCGCGACCGGGAGTCACGCGGGCCTTGGTCGTCGATTCCGCGACGCCGTACGAGGTCAGCTCAGCGGCAGCCGGTACAGACCGCCCGGCAGCGGCTCCACCAGGCCGTCCGACACCAGCCCGTCGAGCGCGCGGGCCCGCTGCACCGGCTCGTCCCACACCCGGTCGAGCACCGCCTGCGGCACCGGCGCGACGGCCTCGCGCAGCACGGCGAGCAGCTTGCCGCGCACCTGCCGGTCGGTGCCCGCGTACGTCTGGCCGCGCCGGGCCGGGCCCTCGTGCGCCGGCTTGCCGGCCAGCCGCCAGGCGCACTGGGCGGCGATCGGGCAGCGCCCGCAGTCCTCGTTCTTCGCCGTGCAGACCAGCGCCCCGAGCTCCATCGAGGCCGCCGCCCAGCGCGCCGCCGTCGCCTCGTCCTCGGGCAGCAGCGCGCGGGCCAGCTTGCGCTCGGCCGCGGTGGTGGCGTTCGGCGGGTACTGCACGCCGGTCGCCGCCCGCGCGAACACCCGGCGCACATTCGTGTCGAGCACCGCATGCCGCTGCCCGTACGCGAACGAGGCCACGGCCGCCGCCGTGTACTCCCCGATGCCGGGCAGCGCGAGCAGCTGCGCGTGCCTGCGCGGTACGTCGCCGCCGTGCCGCTCCGTTATCGCCACGGCCGCGCCGTGCAGGCGCAGCGCGCGGCGCGGGTAGCCGAGCCGGCCCCAGGCGCGGACCGCCTCGCCGGGCGGCTCCTTCGCCAGGTCGGCGGGGCGCGGCCAGCGGGCGAGCCACTGCTCGTACACCGGCAGGACCCGGCTGACCGGGGTCTGCTGCAGCATGAACTCACTGACCATCACGCCCCACGGGCCCGCGTCGGGGCGGCGCCAGGGCAGGTCGCGTGCGTGCGCGTCGAACCACGCGATGACGGGCGCGTGGAGCGAGTGCGACGCGTCGGGTGCGTCGGGTGCTTGGGGTGTGGAAGCGGTCGCAGTCATGGCACGGCGAGTGTCCCACGGTCGAGTTGGGGGCGGGGACATCGCCGTGCCGTACTCCGTCCACCGCCCCGTCGCCTCAGTGCGTGCGCTCCCCCTGGTACGCCCCGGGCTGCGGGGAAGCAGCCGGGTACGCGGGGACGTCAGCCCGCGTCGCCGTGTCACCGGGACCGGCGAACCAGCGGACCACGTCCGTTGACGAACCCCGCATCGCCGCGACGACCCGGGCGCCGGGGCGGGCGGCGAGCAGCACCACGAGGGCGGCCACGAGCGCGCCGAGCAGCAGGCCGATCGCCACGTCGTGCGGGTAGTGGACGCCGACGAAGACCCGGGAGAAGGCCATCAGGACCGCCATCGGCAACGTCAGCCAGCCGAGCCCGCGCCAGGCGAGCAGCAGGGCGACGGCGGCGGCGCCCGCGATCGTCGAGTGGTTGCTGGGGAAGGACCAGTCGCCGACCGGCGGGCAGTCCACGAGCGGCGCCGCCGCACCCGCGACCGCCCGGCACGGCCGCTCCTCGTCCACGACCGACTTGAACAACTCGCTGACCACATAGGCGAAAGCGGTGCCGAGCGGCGCGAGCACGGCTATCGCGAGGGCGCGTTGGTCGCCGCGGCGGGCGCGCCACCAGGCGGCCACGAAGAGCACGCCGAAGAGCAACAGCCCGGCCTCGGTCCAGACTTCGGCCACGGTCTGCAGCCAGGCGGGGGTGTCGTGGGCGAAGCCGATGATGTCGCGGTAGAGGTCGGAGGTGTCGACCGGAGTGTTGCTTTCCATGCCATCCATGGTCGTGGACGCTACGGACCGCTCCGACCAGCCCACATCTCGCGAACGTCCAGAAACGCACCTGACGAAAGTCAGGGTCCGGTCCGCCGCAAGGTCGGTCTGCGGGCTGATGATCCGTAAAAGTCCGGGCCCGGGGCGGCGGGTGGGGGCCGAGTCGGGGCCGATCTCTCGTAAGGTTTGGGCCGTGGGATCTCTGCGCAATCCGATCGGGCCGCTTCCCTCCTCCATCTACTGGCGCCGGAGGGCAGTTCTGCTGTCCGTGGTCGCGGTGCTCGCGCTCCTCGTGGTGTGGGCCGTGACCGGCGGTGGCGGCAGCGGCGGCGACGGATCCGGTACGCCCGACGGCAAGGCGCCCGCGCCCTCCATCACTCCCGGACCTTCCGGTTCCGGCCCCGCGATCAGTGAACAGCCGGGCGGGCGCGACGAGTCGAGCGACGGCGGCGGTTCCGGATCGGGCGCGGGCGAGGGCTCGGGAGACGGTTCGGGAGCCGGTGACGGCACGGGCGGAACGGCCGGCGGCACCGGCGGCGCCACGGGCGACGTGGGCGAGAACGGCGTCCAGGACGGCTCCGGTTCGCAGGTGCCGGCCGGCTCGGCGCTCGCCAACTGCACGCCGGCGCAGGTGATGTGGACCATGCGCAGCGTCCGTAACGAGTACGAGCCCGGCCAGAAGCCGAAGTTCGAGCTGGTCGCCGAGAACACCTCGGGCTCGCCCTGCAAGCTCGACGTCGGCCCCGAGGGCACGGTCCTGACGATCTCTCAGGCGGAGGGCGGGGACGTCCTGTTCGCCTCGGACGACTGCCCGAAGGGCCCTCGCCATGTGTTCCTGAAGGTGGCGCAGGGCGGGAAGTTCACGCACACGGTCACGTGGGACCGCAAGCCGAGCGAGAAGGAGTGCGCGACCCCGCGCCCCGGCTCCGCCAAGCCCGGCACGTACCTGGTCGAGGCGAAGACCCCGGGCATGCCGACGGTACGGGCGTCGTTCGTGCTGAAGGAGGCGTAGGGGCGCCCGACAGGGGCGCGGGGAACTGCGCAAGCCTCAGCCACGACGGTGGGTCGGACGAACGACGACTGCCCGGCAGGGGCCCGGGGCGCAGCCCCGGAAGCGACCGAGCCCCGGACAGCGGCAGTGCGCGGTCGGCGTAAGACCCGGCCCGCCTAGACGTACCGCTCCAGGATCGAGGACTCCGCCAGGCGGGAGAGGCCCTCGCGGACGCTGCGGGCTCGGGCCTCGCCGACGCCGTCGACCGTCTGCAGGTCGTCCACGCTCGCGGCGAGCAGCTTCTGCAGGCCGCCGAAGTGCTCCACCAGGCGGTCGATGATCGCGCCGGGCAGCCGCGGCACCTTCGCGAGGAGCCGGAAGCCGCGCGGCGAGACCGCCGAGTCGAGCGTCTCGGGCGAGCCCGTGTACCCCAACGCCCTTGCCACTATGGGCAGTTCGAGCAGCTCGGGGTGGGTCAGCTCGTTCAGTTCGTGCAGCGCTTCCTCGACCGTGCGGGAACGCTTCGCCGTCGGCGCCGGCACATAGTCGCGTACGACGAGTTCGCGCTCCGGCTCGACGCCCGCGATCAACTCGTCGAGCTGCAGGGCGAGGAGGCGGCCGTCGGTGCCGAGCTCCACCACGTACTCGGCGATCTCCGTGGCGATGCGGCGGACCATCTCCAGGCGCTGCGCGACCGCCGTCACGTCCCGGACCGTCACCAGGTCCTCGATCTCCAGCGCGGAGAGCGTGCCCGCGACCTCGTCCAGGCGCAGCTTGTACCGCTCGAGGGTGGCCAGGGCCTGGTTGGCGCGGGACAGGATCGCGGCGGAGTCCTCCAGGACGCGGCGCTGCCCGTCGACGTACAGCGCGATCAGGCGCATCGACTGGGAGACCGAGACCACCGGGAAGCCGACCTGCTTGCTGACGCGGTCCGCCGTGCGGTGCCGGGTGCCGGTCTCCTCCGTCGGGATCGTCGGGTCCGGCACCAGCTGCACACCGGCCCGCAGGATCTTGGAGAGGTCCGACGAGACCACGATGCCGCCGTCGAGCTTGCACAGCTCGCGCAGCCGGGTCGAGGTGAACTCCACGTCCAGCACGAAGCCGCCGGTGCACATCGCCTCGACGGTCTTGTCCGAGCCGAGCACGATGAGTCCGCCGGTGTTGCCGCGGAGGATGCGCTCCAGGCCGTCGCGCAGCGCCGTGCCGGGCGCGACCGCGCTCAGCGAGGCGCGCATCAGCCCGTCAGCGCCGGTGCCCCCACCCGACTTGCCGGGAGCTGCCGCCCGGTCATTGGCTGCCACTGCACTCCTCCGGTCGCGGTTTCCTTGCCCTCGGTGTGTACGCAACGCCTGGTGCGCGGTGCCGTACAGCCCCTGCTCGTACGGCCCCTGGTTCGTACGGATGGGCGAGACCGGGGCAAAGTCTACCGGCGGTTCTCCGCCTCCCGTGGGGCCTCTCTGCGACGGGACCTCGGCAGGACGCGCAGCGCGTCCCCCATGTCGGCGACTTCGGTGACCTTCATACCGGGCGGGACCTTGCCCGGATCGCTCGGTACGAGCGCGTGCGTGAAGCCCAGGCGGTGCGCCTCGGCGAGCCTGCGCTGGACGCCGGTGACCCTTCTGACCTCGCCCGCGAGGCCGACCTCGCCGATCGCGACCAGGTTCTTCGGCAGCGGGGTGTCGCTCGCCGCGCTGGCCAGGGCGAGGGCCACGGCCAGGTCGGCGGCGGGCTCGGAGAGCTTCACGCCGCCGACCGTCGCGCTGTAGATGTCGCGTTTGCCCAGGGCGGTGATACGACCGCGCTGTTCGAGCACGGCGAGCATCATCGAGACGCGGGAGGTCTCCAGGCCCGACGTCGTCCGCCGCGGGGAGGGGATCTGGGAGTCGACCGTCAGTGCCTGGACCTCGGCCACCAGCGGGCGGCGGCCTTCGAGGGTGACGGTCAGACAGGTGCCGGGCACGGCCTCGGCGCGGCGGGTGAGGAACAGCCCGCTGGGGTCGGCGAGTCCGGTGATGCCCTCGTCGTGCAGCTCGAAGCAGCCGACCTCGTCCGTCGCCCCGTACCGGTTCTTGACGCCGCGGACCAGGCGCAGGCGCGCGTGCCGGTCGCCCTCGAAGGAGAGGACCACGTCCACCAGGTGTTCCAGGAGGCGGGGGCCCGCGATGTTGCCGTCCTTCGTGACGTGGCCGACGAGGAGCGTGGACATGCCGCGTTCCTTGGAGGCGCGGATCAGGGCGCCCGCGACCTCGCGCACCTGGGCCATGCCGCCGGGGGCGCCGTCGATCTCCGGCGAGGCGACGGTCTGCACCGAGTCCAGGATCAGGAGCGAGGGCTTCACCGCGTCCAAGTGGCCCAGGACGGCGGCGAGATCGGTCTCCGCCGCCAGGTACAGGTGGTCGTTCAGGGCGTTGATGCGGTCGGCGCGGAGGCGGACCTGGCTCGCGGACTCCTCGCCCGTCACATAGAGCGTGCGGTGGTCGTCGCTCGCCGCCTTCGCCGCGACGTCGAGCAGCAGCGTGGACTTGCCGACGCCGGGCTCCCCCGCGAGCAGCACCACGGCGCCGGGCACGAGGCCGCCGCCGAGCACACGGTCCAGCTCGTCCACACCGGTGGATCGGGCCGTGGCCTGGCGGCCGTCGACCTGGCCGATGGGCAGGGCGGAGTTGGTGACGCGGCCGGGGGCCGTCGTGCGGACCGCGGGCGCGCCGTACTCCTCGACGGTGCCCCAGGCCTGGCACTCGGGGCAGCGGCCGAGCCACTTGGCCGTCTGCCAGCCGCACTCCGTGCAGCGGTACGACGGACGGTCCTTGGTGGATTTCGTACGGGCAGCCATGTGCGAAACCGTAGCGGGGGCCACTGACAACGCGGGTTCTGGGCCCGGGGCCGGTCCGTGGATCTTGTCCGGGGTGGGGCGTCGCGGTCGTGGCGGGGGTGGGGTGTGCACCGGCGCGTGCTCCTTTGCGCCCCTGCTCGACCGGCGCGACGGAATGAGGGGTTCCTGTCCCCTTTCGAGGGATCTGTTCACCCGTAAGGATTAAAGGTGCGGAAGCGGGCGGACTGCTACCGGCCGCGGCCCCTACGGTCGCACGCGTGACGACCAGTAGCCCGGAGCATCCCACCAAGACCACCGGCGCACACCGGGCGCACCGTCGTGCGCCCAGGACCGTCCAGCAGGAACCTTCGTTCCGCTACGAGCCCTATCTGGACGGCCTGTTCACGTACTGCCTGTCCGTGCTGTGCGACCACGACGCCGCGACCGCCGCGCTCGGCGACGTCCTCGCGCTCGCCGAGCGGCGGTCGTCACGCGCGCCGGAGAAGCCGGCCGCCCTCCGCTCCTGGCTGTACGCGCTCGCGCGCTGGTCCTGCCTGCGCCGTCTGGCGGAGGCCAAACGGAAACGCCAGGGCGGCGCGCACGTGGCGGGCCGGGCCGCGCAGAGCGGCACCGGGAAGGCGGCCGTCTCCGACGAGGTGGACGGCGAGCGGCGCCGCGAACTCGCGCTGCTCGCCTGGCCGGAGGCCGCCGGCACCACCCCGGAGCAGCGGGAGGCGCTCGAACTCGCGGTGCGGCACGGCCTGTCGGCGGGCGAGGTGGCCGCCGTGCTCGGGCTGGAAGGGGACGCCGCGCGGGAGTTGCTCGCCGCCGCTGCCTGCGAGGTGGAGCGCACCCGGGCCGCGCTCGCCGTCGTCGAGACCGGCGCCTGCCAGGGCATCGTCCGGCTCACCGGCGACAAGCAGGTGTTCCTGGGCGCGGCGCTGCGCCGCGAGCTCGTCCGGCACGTCGACGACTGCCCGCGCTGCCGGCGCACCGCCGAGCGGGCCGGCGCCGCCGCCTGGCCGGGCACCGCGGCCGCGCCCGCCGCGCTGCCCGTCGTCCCGGCGCCGCGCGCGGCCGTGCACGGGGCGATGGCGCAGGCGCCACGCGCGCGTGCGCACGCTCCGCGGTTCGACCGGCGGGGCTTCCCGATGGACCCGAAGGACCACGCCGCCCGCCGCGACCGGATGCGCGCCCGCGCGGTGACGACGACGGTGGTGGCCACGGTCGTCGCGGCGCCCGTGCTCGCCCTGTGGGCGGCGTACCGGGGCGCGCCGCTGACCGGCGAGGGCATGGACGGCCGCTCGGTCACCGCGAGCGAGGAGGGCGGCGCGGGCGCCGACGGCGACCGCGCGGACCACTACGAGAACGCGGGCAACGCGCGCAGCGAGCCCGACTCCCGCTTCACGGAAGGGAGTTCGACGCCGGACGTGTCGGTCGAGGTGATCAGCCCCGGCGCCGCCCCGTCGCGCACGGGCGTGGGCCCCGGCCGCCTCACCGTGGACGCGCAGCCCGGCGGCGGCGACTCGACGCTGATCACGCTGACCGCGTCCGGCGGCGCCCCGGTGCGCTGGTCGGCGTTCGAGGGCGCGTCCTGGCTGTGGCTGAGCCGGACGTCCGGAGTGCTCGAACCGGGGGAGTCGACGACGCTCCGGGTGTACGTCGACGAGAGCCGGGAGCCGGCGGGCACGTGGCACGCGCGCGTGCGGATCGGCCCCGGGAACTCGGTGGTCGTGATCGACGGCCGCGGCGCGGGTTCGCCCTCGCCCAGCGACCCGGGCCGCCCGACCTCGCCGACGCCCACGGACCCCTCGCCGACCGACCCCGGCCCCACCGACCCGACGCCCACGCCGACGGACCCGAGCCCGACCGACCCGTCACCCACGCCGACGGACCCGAGCCCGACGGACCCGAGCCCCACCGACCCGTCGCCCACCGAGCCGACGACGAGTCCTACGGGCACGGGATCGGGATCGCCCAGCCAGTCGGGCTGAGCAGAGACGGTTCAGCAGCCCCGGCAGTGACGGTTCAGCAGTCCTGCCGGGGCCGCCGCGCGCTCAACGCTGCGCGCCCAAGACCTCAGGACGGGTCCGCCGGGTGCGGGGCCACCAGCGGGAGCTGGGAAGCGAGCCGCTCCTCGCAGAGCTGCTCCAGGCGCTCGTACCCCTCCTTGCCCATCAGCTCGATCAGCTCCGGGCGGTACGAGACGTACACCGGCTCGCCCGCGCCGTGCGCCGACGTCGCCGACGTGCACCACCAGTGCAGGTCGTGGCCGCCCGGGCCCCAGCCGCGGCGGTCGTACTCGCCGATGGAGATCTGCAGCACCCGGGTGTCGTCCGGCCGGTCGATCCACTCGTACGTCCTGCGGACCGGGAGCTGCCAGCAGACGTCCGGCTTGGTCTCCAGGGGCTCGCGGCCCTCGCGGAGCGCCAGGATGTGCAGCGAGCAGCCCGCGCCGCCGGAGAAGCCGGGGCGGTTCTGGAAGATGCAGGAGCCCTCGAAGCGGCGGGTCTGGCGCTCGCCGTCCTCGTCCTCCTGGATCCAGCCGGTCTGCGTGCCCACGTCGTGGTGCTGCCAGATCTCCGGGGTGAGCTTGGCCACATGCTTCGCCACGCGCTTCTCGTCGTCCTCGTCCGAGAAGTGCGCCCCGAGCGTGCAGCAGCCGTCGTCGGCGCGGCCCGCCTGGATGCCCTGGCAGCCGCTGCCGAAGATGCACGTCCAGCGCGAGGTCAGCCACGTCAGGTCGCAGCGGAACACCTGCTCGTCGTCGGCGGGATCGGGGAACTCGACCCAGGCGCGGGCGAAGTCGAGGCCCTGCTCGTCCGGCACCGCGGCGGCGGCCTTCTTGCCGTTCTTGCCGTGCTTGGCGTTCTTGGCGTTGGCGTCCTCGGCGTTCTTCCCGTTCTTCTTGGGCGCCTTGGCGGGTTTGTCGGTCTTCGCCTTTTTCGTCTTGGCCACGAATCCAGGGTATGCGTGCGGACCTGGTGGAGGGGACCGGCGGGCCTTCGGAGGGCAGTAGCGTTTTCCGTATGAGACTCGGTGTCCTCGACGTGGGTTCGAACACGGTGCATCTGCTGGTGGTCGACGCCCACCCCGGCGCGCGCCCCCTGCCCGCGCACTCGCACAAGGCGGAGCTGCGGCTCGCGCAACTCCTCGACCCCGCCGGCGCCATCGGCCCCGAGGGCGTCGACCGGCTGATCACGACGGTGCGGGACGCGCTGGAGGCCGCCGAGGACAAGGGCTGCGAGGAAGTGCTCTCCTTCGCGACCTCCGCGGTCCGCGAGGCGAGCAACGCCGACGACGTGCTGCGCCGCGTCAAGGAGGCCACCGGCGTCGAGCTGCAGGTGCTCAGCGGCGAGGACGAGGCCCGGCTCACGTTCCTCGCGGCCCGCCGCTGGTTCGGCTGGTCCGCGGGCAAGCTCCTCGTCCTCGACATCGGCGGCGGCTCCCTGGAGATCGCGTACGGCATCGACGAGGACCCGGACGCGGCCGTCTCGCTGCCCCTCGGCGCCGGCCGGCTCACCTCCGCCTGGCTGCCCGACGACCCCGCCGACCCGCAGGACGTGAAGGCGCTGCGGCGCCATGTGCGGGCCCAGATCGCCCGTACCGTCGGCGAGTTCAGCCGGTTCGGGAAGCCGGACCACGTGGTCGCCACGTCGAAGACCTTCAAGCAGCTGGCCAGGCTCGCCGGGGCCGCGCGCTCCGCCGAGGGGCTGTACGTGCAGCGGGAGCTGAAGCGGAAGTCCCTGGAGGACTGGGTTCCGCAGCTCGCCGCGATGACCGCGGAGGAGCGCGGCGAACTGCCCGGCGTCTCCGAGGGCCGCGCCGCCCAGCTGCTCGCGGGCGCGCTCGTCGCCGAGGGGGCGATGGACCTGTTCGGCGTCGAGACCCTGGAGATCTGCCCCTGGGCGCTGCGCGAGGGCGTCATCCTGCGCCGCCTCGACCACCTCCCGGAGGGCCCCCAGCTGGACGAGAGCGCGGTCACGACCACGGCCTGACCCGTCCTGGCCCGGCCGCGCGAGCGCCGGGAAGGCGGCGCGGCACGGCCGGAGGTCGCCTGCCGGGCGGGGCGCCGCGGCCCGTACCCTGTCCTTCGTGGCAGAACCAGTGGTGCGCATCCCGGATGCGAAGGTCGCCCTGTCCACGGCCTCCGTCTACCCGGAGTCGACGGCGACGGCCTTCGAGATCGCCGCGCGCCTCGGGTACGACGGCGTCGAGGTCATGGTCTGGACGGACCCCGTCAGCCAGGACATCGAGGCCCTGCGCCGCCTCTCCGACTACCACGGCATCCCGATCCTCGCCGTGCACGCGCCCTGCCTGCTGATCACGCAGCGCGTCTGGACCACCGACCCGTGGGTCAAGCTGCAGCGCGCGCAGGCCGCCGCGGAGAAGCTGGGCGCGTCCACCGTCGTCGTGCACCCGCCGTTCCGCTGGCAGCGGCAGTACGCGCGCGACTTCGTCAGCGGACTGTGGCGGATGGCCGACGAGACGGACGTGCGGTTCGCGGTGGAGAACATGTACCCGTGGCGCTACCGCGACCGCGAGATGCTCGCGTACGCCCCGGAGTGGGACGTCACCAAGGACGACTACCGGCACTTCACCGTCGACCTCTCGCACACCGCGACCGCCCGCGCCGAGGCCCTGGAGATGGTGGACCGCATGGGCGACCGGCTCGCCCACGTCCACCTCGCCGACGGCCGCGGCTCCGGCAAGGACGAGCACCTCGTGCCGGGGCGCGGCACCCAGCCCTGCGCCGAGCTCCTCGAACGGCTCGCCCTGGGCGGCTTCGACGGGCACGTGGTCATCGAGGTCAACACCCGCCGCGCGATGTCCAGCGCCGAGCGGGAGGCCGACCTCGCCGAGGCCCTCGCGTTCACCCGGCTCCACCTCGCGTCCGCGCTGAACCGGGCCCCGCAGGCGTCGTCGGAGCACGCGTGACCGCCGGGTCGGCCGGGTCCTCCGGGTCGGCCGGGTCTTCCGGGTCCTCCGGGTCCTCCGGGTCCTCCGGGCCCGCCGAGCCTCCGCGGCGCCGCGGCCGGCCCTCGCGCACCGAGCGGGAGCAGGGGCCCGCGGCCCGCGAGCGGATCCTGCAGGCGGCCCGCTCCGAGTTCGCGGCGCGCGGCTACGACAAGACCTCCGTACGCGGCATCGCCAAGGTCGCCGGGGTCGACGCGGCGCTCGTGCACCACTACTTCGGCAGCAAGGACGAGGTCTTCGCCGCCGCGATCGAGGTCAGCTTCGAGCCCGCCCTGGTCGTCCCCGCCGTGCTCGCCGAAGGGCCCGAGCAGGTCGGTGAGCGGCTCGCCCGGTTCTTCTTCTCGGTGTGGGAGAACCCGGCCACGCGCGCCCCGCTGCTCGCCGTGATCCGCTCCGCGGTGACGCACGAGGCGGCCGCCAAGGCGCTGCGCTCCTTCGTGCTGCGCCGGGTCCTGGAGCGCGTCGCGGGCGACCTCGACGTGCCGGACCCCAAGTTCCGCGCCGAGCTCGCCGCCTCGCACATGATCGGGATCGCCTTCGTGCGGTACGTGATCAAGGTGGAGCCGCTGGCGTCCGTGGACCAGGAGGAGATCATCGCCCAGGTCGCGCCGACGCTGCAGCGCTATCTGACCCAGGAGTGAGCGCGCACGCACGGCCGCGCGGGCTGTCCGGTACGTGAGCCCGAGCCTGCCCGGTACGTGAGCGCGGCGTCCCGCAATCCGGACAGGCTGTCCGGATCTTGGATCTTGGGCGTACTCTCGAATGAGTCTGACCCGTAGTAGGTCCCGCCGATGTGCCGCGGGGCCTGGAGAAGGAAGCGAGCGGCGATGCCCGAGCTGAGGTCGCGCACTGTCACCCACGGCCGCAACATGGCGGGCGCCCGCGCCCTTATGCGGGCCTCCGGTGTACCCGGCGCGGACATCGGCCGGAAGCCGGTCATCGCCGTGGCCAACTCCTTCACCGAGTTCGTGCCGGGCCACACGCATCTGCAGCCGGTCGGCCGGATCGTCTCCGAGGCGATCAAGGAGGCGGGCGGCATCCCGCGCGAGTTCAACACGATCGCCGTCGACGACGGCATCGCGATGGGCCACGGCGGCATGCTCTACTCGCTGCCCTCCCGCGACCTGATCGCCGACAGCGTGGAGTACATGGTGGAGGCGCACTGCGCCGACGCCCTGATCTGCATCTCCAACTGCGACAAGATCACCCCGGGCATGCTCAACGCCGCCCTGCGCCTGAACATCCCGACGGTCTTCGTCTCCGGCGGCCCGATGGAGTCCGGCCGCGCCACCCTCGTCGACGGCACGGTCCGCACGCTCGACCTGGTCGACGCCATGTCGGAGGCCGTCAACGAGAACGTCTCCGACGCGGACATGCTCCGCATCGAGGAGAACGCCTGCCCGACCTGCGGCTCCTGTTCCGGCATGTTCACGGCCAACTCCATGAACTGCCTGACCGAGGCCATCGGCCTGTCCCTGCCGGGCAACGGCTCCGTCCTCGCCACGCACACGGCCCGCAAGGAGCTGTACGAGCGCGCCGGCCGCACGGTCGTCGAGCTCACCAAGCGGTACTACGACGAGGACGACGCGTCCGTCCTGCCGCGCAACATCGCCACGTACAACGCGTTCGAGAACGCCATGGCGCTCGACATCGCCATGGGCGGTTCGACCAACACGATCCTGCACCTGCTCGCCGCCGCCCAGGAGGCCGAGGTTCCGTTCGGGCTCGACGCGATCGACGCCGTCTCGCGCCGGGTGCCCTGCCTGTCCAAGGTCGCGCCGAACGTCGCGGGCAGCCGCACGTACTACATGGAGGACGTGCACCGCGCCGGCGGCATCCCCGCGCTGCTCGGTGAGCTGAACCGCGGCGGGCTGCTCAACAAGGACGTGCACTCGGTGCACTCCGCCGACCTCGACGGCTGGCTGGCCGAGTGGGACGTCCGCTCCGGCACCGCCTCCGCCGAGGCCCTGGAGCTGTGGCACGCGGCGCCCGGCTGCAAGCGTTCCGCCGAGGCCTTCTCGCAGTCCGAGCGCTGGGACACCCTGGACACGGACGCCGAGGGCGGCTGCATCCGCTCCGTCGCCCACGCCTACTCGAAGGACGGCGGCCTCGCCGTCCTCAAGGGCAACCTGGCGGTGGACGGCTGCGTCGTGAAGACCGCCGGCGTCGACGAGTCGATCTGGACGTTCGAGGGCCCGGCCGTGGTCTGCGAGTCGCAGGAGCAGGCCGTCGAGAAGATCCTCACGCAGCAGGTCAAGGAGGGCGACGTCGTCGTCATCCGGTACGAGGGCCCGAAGGGCGGCCCGGGCATGCAGGAGATGCTCTACCCGACCTCGTACCTCAAGGGCCGCGGGCTCGGGAAGGCCTGCGCGCTGATCACCGACGGCCGCTTCTCCGGCGGCACTTCGGGCCTGTCCATCGGTCACGCCTCGCCCGAGGCGGCCTCCGGCGGCACGATCGCCCTGGTCGAGGACGGCGACCGCATCCGCATCGACATCCCCAACCGGCAGATCGAACTCCTCGTCGCCGAGGACGAGTTGAGCCGTCGCGAGGCCGCGCTCGGCGGCACGTACGCCCCGAAGGGCCGCGAGCGCAAGGTCTCGGCCGCGCTGCGGGCGTACGCGGCGATGGCGACCAGCGCCGACAAGGGCGCGGTGCGGGACGTCAGCAAGCTCGGCTGAATCTCTGCCTGTTGCGGTGGGCCCCCTCCAGGGAACTGGCGGGGGCCCACCGTTCGTCGTCATGGGGGACGGCACGCGCAGAGGCGTGCCGCGGACACGGTTCACGGGTTCACGGGTTCACACGGGGGAGAGCAGCATGAGTGAGCAGGTCACGATCAGAGACTCGGTCTCGGCGATGCAGACCGCCGCGGCGAGCACGCGTACGTACACGGTCGTCGCCGACGTCAACGTCCGCTCGGGGCCCGGCACTTCGTACGCCAAGGTCGGCACCCTCAGCGCGGGTACCCGCGTCACGCTGATGTGCCAGGCCTCCGGCCAGACGGTCACGGGCCCGATGGGGACCACGGCCATCTGGGACCGGATAGGCAGCGGGCGGTACGTCTCGGACGCGTACGTGCGGACGGGCAGCGACGGGTACGTGGCGCCGCGCTGCTGAGGCTCCGGGCGGCCGGGGTCTGCCGGCCCGGGGTCGGTTCCGGCCCCGCTCCGGTTCCGCTCCCGCTCCCGCTCCGGTTCCGGTCAGTCGTCCTGCGGCGGTCTCTTCGTGTCGAAGCCGAAGAGCGTGTTGCCGCCCGCGCTCACGATCACGGCGCGGCCGGCCGGGGTGATCCGGGCCGTCGCGCCCATCTCGTTGCCCGGGCTCTCGACGCGGGGCTGCGTGGCCCACAGCGGCTCGCCGTCCTCCGCGTCGAGGGCGGCGACGCGTCCGCTGGCCGAGCCGAAGTACAGCACTCCGTCCGCCGCGACGGGCGCCGAGGCCCACTCGACGCCGGTCTGCCGGGACCACCGCACCCGACCCGTCGCCGGGTCCACGGAGTGCGCCCGTCCGCTTCGCTCCACGAGGTGCAGCGCGCCCGCGACCACCGTCGGGTCGGCGCCCTCGGTCACCTCGACGGGGTCACCGGACGGTCCGCGCAGCGGATGCTCGGTGACCTTGCCGGTGCGCGGGTCGAACAGCGCCACCGCCCCGTACCCGGCGAAGTCGAGGCCCTCCATCCGCTCCTCCACGAGGACCAGCCTGCCGTCCGCCTCACCGGCCGGACGCCACCGGCCGCGCAGCTGCACGGGCTCGCCGAGCCGGCCGTCCGCCGGGTCGATCAGCCGCAGCGTCGGCCGCGTGACCTGCACGGACTCCACCTCGGCCGTCGAGGCGCAGAGCGCGTAGAGCCGCTCCGCGCGCGGGTTCGGCGCGTACGGCGCGCACTGCGTGCCCGGCGGGAAGGCGCGGGACCAGCGGAGCTCGCCGTGCCCGCCCGCCCGGCGCGCCTCGATCCGGGTGCCGGCCGGGTCCACGCTCAGCACGTCCCCGCGGTACAGCTCCGCGCTCTGCGTACGGCCCGTCAGCAGCGTCGACTCCCCGCCGAGCGGCGCCGACCAGCGCTCCTCGCCGCCCTCGGTCAGCGCGACGGCCTGGGCGGAGCCGGATCCGGCGGGGACGCGGTAGCCGATCACGGTGAGATCTGAACTGCCGCTTCCGCTCCGGCTGTTGCTCTTGGCGGAAGCGGTGCTGTCGGCGGCGGTGCCCTCGCTGCCGGCGCCCGTCGAGTCGGCGCCCTCGCCGTCGGCCCCCTTCGGGTCGGCCCCCTCGGCGGCCCCCTTCGCGTCGGACGCCCCCGAAACCCCCACGAAGTGCATCCCGGAGACCGGCACTCCCGGGCTCCGCACCGCCCACAGCCGCTTGCCGTCGGCCGCCCGCAGCCGGGTGGCGACGACCCCGCCGCCCCCGCAGTACACATCCGCGCCGCGCGTCACGCAGCGCAGCTCGTCCGGGATGTTCTTGCCGCCGGGCACGGCCACCTGCCACGGCTCGAACCCCTCGGGCAGCGGCTTCCCGGGCGCCCCCGCACCGCCGTCCTCGCCCCGCGCCGCGTTCTGCGTGCCCGCGCCGCGGTCCGGGCCGAGCAGGGCGACGCCGCTCGCGACGGCCGCCACGGCGACGGCGGCGGCGAGCACGGACCGCCAACGCCTGCGCAGGCCGGGCCCGATGCCGGTCAGCGTCCGCGAACCCGTACGCCGCTCCACCTCGTCCGGCAGCCGCCCCGGACCCCCGCCGCCCTCCGCGAGCCCGCGCGTCCCGTCCGCCGCGAGCCCCCGAGCCCCGCCCAGCACCCGCGTCGCCGAGTCCACGGAAAGTCCCGCGGCCGTTCCCGCGGCAGCCGTGCCCGTACCGCCGCTCTCGCCGAAGTCCTCCGGCAGCGCCAGGAGTTGTCCGAGCAGCTCGTCCGTGGACGGCCGCCGCGCCGGGTCCTTCGCCAGGCAGGGCTCGACCAGGGCCCGCACCGCGGTGGGCACGGCACCCAACTCCGGCTCTTCGTGCACCACTTGGTACGCCGTCAGGTACGGGCTGTCCGCGTCGAAGGGCGCCTGCCCCGTCGCCGCGTACACGAGCAGCGTCGCCAGCGAGAACACGTCCGACTCCGGGCCGACGTCCCGCGGCGACTGCAGCTGCTCCGGCGACATGAACGGCGGCGTGCCGATGACCCGCCCCGTCATCGTCAGCGTCTGGTGGTCGGCGGCGCGTGAGATGCCGAAGTCGATCACCCTGGGGCCCTCCGCCGAGAGCACCACGTTGGACGGCTTGAGGTCGCGGTGGACCACGCCGACCCGGTGGATGTCCCGCAGCGCCTCGGCCAGGCCGACGGCGAGGGTGCGCAGCTCGGCGCCGCCCAACGGCCCGCCCGCCGCGATCCGTTCGGTGAGCGTGGGGCCCTCGATGTACGCCGTGGCCATCCAGGGGTGCGCGCCCTCGGGGTCGGCGTCGACCACGGCCGCCGTGAACGCGCCGCTGACCTGCCGGGCCGCCGAGACCTCCTGCCGGAACCGGGTCCTGAACTCCTCGTCGTCCGCGAACTGCTGGTGGATCAGCTTGATCGCGATCCGCCGCCCCGACGCCGTACGCGCCAGATAGACCGTGCCCATGCCGCCCGCGCCGAGCCGTGCCTCCAGCGGATAGCCGCCGATCGCCTCCGGATCCCCTGACCGCAGCCGCACTGCCGCCGACCTCCCCCAGTCGCCCCCGGCCGTTCGCGCCCGGCCGCCCGACCAAACTAGCGCGCCGCGCCGACAACGGCCGCCCTCGGGGGCGGTAGCGCGTGCTCCGCATACCACCGCCGCCGCGCGCCACCAACGGGCAGCCACGACGGACTGACAGCCGGGCCACGACAGACTCACCGCCGTGCACCGGCAGCGACCGCCGCCGCGGGCGATAATCGGCACCGTGAGCGACACACCCGAACCGGCGCCCCGCCCCGCCACCGCGTCCTCCGGCGGCCCCGAGCCCGAGCCCATCCGCTTCTTCGGCACGACCTGGGTGGACCACTCGGGCAAGTACGGCCTGCGCCGCGCCGCCGTCGCCCTCGGCTCGCTCTCCCTCGCGTTCGGCGGCTGCCTGCTGCTCCGCTTCGCGTACCAGGGCCTGGAGATCGCGCAGGTCGGCGCCTTCGTCGACGTACTGGTCGTGGCCGTCTTCGCGATCTGCGGCGCGCTCGCCTTCCGCCGCACCTGGGACGGGTACAGCCGCCGCCCGGACCCGCAGACCCAGCAGTCCCTCCGCTCGATGCTCGCCATCGGCTTCATCGGCGCCCTGCTCGCGTACTTCCTGCGCACCTTCACCGAGGCCCCCGGCGAACAGCTCCGCCGCGCCGAGTACGAGACGGCCCGCAAGCAGTACGCGCGCCGCACCTCGCGCCGCGCGGGCAACCCGGCCAACCGCACCAAGAAGCACACGTAGCCGCCGGCGGCCGACCGGTCCCCTCCCTTGACGCCCCGGCCCGGCCGGGAGGATTATTCATCACGTGATGAATTACGTCTCTCGGTACTCGTAGCCGTCGTTCCGGAGGTGACGCCCCCGTGCCCACCGCAAGCCACGCCGCAGTCCACGCCACCGCCCTCTCCGTCGTACGCGGCGGCCGCACCGTCCTGCGCGACCTCGCCTTCGACGTGCCGCGCGGCCAGATCACCGGCCTCCTCGGCCCCTCCGGCTGCGGCAAGACGACCCTGATGCGCGCGATCGTCGGCACCCAGGCCAAGGTCACCGGCACGCTCCAGGCCCTCGGCCGCCCCGCCGGCGCCCCCGACCTCCGCTCCCGCATCGGGTACGTCACGCAGGACCCGTCCGTCTACGACGACCTGACGGTCCGCCAGAACCTGGACTACTTCGCCGCCGTCCTCGACCCGGGCCGCGCGTCCGCCGCCCGCCGCCGCGCCGACGTCGCCCGCGTCATCGAAGACGTCGACCTCACCTCGCACCGCGACGCCCTCGCCGGCACCCTCTCCGGCGGGCAGCGCAGCCGCGTCTCGCTGGCCGTCGCCCTGCTCGGCAGCCCCGAACTCCTCGTGCTCGACGAGCCCACCGTCGGCCTCGACCCGGTGCTCAGGCGCGACCTGTGGAACCTCTTCCACACCATCGCCGACCGCGGCACCACCCTCCTCGTCTCCTCGCACGTCATGGACGAGGCCGAGCGCTGCCACCGCCTCCTCCTCATGCGCGAGGGCGCGATCCTCGCCGACGACACCCCGGACGCCCTGAGCGGCACCACCGGAAGCGTCGAGTCCGCCTTCCTCCGCCTGGTCGACGAGGCCGACGCCCGGGCGCACGCCGAGTCCGGCGCCGGGCCCGACGCCCGCGCGGGCACGGACCGTACGACCCCCGACCGACAGGAGCAGGCGCGATGACGACCCGAGCCCCTCAAACCGCCCCCGCCCGCGTCACCGCCTTCTCCGCGCCCCGTACGTTCGCCACCACCGCGCGCGTGCTGCGCCAACTCCGCCACGACCCGCGCTCGATCGCACTGATGCTGTTCGTGCCGTGCGTGATGCTGCTCCTGCTGCGCTACGTCTTCGACGGCAGCCAGCGCACGTTCGACACCATCGGCGCCTCCCTGCTCGGCATCTTCCCGCTGATCACGATGTTCCTGGTGACGTCCATCGCCACCCTCCGCGAGCGCACCTCCGGCACCCTGGAACGCCTCCTCGCCATGCCCCTCGGCAAGGCCGACCTGATCCTCGGGTACGCCCTGGCCTTCGGCCTCCTCGCCGTCGTCCAGTCCGCCCTCGCGACCGGCCTCGCCCTGTGGGTGCTCGGCCTCGACGTCGTCGGCTCGCCCTGGCTGCTGCTCCTGGTCGCCCTCCTGGACGCGCTGCTCGGCACGGCACTCGGACTGTTCGTCTCCGCGTTCGCGAACTCCGAGTTCCAGGCCGTCCAGTTCATGCCGGCGGTGATCTTCCCGCAGCTCCTGCTCTGCGGCCTCTTCGCCCCGCGCGACACCATGCACCCGGTCCTGGAGGCGATCTCGAACGTCCTCCCCATGTCGTACGCGGTCGACGGCATGAACGAAGTCCTCGCGCACACCGACGTCACCGCCGACTTCATCCGTGACGTCCTCGTCGTCGCCGCCTGCGCCCTCCTGGTCCTCGCCCTCGGCGCAGCCACCCTCCGCCGCCGCACCCCCTGAGCCGTACCGCCCATCGGACAGCCGGGCCGGGCGTGCGGCCGCGATGCGAGGATGACGGTGGACGACTCACCGGAAGGCACCCGCTCATGACCCAGAAAGTCGCAGTCCTCGGCACCGGCAAGATCGGTGAGGCCCTGCTCAGCGGAATGATCCGGGCCGGCTGGGCCCCCGCCGACCTGCTGGTCACCACCCGCCGCGCCGAACGCGCCGAGGAACTCCGCACCCGCTACGGCGTCGACCCGGTCAGCAACGCCGACGCCGCCAAGCGGGCCGACACCCTGATCCTCGCCTGCAAGCCGCAGGACATGGGCGCACTCCTCGACGAACTCGCCCCGCACGTCACCGCGGACCGCCTGGTCATCAGCGCCGCGGCCGGCATCACGACGGCGTTCATCGAGGAACGCCTCCCCGGCAGCACCCCGGTCGTCCGCGTCATGCCGAACACCCCGGTCCTCGTCGACGAGGGCATGAGCGTCATCTCCGCCGGCTCCCACGCCAGCGCGGACGACCTGGCCCACGCCGAGGCCATCTTCGGCGCCGTCGGCAAGACCCTCCGCGTCCCCGAGGCCCAGCAGGACGCCTGCACGGCCCTGTCCGGCTCGGGCCCGGCGTACTTCTACTTCCTCGTCGAGGCCATGACCGACGCCGGCATCCTCCTCGGCCTGCCCCGCGACAAGGCCCACGACCTCATCGTCCAGGCCGCCATCGGCGCCGCCGTGATGCTCCGCGACAGCGGCGAACACCCGGTCAAGCTCCGCGAGAACGTCACGTCCCCCGCGGGCACCACCATCAACGCCATCCGCGAGCTGGAGAACCACGGCGTACGCGCGGCCCTGATCGCCGCTCTCGAAGCGGCCCGCGACCGCAGCCGCGAGCTCGCCTCCGGCAACGGCTGAGGACAGCCGCGGCGCCGTTCCACGTACGTGTAGAACGGCGCCGCGCCCGCCGCCTCAGGCAGGCATCAGCCCCATCGCCCGGTACGCGGCATCGACCGTCGGCCGCGCCATCGCCCGCGCCCGCTCGGCCCCGGCCCGCAGCACGGCATCGACCCCGGCCGGATCGGCGCACAGCTCCCGATGCCGCTCCCGCACCGGCCGCAGCACTTCGACCACGGCCTCGGCGGCCGCCTTCTTCAACTCCCCGTACGAATCGAAGGCCCCGCTCAACTCCTCGGGCCCGCGCCCTTCACAGGCCGCCAGAATCTCCAGCAGATTCGACACCCCGGGCTTGGCCTCCCGGTCGTACACGACCTCCCGCCCACTGTCGGTCACGGCCCGCAGCACCTTCTTGCGTACGACTTCGGGCTCGTCGAGCAGATAGACGATCCCTGCGGTCGAGTCGTGCGACTTGCCCATCTTCGACGTCGGGTCCTGCAGATCCATCACCCGCGCGGCGACCTTCGGCGGCGTGGCCCGCGGCACCACGAAGGTGTGCCCGTACCGCTGGTTGAACCGCACCGCCAGATCCCGGGTGAGCTCGACGTGCTGCGTCTGGTCCTCACCCACGGGCACCTCGTCGGCCCCGTAGGCCAGGATGTCCGCCGCCATCAGCACGGGATACGTGAGCAGCGAAAGCCGCACACTCCCGCCCCGCTCCCGCTCCAGGACGGACTTCTCCTTGTACTGGATCATCCGCCGCATCTCCCCGTCGTTGGCGACGCACTCCAGGAGATACGAGAGCCGCGCATGCTCGTCGACATGGCTCTGCACGAACACCGCGCACTTCTCCGGGTCGAGCCCCGCCGCGAGCATCAGCGTCGCGGCCTGCCGACTGAGCCGGCGCACCCGCGCGGGATCGTGCTCGATCGTCAGCGCGTGCAGGTCCACCACACAGAACAGGGACTCCGCGCGGTGCTGGTCCACCTCGACCCACTGGCGCAGCGCGCCCAGGTAGTTGCCCAACGTCAGGTGCCCGGTCGGCTTGATGCCGCTGAAGATCCGCGTCACTTGTCTTCGTCCTCCTGAGTCGTGGCCGCCGCCGTCCGCCGGCCGAGCCGCGGTCCTCAGGAAGGGGATACGCAAACGGCCGCCGAGGCGGCGGCCGTTGATGCACACGTGAGTACGGCCGCCGTCAGGCGGCCCACCACTGCTGGGTGCACGCGTGCGTAGTCACAGAGCCACCATAGCGACCGCGGCCCGAGGTTGACAGGGCCATACGGCCTACGTAGAGTCCTTCGAGTTGTCCGACGTGAGCGCCGACTTCGGTTGGTCCCCGGACAGCCATTCAGCAAGAACCCAAGGATCGAACCGCGCATCGTCGCGGTCTTCTTTTCGTGCGCTTTTGCGGAATGTGGAATCCGCGTTCGAAAGGACGCAGCCCCGATTAGGTTCGGGACGAGGATTCCGCTAAAGTCTCACT